>DBFNYT010000190.1:0-12416 GCA_048425625.1 Collinsella sp. | reverse complement strand
CTTGTATGCCAGACCCTCGATGAGAACACCGAGAACGGTGCAGACCACACAAGAGAGAATTACAGATGCCCAGCCCGGGAGGCCGAGATACGACGTGGCACAGAACGAGACATAGGCACCGACCATGATAACGTCGCCGTGAGCGAAGTTCAGCATCTTGGCGATACCGTAGACCATGGTGTAGCCCAACGCGATGATGGCGTAGACGCTGCCCATGGACAGGCCGTTGACCAGGTATTGGATAAAGACCGTCATGTTCCACATCCCCCTTTCGAATAGGTTTCCAGTTAATGTATGAAACAGGGACGTTACACTGTCCCTAGATACCAAGCAAGCAGGGAAGGCCAAACCTCCCCTGCTTGGGATCAAAACCGCTCTATGTAAGGCGGCTTATTAGGCCTGTACGTACTTGCCGTCGGTGATGACGTACGCCGTGGGCTCCTTCTGGACCTGGCCCTTATCGTTCCAGGTGAGCTTGCCGGTCAGACCGTCAACGGTAATCTTGAGCATAGCCTTAGGCAGCTTCTCGGCGACCTCGGTCGGGTCGGCGTCGACACCAAGACCGGCCTCCTCGAGGGCCTCGGCCACCGCGTGCACGCCGTCGTAAGCGTCGGCGGCAAACTGGTCCGGAGTCTCGCCATACTTATCCTTGTAAGCGTTGACGAAGTCGGCGTTCTTCTCGTCGTCGGCGGAGAACGGGGTCATGAGCAGCAGACCCTCGGCAAGAGAGGTGTCGAAGCCCTCAACGCCCAGGATGCCGTCCATGCCGTCGCAACCCATCATCTTGACGTCGTAGCCCATGTCCTTGGCGTTCTTGAGCAGGACGGACGCTGGCGTGTAGTAGATCGGCGCAAAGATCATGGTGGCGCCGGCCTGCTTGGCCTTGGTCAGCTGGTTGGTAAAGCTCGTGGCGGAGTCGTCCTTAAAGGTCTCCTCGTCAACAATCTCGAGCTTGGATTTAGCGGCCTGAACCTTAAAGGAATCTGCGATGCCCGAAGAATAGGCGTCGCCGGAGTTATAGAACAGCACGAACTTCTCGTCCGCATACTTCTGCGCCAGGAACTTGGCAGCGTTGACGCCCTGGTTGGGATCGGTAAAGCAAACCTGGAAGACGCAATCCTTGCCCTTGGTGACGTCCTCGGAGGACGCGGACGGAGTGATCATGAACGTCTCGGGGTCGTTACCGCACTCGGCGGCAACGGCAACCGACGCGCCCGTGGTGGTCGGGCCGACGAGGGCCTGCATGCCCCAGTCGAGCAGGGTGTTAAAGGCGTTGACGGCCTTCTCGCCGTCGGCCTGGTCATCCTCGGCCTTGCTGGCAAGCGGCAGGTCCTTGGTGGAGAAATCCTTGCAGCCAAGCTCGACACCCTGGGTGACGGACTTGCCGTAGGAAGCGTTGGCACCGGTCAGCGGGCCGATGGTGCCGATCTTAAATGCGGCGTCGCTCGAGGCGGAACCGCTATCGCCGCCGTTGGAGGAGCAGCCAGCTAGAATGGACATCGCCCCCAGACCTGCTGCGCTCGCGATAACGCTCCTGCGATTCATGACAGGGTTCAATGACTTACCGGTGAGGCTCGACATGCGGCTCTCCTCTCAAATCTCGTCGGGTTTCGGTTACCCGACAGGCCATCCTTCGCCGTGTTCGGCGTTCGCAAAATACTAGACGCTTTAGTTAGGAAAAGTGGCGAATATTTCAACTTTTCTTTGGATTTGTCGCTTTATCCATAATTCTGCGTATTTCTATCACTTTATGCAAGTTTGCCACTTTATTGTGTGAAAGTAATGTTTCCATTCTGTTACAAGCGTCCCCTGGCTGAATAAACAGCCCCACCGGTTGCTTTTTATACGCGCCTAAGCCGCGATGTACTTGCCGTCCTGAATCACATAGGCCGTAGCGGGCTTCTCGACCTGGCCCTCGTCGTTCCACGTCAGCTCGCCCGTCAGTCCCTCGATCTTAATCTTTCGCATGGCGCGGGCAAGGTCGGCGGCGATATCGGCGCCGGCGGCCGTGGTGTCGATGCCGGCCTTGTCGATAGCCTCGACAATCGCGTGGACGCAGTCATAGGCGTCGGCGGCAAACTGGTTGGGGGTCTCGTCGTAGGCGTCCTTGTAGGCCTTGACGAAGTCGGCGTTCTTCTCTTCGTCGGCGGAGAACGGGGTCATGAGCAGCACGCCCTCGGCAAGGGAGGTATCAAAGCCCTCGACGGAAAGCAGACCGTCCATGCCATCGGTGCCCATAAGCGTCATCTCATAGCCCATATCCTTGGCGTTCTTGAGCAGGACGGATGCCGGCGTGTAATAGATCGGGGCAAAGATGAGCGTGGCGCCGGCCTCTTTGGCTTTAGTCAGCTGGTTGGTAAAGCTCGTGGAAGAGTCGTCCTTAAAGGTCTCGGTATCGACGACATCGAGCTTGGACGCCTTGGCCTGCTCGGCAAGGGCGTCGGCAACGCCCGAGCTGTACGTATCGCCGGAGTTGTAGAACAGGGCGATCTTCTCGTCCGCATACTTCTCGGCCAAGAACTTGGCGGCGCTGGTGCCCATGGTGGGGTCGGTAAAGCAGACCTGGAAGACCGTGGTCTTGTCCTTGGTGACGTCGAGCGACGAGGCCGAAGGCGTGACCATGAGCATGTCATCGGCAATCGCACCCGAGACGGCGACGGCAGCGCCGGTCGTGACGGGGCCAACGAGGGCCTGCATGCCCCAGTCGCACAGGGTATTGAAGGCGTTGATGGCCTTCTCGCCGTCTGCGACATCGTCCTCGGACTTGATCGAAAGCTTGAGGTCCTTGCTCGAGAAATCCTTGATGGCGAGCTTAGCGCCCTTCTCGGCCGAAACGCCATAGGTTGCCGCGGCGCCGGTCAGAGGGCCGATGACGCCGATCTTGAACGCGCCGCCCTCGTCGGCAGACCCGCTATCCGAGCCAGCCGACGAGCAGCCGGCAAGTGCGGCGGTGCTGCCGAGCGCCGCGGCGCCGGCCAAAAAGGTTCTACGGCTGAGCGCATTGTTGAAGTTGAACATAAGGTCCCCCTTTCGCTGGCCGCCATGCGGCCGTGTTGCGGTACAGGGCAAACCTTATGGTGCAAACGTTGACAGTTTGTTACGGAACTTCGTTTGTAGCGAGCGTGTTTCCAATGTTTCCGCAGCGTTTCGTTGGTGCCGTTTTGCGCGGCGGCCGTTGCCCGGCAAGCAGACATCCTCGGTTCACGCTAGAATGCACTCAACCTTAATGGGCCATTCATCCAATAAAGATGCACGAAGGAGCTATCTATGAGCAAACCCCTGCGCACCGTGAACGTCGGTCTCATCGGTCTAGGCACCGTCGGCGGCGGCGTGGCACGCCTGATCAAGAGCCACCACGATGAGTATCTGGCCGCCTACGGCATCGATCTTAAGCTGACCCGCGCCTGCGCGCTTGCCTGGGAGCAGGCCGAGGCCGCCGGCGTTGAGCGCGAGGCCTTTACGAGCGACTGGCACGACGTCGTCACCGACCCCGCCGTCGATATCGTCGTCGAGCTGATCGGCGGCGAGCACCCCGCGACCGAGATCTTCACCACTGCCTTCGAGAACGGCAAGCACGTCGTCTCTGCCAACAAAGCGCTGCTGGGCCGCCACGTCGAGACGCTCGCCGAGAAGGCACGCGCATGCGGCGTGCAGATTAAGTGCGAGGCCAGCTGCGGCGGCGGTATCCCCATCGTCAGCACGCTCGAGCACGACCTGGTGGGCAACAAGATCCTGACCATCGCCGGCATCCTCAACGGCACCACCAACTACATCCTGTCGCGCATGGACGCCGAGGGCGCCGATTACGCCGATGTGCTCGCCGACGCCCAGGCCAAGGGCTACGCCGAGGCCGATCCGTCCGCCGACGTCGACGGCTTCGACGCCGCCAGCAAGACGGCCATCCTCGCCTCCATCGGCTTTGGCACCCGCGTGACCACCGACGACGTTTACCAGCAGGGTATCCGTACCATCGGCGCCGAGGACATCGCCCAGGCCCGCGAGCTCGGCTACACCATTAAGCTGCTGGGCATCGCCCGCAACACCGATGCCGGCGTCGACGTCCGCGTGCACCCCACGCTAATCCCTGCCGACCACATGCTCGCCAAGGTCAACGGCGCCATGAACGCCGTCTACGTGGTGGGCGACGCCGTGGGCGAGACCATGTTCTACGGTGCCGGCGCAGGCTCCTTCCCCACCGCGAGCGCCGTCGTAGGCGATATCCTGTCGCTGTCCGAGCAGATCAGCCGCGGCGTGGCACCGCTGCCCGAGATCGAGCCCTACGGCCACAACCTCGCCTTTAAGCCCATGGACGAACTCCAGACCAAGTACTATGTGCGCCTGAAGGTTGCCGACCGCGTGGGCGCCCTGTCCGAGACGGTCGATATCTTTGCCAAGCACAACATCTCGATCTCGCTCATCAACCAGGTCGAGGATGGCAAATCGGGCGTCACCGACACCTGCTCCGTCATCTTCCTGACGCACCGCGCGCTCGAGAAGGACATCCAGGCCGCTGCTGCGGAGCTTGCAGGCGTCGACTGCGTGGCCGAGGTCGCCAACGTCCTGCGTATCGAGGACGTCGAGGCCTGGACCGAAGGCGTTATGGCCAACTAATTCCGGTCTTCGGTATACGACATATTTGTTGAGAGGCTCCCGTCCGGTCTTGGACGGGAGCCTTTTTGCTTACGCGCTCGGGGCGTATCGGCGCGGCTTACGTTTGAACAACTCGACCGCTCATTGACAACCGGGGGTACCGTTCACCGATAAGCGAATGTGCCCGTTTTGGGCCGCCACTATGCTGTGCTGCGTATGTCCAACCCCCGAAGAATGGAGGCACCATGTTGCTCGAGGGTAAGAAAGCAATCATCACCGGAGGCACGCGCGGTATCGGCTATGCCATCGCCTGCCGCTTTATCGAGGAGGGCGCTGCCGTCACCGTCTTTGGCTCTCGCCAGGAGACCGCCGACGCCGCCGTTGAGAAGCTGACCGCAGCCTATCCCGAGGCCAAGGTCTGGGGCCGCTCCTGCGACCTCACCTCGCTCGAAGCCGTAACCGAGGCCTTTACTCAGGCATCCGCCGACATGGGTGGCCTGGACACGGTCGTCAACAACGCCGGCATCTCCCAGCGCTCGCCGCTTCTGGAGTACACAGCCGAAGAGTTCGCCAAGGTCATGGACCTCAACGTCGTCGCCGTCTTTAACGGCCACCAGGCCGCTGCCAAGATCATGACCGAGGCAGGCCACGGCGGCACCATCACCACCACGAGCTCGATGGTCGCCAAGTACGGCCAACCCTCCGGCGTCGGCTACCCCACGTCCAAGTTCGCCGTCAATGGTATGGTCCAGTCGCTCTCGCGTGAACTCGCCCCCATGGGCATTCGCGTCAACGCCGTCGCTCCCGGCGTGACCAAGACCGATATGGTCGCCAACCTGCCCGAAGAGGTCATCAAGCCCATCATCGCCACCATTCCGCTCGGCCGCATGGGCGAGCCCGAGGACGTCGCCAACGCCTTCGTCTTCCTGGCAAGCGACATGTCCTCTTATGTCACGGGCGCCGTACTCCCCGTCGACGGAGCCGCCCGCTCCTAAAGGGCGGTGGGCTTCGGCCCCAACCTTCTTCAGAGCTCTACGCAAAAGGCGCGCTACCTGCGATCGATGCAGGCGGCGCGCCTTCTTTTATTTGGGCGGAAACCGTATCCCGGTATTCCTTGCTACTTGCCGTCGTCGTCCTCGGCTTCTTCTCTTGCGTAGAGTTCCAGCATGCGGCGGCGGTATTCGTGCACGGCGAGCTTAGCGCGCTCCAGGCGACGGCGCTCGCGCGGAGTGAGCTTGGACGGGTCAATCTCGTCGCCATAGGTCTTCTCGGCCAGCAAATGAGCGGCGTCGACAATACGGGCATCGATGCGCCCGCTTGCCGCTTCGGTCGAAAGATGATCGGCAATAGAATCAATCGTAGGCACGCCGTCGAGCGCACGACCGTGACCGTGTGAGGTCAACAACTCGTGCTCACGCGCGAGCAGGCTCGCCAGGTCGTGATGGGCGCGCAGAATATCGAACGCGTCGGAAGGATGCTCGGCAACTTCTGCCACGGCGGCAACCGGCGCGGCGTCGACCACGCGGTAGAAGAGCTGGGCGAGCAGCGGCATCAAGAATACCGTGATGGCACCGGCGGCAACCATGACCGAGGCGATATCCTGCGAAAGCGCTCCCGCGTTGACGGCCACACTCGTCACGGCAACGATGATCGGCAGCGCCGTAGTGCAGTACAGGGCCACGGTAATGCGGCCATACGCCGAGACATCGCGCGTCTCGGGACAGATGCTCATGGAGACAAGAATGGGCACGGCGCGAATGATGAGCAGCGCCACGATAAAGCCCACGAGCAGCCCGGGGCGCGACGCCACGACCGTCAGGTCGATCTTTGCGCCCGATACGGTAAAGAACACCGGAATCAGAAAGCCGTAAGCCAGGCCATCGAGCTTGGTCTCGAGTGTATGGTTGCCCTCGGGGATGATATAGCGCAGGACAAAGCCGGCGGCAAAGGAGCCCAACACGATGTCGAGATCGAAGATGGCCGAGAACGCCACGAGCGTGACCAAGATGAGAACCGTCAAGCGCACGAAGGTCTGCGATGTGGTATCGGCGCGCTCCTCGACAAACGCAAAGAAACGGCTGCCGACGCGCTTGGAGCGGCTCGGAACCACGGCCAGCAACACGCAGACCACCGCAAACAGGCCCAGAATCACGAGCGTTTGGATGCCGGTGCGCGCAGAGAGCAGCACTGACATGGCAAGCACGGGGCCAAGTTCGCCCCAGGTGCCGTATGCGAGAATCGAATCGCCCACGCGCGTGCCGGTAAGCGAGCGCTCGCGCATGATGGGCACAAGCGTACCGAGCGCCGTCGAAGTGAGGGCAAGCGTCACGGCGATACCGTCGAAATGACTGACTGAGAACCACGGGGTAAAGCGCACGGCAAGCCAGGCGATGCCAAACGTGACGACCCACGTCGCCATGCCGTAGCGCCCCTCGACGCCCGTGATGTTCTTGGGGTCGATCTCAAAGCCGGCGAGCAGGAACAAAAATGCCAAGCCGAGCTCGGACACGAGCGAGACCTCGGCATCCACATGGATGATGCCGAGCATATGAGGGCCCAACACCGCGCCGAACACGAGCAAAAAGACCGTCTCGGGGACGGGCTTTCTGGGAATCGCCGAGGCGATAAAGGGACTCGCAAAGGCCACGAGCGCGATGATGGCGAGCGAAACGAATGCCATGTGATGCCTTTCTCTTGTTTGCGCTTCACTGTAGCACCCTCGCCGTCCTCCACACGCCGCGAGCTGTCGTATCATAGTGAGGTTTACAAACATGTGGCTCAAGGCGACCGCGAGGCTTGCCCCGCAAACCGACCGCTGCCACATACCGTACCGTACGCCCAACCGATCAGGAAGGCAGGAACCAATGGTCTCTCGTATCTACGTGGAGAAGAAACCCGGGTTCGACGTCGAGGCTCAGCAGCTCAAGGGCGAGCTGACCGAGATTCTCGGCATTCAGGGCATCGAGGCCCTGAGGATCATCAACCGCTACGACGTCGAGGGCATCGACGAGGAGCTCTTCCGCTCCTGCGTGCCGACCGTCTTTAGCGAGCCCCAGGTCGATGTGACCTACGACGAGCTCCCCGCAAGCGATGGCGCCGTCTTTGCCGTCGAATTCCTGCCTGGCCAGTTTGACCAGCGCGCCGACTCCGCCAGCGAGTGCGTGCAGCTCATCAGCCAGGGCGAGCGCCCCGCCGTGCGCTCCGCCAAGGTCTATATGATCTCGGGCGCCCTGGACGAGGCCGCCATCGAGGCCATCAAGCACTACGTGGTGAACCCCGTCGAGGCGCGCATCGCCTCGCTCGACCTGCCCGAGACGCTGCACATTGAGACACCCGAGCCGCAGCCTGTCGAAGTGCTCGACGGTTTCCGCGAGCTCGACGAGGCCGGCCTTGCCGCCTTTATCGCCGATCGCGGCCTTGCCATGGACGAGGCGGACATCGCCTTCTGCCAGCAGTACTTCCGCGATGAGGACCGCGACCCCACCATCACCGAGATCCGCGTGATCGACACCTACTGGTCCGACCACTGCCGCCACACCACCTTCGGCACCGTCCTAGATGACGTGACGATCGACGACGCCGTGGTGCAGCAGGCCTTCGACCGCTACATGGAGATGCGCCATGAGCTCGGTCGCGACGCCAAGCCCGTCTGCCTCATGGACATGGGCACCATCGGCGCCAAGTACCTTAAGAAGACCGGCGTCATGACCGATGTCGACGAGTCCGAGGAGATCAACGCCTGCACTGTCAAGGTGAAGGTCGATGTCGACGGCGAGGACCAGGACTGGTTGTTCCTGTTTAAGAACGAGACCCACAACCACCCGACCGAGATCGAGCCCTTCGGCGGTGCCGCCACCTGCGTGGGCGGCGCCATCCGCGACCCGCTCTCGGGCCGCAGCTACGTGTACCAGGCCATGCGCGTCACCGGCGCCGGAGACCCCACCGTCCCCGTGTCCAAGACGCTCGAGGGCAAGCTGCCGCAGCGCAAGCTCGTAACCACCGCTGCCGCCGGCTACTCCAGCTACGGCAACCAGATCGGCCTTGCCACCGGCCAGGTCAACGAGCTCTATCACCCCGGCTACGTGGCCAAGCGCATGGAGGTCGGCGCCGTTGTGGGCGCTACCCCGGCAAACCACGTGCGCCGCGAGTGCCCCGCCCCCACCGACAAGATCATCCTGCTGGGCGGCCGCACCGGCCGTGACGGCATCGGTGGTGCCACCGGCTCCTCCAAGACCCAGAACACCGAGTCAATCGAGACCTCGGGTGCCGAAGTCCAGAAGGGCAACGCCCCGGTCGAGCGCAAGCTGCAGCGTCTGTTCCGCCGCGGCGATGCCTGCCGTCTGATAAAGCGCTGCAACGACTTTGGCGCCGGCGGCGTCTCGGTCGCCGTGGGCGAGCTTGCCGATGGCCTGTATGTCGACCTTGATACCGTGACCAAGAAGTACGACGGCTTGGACGGCACCGAGCTCGCTATCTCTGAGTCCCAGGAGCGCATGGCCTGCGCCGTCGCCGACGGTGACGTCGAGGAGTTCATGGGCTACGCCGCCGAGGAGAACCTGGAGGCAACCGTCATCGCCGAGGTTACCGCCGAGCCGCGCATGCGCATGGCATGGAATGGCGTCGCCATCGTCGATCTGTCCCGCGAGTTCCTCAACTCCAACGGTGCGCCCAAGCACCAGGTCGCCCACGTCTGCGCCCGCAGCGTGTGGCAGCCCAGCTGGGCCGGCACCACGCTTGCCGAGCGCATGACCTCGCTCGTCACCGATCTTAACGTCGCCTCCAACAAGGGCCTTTCCGAGCGCTTCGACTCCACCATCGGCGCCGCGACCGTGCTCATGCCCTTTGGCGGCAAGACGCAGCTCACCCCGAGCTCTGCCATGGTCGCCAAGTTCCCCGTGGACGGTGAGACCACCACGGCGAGCGCTATGGCATGGGGCTTTAACCCCTATCTGATGGAGGCCGACCAGTTTGCGGGCGCCTACCTGTCCGTGGTCGAGTCCATCGCCAAGCTCGTGGCCGCAGGCTTTGAGCACAAGCGCGCCTACCTCTCCTTCCAGGAGTACTTCGAGCGTCTGCGCACCGAGGCCGAGCGCTGGGGCAAGCCCATGGCAGCCGTCTTGGGCGCCCTTATGGCCCAAGTCGACCTGGGTGCCGGCGCCATCGGCGGTAAGGATTCCATGAGTGGCTCGTTTGAGGACGAGGCCGGCGAGCTCAACGTTCCGCCGACCCTCATCAGCTTCGCCGTGGCCGTGGGCAAGGCGGCCCGCGCTGTCTCCCCCGAGTTCAAGGGCCTCACGCACCGCGTCGTCCGCATCGCCCCCGCCACCTATGGCGAGGACTACCGCCCCGACGCTCAGCAGCTGCTCGCGGCGTTTGACGCCGTCGAGGCGCTCACTGCTACCGGCAACGCCCTGGCCATCTCCACGCCCGGCTACGGCTGCGGCGCCGAGAGCCTCTTTAAGATGTGCGTCGGTAACCAGATCGGTATCGAGCTTGCCGAGGATGTAGACGTAGAGAGCCTCTTCACCCCGCTCTACGGCAGCTTTATCGTCGAGCTCGCCGAGGACGCCGAGCTGCCCGAGGTCGCCGACGGCGTTGTCGTCGAGCCCCTGGGTACCACCGTCGAGGGCTATGTCATCGACACCGGCTCCGAGGTCATCGAGCTCGCCAAGCTCCAGGAGGCCTGGGAGAGCGGCATCGAGGGCGTCTTCGCCTACCGCAGCGCCGGCGAGACCCCCGAGGTCGAGACCATCGACTTCCGCGCCAAGGATATCCACGTGTACGGCGGCGCCAAGATCGCCCGCCCGCGCGTGATCATCCCCGTGTTCCCCGGTAACAACTGCGAGTACGACAGCGCCCGCGCCTTCCGTGCCGCCGGTGCCGAGGCCGACACCTTCGTGATCAACAACCTCACGCCCGAGGCCGTCGCCGAGAGCACCCACGAGCTCACCCGCCGTATTCGCCAGAGCCAGATCGTCATGATCCCCGGCGGCTTCTCGGGCGGCGACGAGCCCGATGGCTCCGCCAAGTTCATCACGGCGTTCTTCCGCGCTCCCGAGGTCACCGAGGCAGTCCGCGACCTGCTCAAGGCCCGCGATGGCCTGATGCTGGGCATCTGCAACGGCTTCCAGGCCCTGATCAAGCTCGGCCTGGTGCCCTACGGCGACATCGTCGATGCCACGCCCGATGCGCCCACGTTGACGTTCAACACCATCGGTCGCCATCAGAGCCGCCTGGTGCGCACCCGCATCTCGTCCAACCTGTCCCCGTGGCTGTCGCAGTGCAGCCTGGACGACCCCTACACCGTCGCCATCAGCCACGGCGAGGGCCGCTTTGTCGCCAATGACGAAGTGCTCGCCCAGCTGATCGCCAACGGCCAGGTCGCCACGCAGTACGTGGGCGAGGACGGCAAGCCCAGCATGGATCTCTCCGTCAACCCCAACGGCTCCGCACTCGCCATCGAGGGCATCACGAGCCCCGACGGCCGCGTCCTGGGCAAGATGGGTCATGCCGAGCGCCGCGGCGACAACCTGTACCGCAACGTGCCCGAGCATGTCCCCGGCGATAAGTTCATGCCGATCTTTGAGAGCGGCGTGGCCTACTTCGCCTAAACCTTTCCCATCGGGTACAATCCCTTCGGGTAACAACACCCGCCACCGACACATCCGGTGGCGGGTTCTTTTTTTGCTTCGCGCATGTAGGAAGGACATCATGGAAAGCCGCAAGCCGTATCTCGCCACCCTGCCCGGACTCATCCTGGGCTGTCTTGTTTGCTGTGCACTCTGGGGATCGGCCTTTCCCTGCATCAAGATCGGCTACGCACTCTTTGGTATCCCGGCGCACGATAGCGCTTCGCAGCTGCTCTTTGCAGGTTTACGCTTTACGCTTGCCGGCGTCCTGGTTATCGTTGGGATGAGCGCGGCCCAACGCCGCCCCCTCGTACCGCAAGCGCGCGACATCAAGCCCATCTTTGTCTTGTCGCTCTTCCAGACTATCGGGCAGTACTTCTTTTTCTACCTGGGACTCTCGCGCGCCAGTGCCATGTCGAGCTCCATCATCGAGGCCAGCGCCAACTTCCTCGCAATCCTCTTTGCCGCCCTGGCATTTCGCACCGAGAAGCTCAATACGGCCAAGGTGCTTGGCTGCGTGTTGGGCTTTGCCGGCGTCGCGCTTGTCAACCTTTCGGGCGCAGATGGCACCTTTGGCTTCACGCTCGATGGCGAGGGCTTTATCCTAGCCTCCACTGTCGCGGGCGCTCTTTCGACCTGCCTGATCGGCATCTTCTCGCGCAAGCACGACGGTGTTTTGCTTGCCGGCTGGCAGTTTTTAGTCGGCGGCCTGGTCCTCACCGCCATCGGCTTTTTGATGGGCGGCACATTGTCCCCCACCGAAGTCGCCCCCGCCATCGCGCTCATCATCTACATGGCGCTTATCTCCGCCGTCGCGTACTCGCTGTGGTCGCGCCTGCTTGCCGTCAACCCCGTCAGCCGCGTCTCGGTCTTTGGCTTTATGAACCCGGTCTTTGGCGTGCTGTTGAGCACACTGCTGCTCGGCGAGGGCGCTGGCACGAGCCCCGTTACCGTCATCGTTGCCCTGTTGTTGGTCTGCGGCGGCATCATCATCGTCAACAAACCCAAAAAAGCCTAGCGAGCTCACCTTTTTAGGGAGGGCATTCGCATACTTTAGCTTAATGGAGCACACTGGTTCTCGTTGATTTCGTACCGAGTCGCGGCGGCAGACGCCCGTCTTGCCGCACCGCGCCTGGGCATTATGGCCGGTGGCCCCCACAAACGCAAAAGGGGCGCACGACCATCGCAACGGTCGTG
>DBFNYT010000189.1:0-3304 GCA_048425625.1 Collinsella sp. | reverse complement strand
ACCTTGCTCGCTTAGGGGCGTTTTCGCTGTCCGCGCCAAAACATCGGCGTTGCCGTGGTTCAACCTGCCAAAAAGGGACAGGTTTATTTTGGCAGGTTTTACCTGGGCAAACGTTGTTGGCGCAATGGGGACTGGTTTATATGCACCAAGTTGGTGCAAAGTAGCCTGACCCCTTTGCACCAATCAAAAAGTTGCGGTGAGATAGTTCTTGAGTTGGCCTTTTTTGAGGCTAAACAGGAACTATCTCACCGCAACTGCGTTGAGTGTTTTTTGGCAGCTGGTTTACTTGCTCGCGAACAGCCAGACCAGGATGATCACCAGAATCACGGCGATGATGCAGACGATGGCGCCGGTGAATTTGATGCGTGAGTCGCGGGTACGCTCCCGCACCGCGTCCTCGGTGGCCTCGAGCTGGGCGACTTCTTGCTCGGTCTCGGCGTGTTCGGCCTTGTCTCGGGCCAAGGATCCTGCAAGCGACTCAGTGATCTCTGGATGGTCATGCACCTCGGTCGCCTGCTCGATGATCGACTGCGCATGCGCGGCATCTGCTTGGGCGTTGGCTATGCTCTGCTCTTGGTCGCGGCGTGCCTTGTCCTCGGCGGCGATCTTCTCGCGCAGTTCGCGCTGGCGCGTTGCGGCGGCGGTTTTTGCGGTCTGCAGCTCGTCGCGCGCGGCATCGGCCTCTGCCGTCACGGCCTGATGGGCTCGCTTAGCGTCGGCGATGGGGGCTTGCGCCTGCTCGACGGCCTGCTCGGCTGCGGCAAGCGAGTGCTCAAGGTCGGCGGTGATGCGCGGGACATCTTCTTCGGCTTTACGCAGGGCATCTGCCGTGTCGGAGATCTGCATCGAGAGCTCGCTGGTGCGCACCGTATAGTTGGCGGGATTTGCCGAGGGATTGCGTTGCAGCTCGGCATACTCATGACGCAGTGTCTCGAGCTGGGCGCGCGTGGCGTCGACGGTTTGTTGTGCGGCGGCAATGCCGGCGTCTCGCTCGGCCTGCACCTTGTCGCGGATGCGCTTGGAATCCTCAAGACGTCGAACGAGGCGGTTGCCGGTCTCGCGCGAGCTCGCCTCGCGGGCCTCCACGGCATCGAGCGCGGCCTTCAGACGGATCTCAGTCGCGTCATCCTCTGTCTTCATTTGTTCGAACTGATCCCTGAGCTCTGTCGCTTTGGCGGCGTGGGCATCACGGTCAATCTCGGCTGCCGCAGCGGTCTTTTGCGCTGTGGCGATCGCCTGACGCTGGTCGGCGACGATCTGGTCGTAGCGGCCTGCGATATCCTGGCGCGTCTCGAGTTCCTCGGCCTGATCGGTAATGCGCTGCTCAAGTTCGGCCAGGTGGGCGCGGGCATCGGCAAGTGCCTTTTTCGCGGCGTTCATTTCGCGCATGGCCGAGGCACCCTGGGCGATAAAGGTGCCCACGGCGTTCGCAGTGTTCGAGACAGCGGTCCCCAGATCGTGGCTCGCGGCGGGGTAGTGCGGGGCGGTCGGGCGAGCGGTGTCGGCAGCGTCCGCATCGGCAGCCTGCGGCGCGGCGATATTGCCGGTACCGCCCTCGACCACAGAAAAGCCTGCTGCGTGCGGATCGACCGCATCGGCGCCAATCGTGGGGTGCTCGAGCTGCAGAAACGAGGGCATGGTGCTGCCCTGGTCGGCAATCGGAGTCTCGCCGGGCACAAAGGTCGAGGCGGCCTCGGCAGCCTCCTCTTCCTCGGCATCAATATCGGCATCGGCCACGGCGTCTTTCATCGCTTTGACGGCGTCCATCATGGAGTCCATGACGGCATCGAGCTCTTCTTCCGAAGATACCTCGATGGGGCCCGCCGCCTGTGGTGCGGGTTCCGTATCGGGCTCGGCGTCGTTCGACTCCGACTGCTCGCCTTCGTCATGCTCGACAGTATCGTCTGTGTCTGTTGCCTTGTCCGCATCGGCGTGCGCATCTGCGGTGGCGGGCGCATCGGTGGAGGCGTCGATGCAGGTGGGAGTATCGCAGTCGTCGACGGCGTCTGCGGAATGATCAATATGCTGCTGAGTCTGGGGGTCCAGCTCGTCTGTCATAGGCATGTGCTCCTCATCGTTGCTTGTCACCCTATGATAAAGTCTCGCGCCGACATCCCGCGCGCCGCAGCAAAGTTTCAAAACGTGTTCGATGGCTCGATCTGATAGCAACAACTCGGCCGCTTTATCCAGTTTGTACTTGACAATCCCTTCGCCGAATGACGTTGCGCCGTTCGCCTGCTGCGGTCTTTATTTTTCACTTGAACACGCTAAAGTTGCATGTCAGCTTTTGGCGCGTGAAGTTGGACACGCGCAGTCGGCGGGCGTGCCCGTCGCGATTTGAAAGGACTTTGTATGGGACTTTTCACTGGTAAGACCGTGATCGTCACCGGCGGCGGCAAGGCCACGCTTAAGGACGGCTCCGCTGGCTCCATCGGTTACGGCATCGATATCGCTTTTGCCAAGGAGGGCGCGAACCTCGTTATCACCGGCCGCAACGTCGCCAAGCTCGAGGCCGCCAAGGAGTCCCTCGAGGCCGAGTACGGCGTCAAGGTTCTGCCTGTTCAGGCCGATGTCTCGGCTGGTCAGGACAACGAGGCCGTCGTCCAGAACGTCATCGACAAGGCCATTGAGGAGTTCGGCCGCATCGACGCCGTCGTCAACAACGCCCAGGCCAGCGCCTCGGGTGTGACCATCGCCGACCACACCATGGACCAGTTTAACCTGGCCATTTACTCCGGTCTGTATGCTACCTATCTGTACATGCAGAAGGCCTATCCGCACCTGAAGGAGACCAAGGGCTCCGTGGTCAACTTTGCCTCGGGCGCCGGCCTGTTTGGCAACTACGGCCAGTGCAGCTATGCCGCTGCCAAGGAGGGCATCCGCGGTCTGACTCGCGTTGCCGCCAACGAGTGGGGCAAGGACGGCATCAACGTCAACATCGTGTGCCCGCTTGCTTGGACCGCTGCGCTCGAGAACTTCCAGGATGCTTATCCCGAGGCGTTCAAGGCCAACGTCCACATGCCACCGGCGGGTCACTACGGCGACGTCGAGAAGGAAATCGGCCGCGTGGTCGTTCAGCTCTGCGGTCCCGACTTTAAGTACATGAACGGCGAGACCGTCACCCTCGAGGGTGGCATGGGCCAGCGGCCCTAAGAGTTACGCGGTTTTACCAAACCGCGTAACCAGTTGATGCTGCAAACCCGCCAGAGCGGCAATCTGCCTTTCAACTTCGGTGGCATGATCAAAAGATCAATGCCGCCTTGTTTCAAGGCACCTTGCTCGCTCTGGCGGGCTTTCGCTGTCC
>DBFNYT010000188.1:0-4057 GCA_048425625.1 Collinsella sp. | reverse complement strand
CCGGAATCGAGCCGGTTGCGGCGCGCTTTTTGCTAAAGGGACAAAACCGCAGGAAAACCAGCCAAAATAAACCTGTCCCTAAATGGAAGGTTTTACTGAAGGGTGGCGTCGATGGCCTTGACCAGGGCGCTGCGCATGCCGGCATCCTCGAGCGCGATGACGCCCTTGATGGTGGCGCCGCCGGGCGAGCATACGGCATCCTTCATCGCCGCAGGATGCTGGCCAGTTGCAAGCTGCAGCTTTGCCGTACCCAGCACCATCTGGCTCACAATGCGATAGGCATCGGCACGCGGGATACCGTGCTTGACCGCCGCATCGCCCAGGGCCTCGATTGCCATAGCGACAAATGCCGGAGCGCAACCACCCACCGTGCCGCCCACAAACAGCAGGCTCGTATCGAGCTCGACCACCGCACCGAGCTTGCCAAGCAGATCAAGCACCACTGCGCTCTGCTCATCACTAAGCGTGGAAGCCTTCTCGCAAGCGATGACGCCCTCGTCCACCGAAACCGGTGTGTTGGGCACCGTCGAGATATGCGCAACGCCCGGCAGGACCTGCTCCCACTTGGCACTGTCCCAGGTCCAGGCAACCGACAGAACGACCTTTTTGGCAAGAGCATCCTTGAGCGGGGCGAATACCTTCTCGATCATGTACGGTTTGACCGCAGCGACCACGATATCGGATGCGGCGACGACCTCGGCGGCATCGTGGCAGGCGACCATGCCGCGCGCCTCGCAGCGCTCAACCAGTGCGTCGTAGCGACCCGCACAGGCGCACATGTCGCTCGCAGCTACACCGGCAGCGATCCAGCCATCGGCCATAGCGCTCGCCATATTGCCAAAACCGACAAATCCAATCTTCATATCGCATAGTCCTTTCAGACACATTCCTCAAAACGAAAGGTATTGTCCCACGCCATTGTTTCGTATTGCCGACCTATTTGTGATACGGCTCGCCACGGCTGATCTTGCAGGCACGGTAAATCTGCTCTAGCAGCACCACACGCGCCAGGTTATGCGGCAAGGTAATGTGTCCAAAGCTGAGCATCTCGTCGGCGCGGGCGCGCACCTCATCACTCACGCCGTCCGAACCGCCGATTACAAAGGCAATGTCGCTGCTGCCTCGCAGCATAAGATCGTCGAGCCGCGCCGAGAGCTCCTCACTCGAACGCTCCTTGCCCTCGATAGCCAGCAGGATCACATGCGCCCGAGACGGCAATGCAGCAAGAATTGCCGCCCCCTCCTTGTCGCGCGCGGCATCCACGCCGCCCGCCTTAGCCGGGTCGATATCGGCCACCTCGCGGATATCAACCTTGGCATAGGCACCTAGGCGCTTGGTGTACTCAGCGCACGCGTCCTTCCAAAAGCGCTCCTTGAGCTTACCGACGCAAACGACGGTGTATTTCACGCGCGTCTACTCCTTCGAATCGTTTTGAACTTTGCTGGCGGTCAGCATCTGCTCGAACATCGAGGCCGACTGCGAAAAGTCGCTCGGCAGCACGACCGTCGAGGTTTTACCCGTGCGAGCGAACTCCGTCATCATCTCGGACCACTGCGTAAACATGAACAGTTGGTTGGCCTCGTCATTGCCGACACCCGTCTCTTGGATGATCTCGAGCGAATCTTTGATACCCAGCGCGATGGCCTTGCGCTGGTTGGCGATGCCCTCGCCCGCCTTTTCCATTGCCTCGGCCTCGGCGGTCGCCTCGGTGACGCGCTTGATGCGGTCGGCCTCAGCGAGCTCCTGTGCCGCAGCGCGCTTGCGCTGGGCAGCGTTGATGTCGTTCATGGAGTTCTCGACCTCGGTCGGCAGCGCGATTTTGGTGATGAGTGTCGACACGAGGGTGAAGCCGTAGGCAGCCATCTGCTCGGACACGGTGGCATTAACGTCCTTGGCGATGTCATCCTTCTTGGCAAAGACCTCATCGAGTGTGTAGACGGGAATCGAAGAGCGCAGAGCGTCGGTGATGAAGTCACGCATCTGGTCGACGGGCTCCTGCAGCATATAGTAGCTCTTGTAGATGCCCGAATCTGCCGGGCCGGCGCCCATGTCATAGCTCACGTGGTACTGAGCAGAGACCTCAAGGCCGATGGTCACGTTGTCCTGGGTCTTAACGTCGATGCCAAAACCGTTTTTCATGGTTCGCAGACTCACCGTGGCGGCCTTGCGGTCGATCACGGGCACCTTCATGTGGAAGCCCGCGTTGACGATGCGGTTAAACTTGCCCAGACGCTCGATGATCACGGCATGCTGCTGTTCAACGACGTAGCAGGCGTTGGGAAGCAGCAGCAACAGAATGATGATGGGAATCAAAAGGCTGGTAAGGGCAGCGATGATACCGGACAACAGCATGGTCTCTCCTCTGATAGGCACACGTTGGCATTAGGATACCCGCACGAAGCAGCTGTGTGACACCAACAAGAGGACCCGTGGTCAAAAAAGGCCAAATATGAGTACTGTTACCAGTTTAGTAACAGCGTATTTGGGTCAAAATCGCCTCGTTGAACCCGAGGTCTATCGAAATTACTTCATTTTGTCTCAAGGTTGAGCCAAATTAGCGTACATCTGGGTAGCGCGCAGAGATGTGGTGTAAGAGGCGGGGCATGCCCCGCCTCTTCTCTTTCTTGAAAGGGAGGGGACACCGCCTAGAATTCGTCGTTGGAGTAATGAAGGTGACGAATGGAAGGAAAGGCGATGCCCCAAGAAGAGAGTGTACTGCGCCTCGGCCGCGACGAGGCCCTCGAGGCGGCGAGGCTTTGGCAGGAGTGCGGCGACGCGCGCGAGTTCGCGTGCAGGGTGCTGGGCGGCGTGATGAACGCGCTGATGGACTCCGAGGCCCAGCAGATGTGCGGCGCGGGCCGCAACGAGCGCAGCGACGGCAGGGAGAACAGCCGCAACGGCTACCGCCCCAGGTCGCTCAAGACCGCCGTGGGCGACGTGGAGCTCGAGATACCCAAGCTCAGGCACGGCACCTACTACCCCGAGGGCATGCTCGCGCGATGGTCGCGCGTCGACACCTCGGTGGCCTCCATCGTGCAGGAGATGTACGTGTGCGGCGTGTCCACCCGCAAGGTCGAGCGCGTGGCGTCCAGGCTGGGCATATCCTCGCTGTCGAGCTCGGAGGTCTCGAGCCTCTGCTCCGACCTCGACGCCGAGGTGGCGGAGTTCCGCAGCCGCGACCTGTCGGGCACGCCGTGCTGCTACCTGTGGCTCGACGCCACCTACATGAGCTGCAGGGTCGGCTCGTCGGTCGTCTCGCAGGGCGTCGTGACCGCGATCGGGCTGGGCGCCGACGGGCGCAAGCACTTCCTGGGCTGCGACGTGGTCGACACCGAGAGCGAGGACTCCTGGGCGGCATTCCTCGGCGGGCTGCGCGAGCGCGGGCTGGCCGGCGTCCGCCTCGTGGTCTCCGACAGCCACGCCGGGCTCGTGGCCGCCGTCTCGCGCCTGTTCCAGGGCTGCGCCTGGCAGCGCTGCGTGACGCACCTGCAGCGCAACCTCCAGAGCGCCTGCTCGGGCAGGCCCGAGGACTCCAAGGCGGCCGTCAGGGACCTCGTGCACGCCGCGGTCTACCAGGACGACCCCGACCTCGCGCGCTGCGTGTGGGCCGAGGCGGCGCCCTGGGTGGCGTCGGTGTCCGCCAGGGCCGGCGAGGTCTTCGAGCGGGCCGAGGACTCCGCGCTGGCGTTCACGGCCTTCCCCAGGGCGCACTGGGCCAAGCTCCGCACCAACAACGTCCAGGAGCGCGCCAACCGCGAGATCAAGCGCCGCTACAGGGTCGTGCAGTCCTTCCCCTCGAGGGAGTCGATGCTGCGCCTGACGTGCGCGAGCCTCATGGAGACCGAGGGGCAGTGGTCCCAGCAGCGCGTGTTCTCCGAGGCCTCGGCCGCCGAGGGCTTCGCCGAGCCCGCGGACAGGCCGGCCCCGACAGAGGGGAGGCGCCGCGCGCTCGGGCGGCGCGCCAGGGAGATAGTGGACGAGATAGTCGAGAGGCGCGGTCTCAAGAAGGAGTAACATCGGGACTTGCAGCGACGGACCTCAGGACACTCTTACACCA
>DBFNYT010000187.1:0-3267 GCA_048425625.1 Collinsella sp. | reverse complement strand
TAAGAGCAAACCACCCTTTTTAAGGGTGGTTCTGATTTGGTTTGCGCCATGTGGGGGTGGTGGCGACGTGCATTTTTGCGAGTATTCTGCAATCGAAGGCCCCTGCATACCGACCTCGGGCGAAAAATCGGGATTTATCGATGTTTTCTACGAATGATGGGCGGGGTTATGGGCTGACAGCGTTTGATTTGCGGGGATATTCGCGGTCTTTGGCATTTATCGTGGCGCCCGAAGCTGTCGGGCATGTTGAATACTCCCAAAAATGCACGGCGCCTTGAGGGGGACCTTTGCGACAAAGGAAACCGCCCCGTCAAAGTATGCATTCGACGGGGCGGTTTATGCATATACCCGATTAAGGATACGCTGCTGATCTGTTAGAACTTGACGGTCGGTGCCTGGCGGGCAGCTTCGGCGGCCTCGAAGCCCTGGCGCTCCTTAAACTGGAAGATGCCGGCAAAGATGACGGCCGGGAAGGTCTGGATGGCGTTGTTGTAGCTAAGCACGCAGTCGTTGTAGCTCTGGCGCGCGTAGCTCACCTTATTCTCGGTGTCTTCGAGCGTGGCCTGGAGCTGCATAAAGTTGGTGTTCGCCTTAAGATCGGGGTAAGCCTCGGCCACGGCGAAGAGCTGGCGCAGGGCGCCGGTCAGCACGTTGTCGGCTTCCATCTTGGCTTCGGGCGTGGTGGCGCTCACGGCGGCGTTGCGCGCGTTGACCACGGCGGCAAGCGTGTCCTGCTCGTGTTTGGCGTAGCCCTTGACGGTCTCGACCAGGTTAGGGATCAGGTCGTTGCGGCGCTGCAGCTGCGTGTCGATGTTCTGCCAGGCGTTATCGATGCGATTGCGCTTGGTGACCATGTTGTTGTAGATGCCGGCGATGGCGCAGACAATCACAACGACAACAACGATACCGATGATGACGGGAATCATGGTGTCTCCGTTTCGAATGGCCGCGGCGTCTTCCGCCGGCTGCCGTTGGTGTAACGCTACTAGTATACCCGCAACCTTTGGCGATACCGAACTTTCCGGTAAGCGTTATGTTTCCACCAAGGTGAGGCCATTCGCCAGGGGGGCGGACGATACAGGTGTAAGATATGCGACAGATTAGTGAGCGCTGTCTTTTCCTTGAGGAGGGCGATGCATATGGACCTTCGCATCAAGAAAACCTATCGGGCCCTGTTCGAGGCCTTTACTGAGCTGCTCGAAGAGCATCGGTTTGAGGACGTGACGGTTGCCATGCTGTGCGACCGCGCTATGATTCGTCGGACAACGTTCTACAAGCACTTCCGCGACAAAAACGATTACTTTGCCTTCTATATCGATGAACTCATGTCGGGCCTGCCGCAAAAGCGGGCCGATGCGGATGGCGCGGAGGGCGCCGAGGACGTGCGCGCGCTTCGCCACGAAGTGTTCGCCGATGCCATGGATCTGATTCTGGCGCATGAGCAGCTCATGGATAACATTTTGGCGAGCAGCATGTCGGGTATGCTGACCAGCATGATTTGCGACCGCATCGCGCGCTCCATACGCGGGCGCGTGATGAGCGCGCTTGACGAGGACGCGCTCGCGCCCGTATCGCTCGAGACAACGTCTGAGTTTGTCGCCGGTGGCATTATTCGGCTTTTTACCATGTGGTGGGAATCGGGCCACGTACTAGAGCGCAGATCCGAAATCGCCGACGTGGTCGATGCGCTGTTCGAGCGGACCATGACGCCGGTGAGTCACTAAGAGTGGCGGAGAGAGGGGGATTCGAACCCCCGGAACGCTCTCGCGCTCAACGATTTTCAAGACCGCCGCATTCAACCGCTCTGCCATCTCTCCGTGAGTCGTAATGATAGCATCGTTTTGGATTTGCAACAGGGGAGGCGAACGATGACGAGCATCGAAATCGATGAGAAGTTCATGCGCGAGGCGCTGGTGGAGGCGCGCGCCGCCGCTGCGGTGGGCGAGGTGCCGATTGGTGCCGTGGTAGTGCGCGCGGGTGAGATTGTCGCGCGGGCGCATAATCGCCGCGAGCTCGACCAGGACCCTTCGGCGCATGCCGAGTTTTCGGCCCTGTGCGCCGCCGCGCAGTCGCTCGGTCGTTGGCGCCTTTCCGATTGTACGGTCTACGTGACGCTCGAGCCCTGCTGCATGTGTGCGGGGCTTATGGTTAACGCGCGCGTGGGGCGCTGCGTGTACGGCGCGGCTGATGCTAAAGCGGGCGCTCTGGGATCGCTATACGACCTCAATGCCGATTCGCGCCTGAATCATCGGTTTAATGTGACCGCCGGCGTCCTGGCAGACGAGTGTCGCGCGGTGCTAAGTGGTTATTTTAGTGGGCTGCGTGGCGCCGATGGTGCTGGCTGCGGTTGTGGGGCCGATCTTGAGGCGCATGCCGCTCATGCCGAGGCGCTCGCGTGTGTCGAAGATACTGCCGTTGGGGCGGTCGATTTTGGTGCCGCGTGCCGCCGGCCCTGCCGTGTGCTGCTGGCGATTGATTCCTTTAAGGGCAGCGTTTCGAGCGCGCAGGCGGAGGAGGCCGTTGCCGAAGGTGTGCGCCGCGTGTGGCCCGATGCCCAGGTAAGCGCGCTGCCGCTGGCGGATGGCGGCGAGGGAACGCTCGACGCCATCGCCGTGCGCAGTGGCGAGCTCTCGACCTGCGAGGTTACAGGCCCCTTGGGCGACCGCGTGTCTGCCAGGATGCTGGTGGACGGCGAGTGCGAGTCGGCTGTTATTGAGATGGCCGAGGCGGCGGGTATTGGGCATTCGCCCTGCACGGAATCGGCGGCGCTTGCGGCTTCGACCTATGGCGTGGGCGAGCTGATGCTTCGTGCGGTTCGCGCGGGGGCGAGGACTCTATATATAGGACTGGGCGGCAGCGCCACCAACGACGGCGGCGCCGGCATGCTGCAGGCGCTGGGCGCGCGTCTTGTCGATGACCGTGGCTGCGATATCGCGCCGGGGCTCGCGGGTCTTGAACACGTGGCGAGTATCGATTTGGCACCGGCGCTTCGGGTGCTGGGCGGCGCACGCATCGTCGTGCTGTCCGATGTCGAGAATCCGCTCGTGGGGCGCCGAGGCGCACTGGCGGTGTTTGGCGGGCAGAAGGGGCTGCTAGCGGGTGATGCCGAGGTACTGTGCAGGTACGACAGCTGGATGGTCGGCTATGGTCGCCAGCTCGATGCGGCAATTACCGGGGCGCGGGCTCAGGGGTTGTTGCGC
Source organism: Collinsella sp. (assembly GCA_048425625.1). Taxonomy (GTDB): domain Bacteria; phylum Actinomycetota; class Coriobacteriia; order Coriobacteriales; family Coriobacteriaceae; genus Collinsella. The sequence continues at coordinate 67 of DBFNYT010000187.1, read as the reverse complement.
GTGCCCGAGGGCGTGCGGACATTTGGCTCGGTGCTCGGCGTGCCTGGCGCGGGCGCGGCAGGTGGCT
>DBFNYT010000186.1:0-4976 GCA_048425625.1 Collinsella sp. | reverse complement strand
GGCGCTCCTAACGGCGCCGGGCAATACGGGGCCCGCCCATGCGAAAACCAAGTTGTTAGGATGAGCCAGCTGGCTAGAGCTCGACCGGCACCCATTCGTCGTGATTGCAGATAAATGCCTCGGAATCCTCGACGCTAAAGAAGACAAGCGCGGGGTCGTTAGGCCCCTCATAGTGCTCGCCCAGGTGCTCTAGATGCTTCCACCCGGCTTCGCGCATTTCGTCTAAAGCCCGGTCATCCAAGCCGGCACGCCCGCGCAAGATGAGCCAGCCATGGCCCGGCCACCAACTCGTGGCCTCAAAGCGCTGGTTTTGCAGAAGCTCTTGCCACACATCTTTGGTGCGCGCCGTCACAAACCACAGCTTACCGTCCTGAATCTGTGCAAACGAGAACGGACGTACATGTGGCTGCCCGTCCACGCTCGTCGCCAAGTACCACGCCGGCACCGACGTCAGATACTCCAACACCGTATTCAATCCGTCCATGTGTCCTCCTGACGCTAGTCTTTTTGGGTCGGGGCTGTTTTAGCTGCCCTAGAGTTAAAGCTCCAGGCGCTCCTCGCTGCCGTCGATATCACAGAAGCGCGCGGCAATATTGCGGACCGAAAAGAAAGCAAGGCGGCCGTCGTTGGCACTCTCGTGTTCCTCGCCAATGCCCACCATGTGCTTAAAACCCGCTTGACGCACCTTGTCGCTCGCAACTGCGTCGTCCTCAAGTGCGGCTTCGCCGGTCAATACGATCCAACATTCCCCCGGCTTCCAGCCCGATACCTCAAACTTGGGATTCGCACTCAGCTCCGCCCACACGTCCTTGTCGCGCGACGTGCAAAACCACAACTTACCGTCATCGACCATGGCAAACGAAAACGGCCTCACGCGGGGCTGATGCCCGTCGGCCACATCGGTCGTGGCCAGAAACCACGCCGGAATGCGCCTGAGATACGAACAGGCGCGCTCAAGCTGAGCCGTGCGGTCGTTGTCGGTCATAGGGACCCCTTTCTTGCGCCCGAATCGCGCCTAAACAAGTTGAAGATTGATGACGATGACGCAGATGAGCAGCAACGCCGTCACCACCGCCGCCAACGCATCGCCGCGGCCAAATGCAAGCGCATGCAGGCGCGTGCGGCCCTGCTCGCCGTGATAGCAGCGTGCATCCATGGCGGCAGACAGCGTCTCGGCATGGCGGAACACGCCCGTGAACAGCGGAATCGCCACACTGCCGAGCATACGCACGCCGCCGAGCGGACCGCCCGTCACGCGCGCGCCGCGGCTTGCCTGTGCATCGGCCGTCTGCTTCATCTCAGTGGCAAACTGCGGCATAAAGCGTAGCGCGATACCCATGATCATGCCGAGCTCGTGCGCAGGAAGTCCCACACGCGCAAACGGCGCGAGCAGGCGCTCAAAGCCCGCGGTGAGGTCGAGCGTCGGCGTGGTGAGTGTAATGGCGCTCATGCCGGCCATCATCAACGTCAGGCGACACGCCATAAAGGCGGCAGAACGCAGTGAGCCCTCGCTTATCTGCAGAAAGCCGAGCTGCCACAGGATGCGCCCACTCTGATCGGTAAACAAGTTGAGCACCGCGACCACGACGACGATTGCCAGCAGCGGCGCCATCGACGACAGAACGCGACGAACCGGCACCCGAGACACGGCATAGGTCAGCACAACGAAAATTGCGACCGGGGCCAGTCCGCGGAAGCTGCTGACTGTGAGCGTCGTGATCAAAAATACAAAGCCCAGGAGCAGCTTGGTGCGCGGATCCAGGCGATGGATCGCGCTATCGCTCGGATAGTAGCTGCCAAACGAAAACGCCTCCATTAGCAGCCCTCCTCTCGCGCGACCGTCTTGGATTTAGCAATGTCCGCGACGTTAGAAGGACCGCCCGAGCAACCGATTAGCAGGTCCACCAACTCGTCTGTCAGCGACTCAACCGTATAGAGGCCGTCAAAGCGCAGCGGCACGCCTGCCTTCGCAAGCGCCAGCGCCATGCGCTGGGCAGCGGGAACACCCAAGCCGATTGATTTAAGCTCGTTCGCGTGCGCAAAAACCTGAGAGGGCGTTCCCTCGGCAAACACCGCGCCCTCGTTCATCACAACGATACGGTCACAACAATTTGCCAGGTCATCCATGCTGTGCGAAACCATGACAACGGTCAGGCCCTCGCAATGGAGTCGATCGATGAGCCCTAGGAAATCCCTGCGCGCAGCCGGATCGAGCCCCGCCATGGGTTCATCGAGCACCAGGACCTCGGGCTCCATGGCAAGCACGCCGGCGAATGCCACGCGCCGTTGTTGACCGCCCGAAAGCTCAAAGGGGCTCTTGTCGCCGACCGTGGAAAGGTCGAGGCCCACGCGTGAGAGCGATGACTCGACACGACGGTCGACTTCATCTTGCGGCAAGCCAAGGTTGTGCGGACCAAACGCCACGTCCTGCGCCACGGTTTCGGCAAACAGCTGACGCTCAGGATATTGAAACACCACGCCGACCTTGGCCTTAACCGCGGCGGCGTCTTTCTTGTTTGACAGATCGAGCCCCAGCGCGCAAACGCTTCCCTCCTGGGGACGAATCAAACCGTTGAGATGCTGGACCAGCGTCGACTTACCCGAACCGGTATGACCTGCCAAACCCAGGAACTCGCCGCGACGCACCGTCAGCGATACATCGCGCAGCGCCCACGGGCTGCTGGGGTCGTTTCCCCAGAGAGCCTGTTTGTTCGATGAACCCTCGGCGGCCGAGCGCTTGTGCCAACGGCGACGCTCGCGGGCGCTCAGCGAATAACTGTACGAAACATGGGATAGCTCTATGACGGGCTCCGACGCGTTGCCCTCGTTGTCTACCGGAACAGTGCCGTCAGCGATTTCCAACTGGGATGCGGAAGACTGCCCCGCGGTGCCTGCCCCACTTCGCTCGGCATAAGTCTGCGCAATCTCGGCGACCATATCCGCCTCACGTACCTGCGCGCAAACGGGCACGCCCTTCGCACGAAGCGTCCTACCTAAGCAGCACGACGCCGGCATATCCAGGTTGAGCTGCGCAAGTTCGTCCGCTCGCGTCAAGATTTCCTCGGGCGTACCGAGCATGGCAACGCGCCCCGCCCGAAACACCGCGACACGATCGGCCTCGGCGGCCTCTTCCATAAAGTGCGTAATCATCACGATGGTCATGCCGCGATCGTGCAACGCGCGGCAAGCCTTCATGAGGCCCTTGCGCCCACGCGGATCAAGCATCGAGGAAGCCTCATCCAAAATGAGAACGCGCGGCTCCATGGCGAGCACGCCGGCAAGCGCCACGCGCTGCTTTTGGCCACCCGAAAGCGCGTGGGTCTCGTGGCGCTCAAAGCCCACCAGGCCCACACCCTTCAGCGCCTCGCGTACGCGCTGCGCAATTTGCGCCGATGGCACGCCAAGGTTTTCGGGACCGAACGCAACGTCATCTTCGACAAGCGTTGCCACCAGCTGATCATCGGGATTCTGGAATACCATGCCCGCGGTCGAACGAATGTCGTAGACCAGCTCGGGATCGGACGCATCCATGCCGTTAATGCGCACCGTGCCCGCATCGGGCTGCAGCAGCGCATTCAGATGCTTGGCAAACGTCGACTTGCCCGACCCATTGCCACCGAGGATGCAGAAAAACTCCCCGTCCTCGATGTTCAGATCGACACCGTCGAGTGCCGACACGGCACCGTCATAGCTAAAGGAAACGCCCCGACACTCAATCATGCGCGGCCTTTGACCTGGTCCTTTTTAGGCGTGATGAGGTTGGAGACCGCTTTATACACCGCCAGTGTCAACACCGAGTTAAGCACGGTCTTGATAAGGTTGAACGGCAGCACGGCAGGAATCATGAGCGGGGCAATCACATCGACCGAGCCATACCAGAACCAAACGCCAATGGTCAGATTCGCAACCATAGAAAGCACCGTAGCGGCAATAACGCCCAGTGCCAGGCCAATCACGGCACCCTTGTAGGTGTGCATCTTCTGGTAAACGATAGCCGCAGGCAGAATATAGCCCAGCGTGGCAACCAAGTTCATAAGCGCACCGACCCAATCGCCCGTGGTAAGCGCATGGATAACAATCGCCATAGCGGCAACAGCCGTGCCGGCACCAGGGCCATACGCAAATCCACACACCATCGCCGGCACCAGCGACGGGTCATACGTCAAAAACGGCGCCGAGGGGAGGATGGGCAGCTGCACATACATAAACAGCGCTCCCAAGGCGCACATCAACGCCATGGTAACGAGCTGTTTGGTGCTCCACCTATTCGTGTTCTCAAAATGGATATGCTGCGACTGTTCAGACATAAGATCACCTGCCTCTTTCATCCGGACTCTAACCGTTGGTACTGGGATCTCACCAGTTCAGCCGGCATGCGAACCAACGCACACACGGGTCGCGGACTCATCGGCTCGGCCGCAGGCACGTTTCCTGCGCCACGGTACCCCTTTGGCACCGCCCGATTTACCGCCAGTGGGGAATTTCACCCCGCCCTGAAACAGCAATTGCAAGTGTAGCACGGGCAGGCTTTCGCGCAAGTATGCCAAGGGTAATTTATGGTGGGGATCAGTTGCCGCAACAACCACGTTCTCCGTTCGCTCCAAAGTAGCGCGCCTTTCGCGCGAAGCGCGAAACAGCGAAGGGGACACGTACTCCCATCAACCACGTCCTTCTCCGCGAGCCGACCTCAAGGCCGTAAACGCAGGGAATCCGGGGGCGTGACGGGGGCTTCTCTCCGGAACATTCCGCACTGATATCTTCTTAATTGAAGACGTCGATGATGCACCCGTATACCATTGGCGTCGATACCATCAGATGCGGACCGCGCGGTGACCCCACATTCCGCTGGCGCCCACAGGGCTGCCCTCGTTTTCTGACATGTCCCGCGCGGCCCGCGGCGAGCCGAGACCGCCGCATGACCTAATAGGAGCATGGAGCGATACCGCGGACCCGAACAACCGCATTCTATCGCGCCC
>DBFNYT010000185.1:0-5570 GCA_048425625.1 Collinsella sp. | reverse complement strand
AATGAGGCTCCAACGCAAGTTGGGGCCTTTTTTCATATAGGCACACAAGGTCAAAGGCGGCACCATGATCCTCCTGGTCGACAAGATCGAAAAAAGCTTCGGCGCGCGCGTCCTCTTTAGCGGCGCGTCCTTCCAGATCAACCCCGGCGAGCGCTTCGCGCTCGTGGGACCCAACGGCGCCGGCAAAACCACCATGCTCAAGATCATCATGGGCATCGACAGCCCCGACGCCGGCCAGGTCCAGTACGCCAAGGACTGCCAGGTAGGCTATCTAGAGCAGGAAACCAACCTTGAGCACAAGGACACCACCATCCTCGCTGAGGTCATGGCCGCTGCCAAGGAAATCCGCCGCATGGGCGAGCGCGCCAACGAGCTGCAGACCCAGATCACCGAGCTCTCCGAACAAGGCAAGGACGTCGACGCACTCCTAAATGAATACGGCCAGGTCCAGGACCGCTTTGAGCACCTGGGCGGCTACGAGCTCGAGAGCAACGCCCGCAAAATCCTGTCCGGCCTGGGCTTTAAGGTCACCGACTTTGAGCGCCCGTGCTCCGAGTTCTCCGGCGGCTGGCAGATGCGTATCGCACTTGCCAAGCTCTTCCTGCGTCACCCCGACCTGCTGCTTCTGGACGAACCCACTAACCATCTGGACCTCGAGAGCGTCCAGTGGCTGCGCGGCTTTATTGCCAACTACGACGGCGCCGTCCTCATCGTCAGCCACGACCGCGCCTTCATGGACGCCTGCGTCGACCACGTCGCCGCTCTCGAAAACCGTCGCGTGACCACCTATACCGGCAACTACAGCAGCTACCTCAAGCAGCGCGAGGACAACCTGGAGCAGATGCGCGCCAAGCGAGCCGCCCAGGAGCGCGACATCGCCCACATGCAGGTCTTCGTCGACAAGTTCCGCTACAAGCCCACCAAGGCCGCCCAGGCGCAGGAGCGCATCCGCAAGATCGAGCAGATCAAAAAGGAGCTCGTCATCCTGCCCGAGGGCCACAAGCACATCGACTTTAAGTTCCCCGACCCGCCGCGCTCAGGCGACATGGTCGTGGGCCTGGAGGGCGTGTCCAAGTCCTACGGCAACAAGCACATCTACAGCGATATCGACCTCAAGCTCTACCGCGGCGAGCACGTGGCACTTGTCGGACCCAACGGCGCCGGCAAGTCCACCCTCATGAAGATCCTCGCCGGCCTGGAGCCGCCCACTACCGGCGCCCGCGACCTGGGCACCAACGTGGGCGTGGCCTATTACGCCCAGCACGCGCTCGAAGGCATGACCGAATCCAACACCGTCCTGCAAGAGATCGACACCGTTACGCCCAAGTGGACCGTGCCGCAGCAGCGCAGCCTGCTGGGCGCCTTCCTGTTTAGTGACAACGATTCCATCGAGAAGCAGGTTCGCGTCCTCTCCGGCGGCGAAAAGGCGCGTCTGGCGCTCGCTAAGATGCTCGTGGCCCCCGAGGCGCTCCTGTGCCTGGACGAGCCCACCAACCACCTGGACATCGACTCGGTGGACATGCTCGAGAATGCCCTGCAAAACTTCCCCGGCACCATCGTGCTGATCAGCCACGACGAGCACCTGGTACGCGCCGTTGCCAACCGCGTGATCGACATACGCGATGGCAAGGTCACGGTCTACGACGGCGACTACGACTACTACCTCTACAAGCGCGAGGATCTCGCAGCCCGCGCCGCCGCCGAGGCCGCAGGGGAGAGCGCGCCTGCCGCGGCCAAGTCCACCAAAGCCAGCGCCGCCCAGGCCGACACCCCCGCCGCGGCGCCTAAACCTGCCGAGGGCAAAAAGACCAAGGAGCAAAAGCGCGCCGAGGCCCAGGCCCGCGCTGCGCTCAACAAAAAGCTCAAGGGCGTGCGCAACCAGCTTAAGAAGATCGAGACGGAGCTCGACAAAAAGCGCGCCCGCTATGACGAGCTTATGGAATTGATGGCAAGCGAAGAGCTTTATGCCGATCAGGATAAGTTCAACGCCGCGCTGGGGGAATATAACGGCCTTAAGCAAGAGCTACCTAAGCTCGAGGACGAATGGTTGGAGCTTTCCACCCAGATCGAAGAGGAGACCGCGCGTGAACTCTCGTAAGGCCACCGCCGTGGCGATGAGCATCATCGCCATCGCCTGTCGCATCTGCGGCATTTTTATGAGCGCAATGACCGTGCTGCTGTGCTTTAGCGGCCTCACCGCCAAGCTGCAGATCGTGGGCTTTGTCGTTGAGCTTTCGCGCGCACTGCCGAGCGCCATCGCCGGCTACGGCGTCATCACCTCTCCCTTTGGCGGCGTCTTCCGCCTGGATTACGCTATCGTCGCCGTCATCCTGTTTGTAATTGACTACCTGCTCACGCGCGCCTCGCGCCGCGTCCGCTAGGAGAGCGCCATGTCCAGCAGCTACATCATGAACCTGCTCGCCAGCGCCGTCGCCGTCATCGTTGGCATCGTCATTCACGAGAGCGCGCACGCCGCCGCGGCCTGGGCTCTCGGCGACAAAACGGCGCGCTCGCGCGGACGCGTATCGCTCAACCCGCTCAACCATATCGACCCGTTTGGCACCATCATCTTGCCGCTGCTCATGCTCGCCGCAGGCGGTCCCGTGTTCGCCTTCGCCAAGCCCGTGCCCGTCTATCTCAACAACCTCAAGCACCCCAAGCGCGACGAGGTCCTGGTGAGCGTAGCCGGCCCCACATCGAATATCGCACTCGCGTGCCTCGCGGCCGCCCTCATGCACGTAACGTACGGCAATCTCTACGCCAGCATGTCCTTTGCCGTGGCGTCCCAAATTATGAACTTCGGCGCCACGTTTATCGTGGTCAACCTGTCGCTCGCGTTCTTTAACCTCATTCCGATTCCGCCGCTTGATGGCTCGTCGATCATCGTGCCCTTCCTCAAGGGCAAGGCGCTCAACAACTATTACCGCCTGCAGCAATACGCTATGCCCATACTCATCCTGGTTCTATACCTGCTGCCTATGTGGACCGGCATCGATGTAATCGGCCGCTATTTCGACATTACCGTGTATCCGCTTGCTGAGCAGCTGCTCAACTTCGCAATCGCCGGCATCTAAGGTAAACTTACAGGTCGTCCGTGTAAAACGGTCGCAGCATGCACCCAAACCGCGCCGCGAAGGCGCCGTCAAAGGAGGTCGAAGATGTCGTATCGCGTGTCGACGCAGGTCTACAGCGGACCGTTCGACCTGCTGCTGCAGCTGGTAACCCGACAAAAAGTAGATATCGGCGCCATCTCCATCAGCGAGGTGGCCGAGCAGTACCTTGCCGAGGCCGAGCGCATCGAGGCGCTGGACCTGGACGTAGCAAGCGACTTTTTGCTGGTCGCGGCAACCCTTTTGGACATCAAGGCTGCCTCTCTGGTGCCGCAGGAGGCCCCGCGCAAAGTCGATGACGACGATGACGAGTTCGACGAAGACCTTGAGGAGCTCAGCACGCTTGACGGCGACGCGCTGCGTGAGGTCCTGATTCAGCGCCTGATTGCCTACAAGCAGTTTAAAGGCGCGGCTGCGGCCCTCGGTGCGCGCATGCAGGCCGAAAGCCGCATGCATCCGCGCGTGGCCGGCCCCGACCCCGAGTTCCTAGGCCTTATGCCCGACTACCTTGCCGGCATCACGCTGCGCGGTCTCGCCGTCATCTGTGCCGACCTGGACGGCAAGCGCCAGACCTTCCTGCTGGAGGCCGAGCATGTGGCGCCGCATCGCGTGCCGCTCGACCTGACCGTGGCCTCAGTCGACCGCTTTACCATGGCGCACCAAACCTGCACCTTCCGCGAGCTACTGGACGGCGATGCCACCACCGAGCAGCTCGTCGTCACCTTCCTAGCTATTCTTGAGCTCGCCAAGCGCGGCTCGCTCACGCTGAGCCAGGACGAGATCTTTGGAACCATCCGCATCAACCGCGTCGAGGACGCCGAGGCCTATGTGCCCGGCGAGGGCCCCGAGCTCACCGAATAGGAGCCGCAACCATGTCAACCCTTTCCACGCTGGAGGCAAACAGCCTCAAAGGCGCCCTCGAGGCGCTACTGCTGGTGTCGAGCGACCCGGTGAGTGCGCCCGCGCTGGCCGGTGCGCTCGATATCGCCCCCGGCGAATGCGCGTCGCTGCTCGCCGAGCTCAAGGTTGAGTACGAGGAGGCCAACCGCGGCTTTCAGCTGCGCGAGGTCGCCGGCGGCTGGCGCCTGTTCACGCACCCCGCCTACCACGACGTGGTCGAGGCCTATGTGTTGAGCTGGGACACGCAAAAGCTGTCCCAGGCGGCGCTCGAAACCCTGGCCGTCATCGCATACCACCAGCCCGTAACGCGCGAGGTGGTCAAGGGCATCCGCGGCGTCAACTCAGACGGCGTCATCGCGTCGCTCGTGGACAAGGGTCTGGTGCGCGAGCTCGGCCGTGACCCCCAGCGCGGTCAGGCCATCATTTACGGCACGACCAACGCCTTCTTGGAAAAGTTCGGCCTGCGCTCCACCCGCGACCTGCCCGATCTGGAGCAGTTTGCCCCCGACGAGCAGTCGCGCCAGTTTATCCGCGAGCGTCTAAGCGGCCGCAGCATTCAGTCCACGCTCGAGGAGCAGGCCGAAGATCTGGACGAAGAGCGCGAACTGCTCGATACCGATGTTGAAGATGTTGAGGCGGTCGAGGACTTGGAGACCCTGGTCGTCGACGAGACCTCGGAGGAATTGCATGACGAGGACTAACGAAGTAGGGGAGACGCGCGCCATGGGCAACGCAGTGCCCGCAACCGACGCCCAGCCTGTCTACCCGCACACCATGCGCCTGCAGCGCTTTTTGGCGCGCGCGGGCGTTGCGAGCCGCCGCGGGTCGGAGGACCTGATGACCGCCGGACGCGTGACCGTCAACGGTCAGGTCGCGACCGAGCTGGGCACCAAGGTCGACGTCGACCGCGACCATATCGAGGTCGACGGCATGCCCGTCAAGCTCAACCAGGGCGCCGTGTACTTGATGCTCTACAAGCCGACCGGCTACCTCACCACCATGAGCGACCCGCAGGAGCGCCCCTGCGTGGCCGACCTGGTACCGCGCAACCGCTTTCCGGGGCTCTTCCCGGTGGGCCGCCTGGACCGCGACACCACGGGCCTTTTGCTCTTTACCACCGACGGTGATCTGTCGCAGGACCTGCTGCACCCCAGCAAGCACGTCTACAAGACCTATCAGGCGCTCGTGGACGGCCACCTGACCGATCGCGACTTAGAACCGCTCCGCCGCGGCATCGAGCTCGACGATGGCGTCTGCCAGCCGGCAATCTGCCGCGTCATCACCGCACGCGAGGCCGAGGCCGTAGCTCCCCAGGGGGTTAAGCCCGGTACCACCGCCGTGGAGGTCATCATTCGCGAGGGCCGCAAAAACCAGGTCAAGCGCATGTTGAGCAAGATCCACCACCCGGTAATCCGCCTGCATCGCTGTAACTTTGCCGGACTGGAGCTCAAGGACGTGGCCAAGGGCTCGTGGCGCGAGCTCACCGACCGCGAGGTGCAGATCCTCAAGGCCGGCGGCATCCCGCCCAAGCAGGCCGGCGCCAAGCGCGGCGGCGCGCCC
>DBFNYT010000184.1:0-21076 GCA_048425625.1 Collinsella sp. | reverse complement strand
GCCTTTAGACGCGTGCCGGAAATCCAAGGGTTATACCCTAAGAGCAAACCACCCCTTTTAGGGGTGGTTTTGATTGTGCTGTCCGTGAACTAGCGAGCCTGCTTAACCTTTGCCGCTGCCTCGACAAACGACTTCCACAGGTTAAAGTCGGTCTCGAGCGTCTTCCACGTGTACTCAGGGTGCCATTGCACGCCCAGGCAGAACGGCTGGCCTTCGACCTCGATGCACTCAGGAACGCCGTCGGTTGCCTTGGCGACCAAGCGCGTGCTTTTACCCAGACAATCGACGCAGCAGTGGTGTGCGGAGTTGGTCTGGATAAGCTTGGCGCCACCAACCGCGCGGTCGAGCAACGAGCCCGGCACGACCTCGACGGGATGCACGGGGTCGTTGAGCACGTGGGTGTGGCGCCACTGCGTGCGGCCCTCGCGAGCGCCCAGGCTCGGCACGTCCATGCACAGGGTGCCGCCAGTGGCGACGTTGAGCAGCTGCGTGCCGCGGCAGGTGGTAAAGAGCGGCTTCTTGGCGCGAAGCACCTCGCCGACCAGCTTAAACTCAAAGCTATCGCTGATCTCGCAGCAGAGGGTGGGGTCGTAGGGTCGATCATCGCCCCAACGTTTGGGATTGACGTCGGGGCCGCCGGGGATGGCGATGCCGTCGGCGATATCAACGTAATGACGGATGACCTCAATGTCCTCGGTGATGGACATCTGCAGCGGCAGGCCGCCAGCGGCAAGGATGGCATCGACAAAGACACTTGCGATTTCCTCGTTGGGGGAGAGCATCTCGGTTAAAAACGGCTCTGCCTCTTCCCAGCGCGGTGCGACGAGGATGAGTGGGCGGTCGGCGGGGGCGACGTCGACGTGCGGGGTGTATGACGATGAAGTGCGAGTTCCGATCATAGGTGTAACTTTCGAGTTTGGATGGGCATGGCTGGCGGGTGGGCGGTCTGGTTAGTGGCCCTTGATGGAGTTGAGGAAGTCCTGGGCGCGCTTGGTCTGGGGGTGGTCGAAGAACTCGTCGGGCGTGCCGGTTTCCACGATCTGGCCGTCGGCCATAAAGACGACGCGGTCGGTCACACGGCGGGCAAAGTTCATCTCGTGCGTGATGACGATCATCGTCATGCCCTGCTGCGCCAAGCGCACCATGACCTCGAGCACCTCGTTGATCATCTCGGGATCAAGGGCGCTCGTGGGCTCGTCAAAAAGCATGGCCTTGGGCTGCATGGCAAGCGAGCGGGCGATGGCTACGCGCTGTTGCTGGCCGCCCGAGAGCTGTGCGGGCACCTTATCGGCCTGCTCGGCCACACCCACGCGGCCCAGCAGGTCCATGGCGCGCTCGCGGGCCTCGTCTTTGGAGACACCCAGCACATCGACCGGTCCCAGCATGACGTTCTGCAGCACCGTCATATGTGCAAACAGGTTGAACTGTTGGAACACCATGCCCAGTTCGGCGCGCATGCGGGCAAGGTCCTTGCCTTCTTGCGGCAGGGGCTCGCCTTCGATGAGGATCTCGCCCGAGTCGATGGTTTCCAGGCGGTTGATGGTGCGGCACATGGTCGACTTGCCCGAGCCCGAGGGGCCAATTACAACGACGACCTCGCCGCGGTCGACCGAGAGATTGATGTCGTTGAGGACGTGCAGGTCGCCATAGTGCTTATCGACGTGTTTGAGCTCGATCAGCGGCTGATTGCCGGTGGAAGAGGTGCTCTGTGCCATGGTGCTCGGCTCCTTATGACTCGAAATGGTAAAGCGTTAGCGGATGATGGTCGCGCCGGTCTTGTGCGAAACGTAGACGGCGGCCTTGTTGATCGCGACGTTGATGAGGATGTAGATGACCGCGATTACCAGGTAGACCGATACGAGTGCATCGTAGTTGGTAATGAGCACGCGGGCGTTTTGCATGAGGTCGGGGTAGCTCACCACATAGGCGACGGTGGTGTCTTTGACTACGACCACGAGCTGCGAAATCAACGACGGAATGATAAATCGAATAGCCTGAGGCAACACGATTTTAAAGGTGATTTTAGCCTTGGAGAGACCGAGCGCCTGGGCGGCTTCGACCTGGCCGCGCGGCACGGCGTTGACGCCGGCACGGAAGATCTCGGCAAGTACGCCGGCTGCAGCGAGCGCGACAGGAAGCGTGAGCATCCAAAACGACGGCAGCGCGATCTTATACTGGGGCAGCACCAAAAAGAAGAAGTAGATGAACAGCAGACTCGGCACGCCGCGGAAGAAATCGGTGAGCACGCGGCAGACCAGCTGCAGCGGCTTAATGTCGCTGGTGCGGCCGAGCATAAGGCCTAGGCCCAGCACCAGTGCGATGGCGCCAGCGGTGAGTGCGACTTTAACGGTGCCCTCAAAGCCGGCAAGCAGGAACTTCCAGGTGGTGAGGTGCGTAAAGAAATACCAATAGTGGACCGAAAGCTGGCCGGTCACATAAAAGCGCTGCAGTACCAGGACGACGAGTGCGGCCACGGCAACAAGCGAGATGGCGGTGCCGATGCGAATCTTGGCGCGCATCTTGGGGCCGGGAGCCTCGTAGAGCGCATCGCGCATGGTGAGCGCAGGGGAGGAGTGCTTGCTCATCGGAGGATCCTCACCTTCTTATCGATGTGGTTGCCAATGTGGCTCACCACAAAGGCTGTGCCCAGGTAGCCGAGCGCCGAGATAAAGAACGCGGCGACGCCGCCGAGCGAGCGCGTGTTGATGTAGCTCACCACGCCGGTGAGCTCCTGCGGTTTAAGCGGCACCTGGCTGCCGAGTGCGGTGGTGAGCATGACGGCGATAAAGAGGTTGGTCATGGGCAACACGCTCGAGCGCAGCGCCTGCGGAATCACGATCTTGGCGAGGATACGGCTGAAACTCATGCCGAGCGAACGTGCGGCTTCTACCTGGCCGACGCCAACGGTGTTGATGCCGCTCATAAAGTTCTCGGAGCCAAAGGCCGAGCCCAAGAGGACCGTGGCGACTATAACGCAGGTGCGGTAGGGCAGGACGACCTTGAGCGGCGGCAGTGCGTAGACGACGATGATGAGCAGCGCGATGCCGGGGATGTTACGGAAGACCTGGACATACAGGTCGCCAAAGATGCGCAGCGGCTTGAGCGGCGACACGCGCATCACTGTGACGGCGACGGCCAGCACCATGGCGATGGCAAACGACTCAAGCGTCATGCCCCAGGTCGCTAGCAGCGCGTCGATATAGTTCTGGCCATAGAGCGACCAGAGTTCGGAGAGACTCATGCGGACCTCCCGCCGATAAGGAAAGGGGCTCCCGTGTGTACGGAAGCCCCGACAACTCAGTGAGGAAACAGTTTACCGCAATAAAGCGCATCATGCGTTTCCGTATGGTTTCGTTGCGGCCGTTACCAGGCTCGCTGCCTAGGCGCCGATCTCGGGCAGCTCGGGAACATTGGTGTCGCCCGTACGGTCGCCGATGCAGATCTGCCACAGCTCAGTCCAGGTGCCGTCGTCCTCGATCTTCTTAAGGAAGTCGTTGACAAAGGCAACGCCGTCGGAATCGAGCGGCAGGCCGATGCCATAGGGCTCCTTGCTGCCGAAGGGCTTGCCGGCGATCTTGTACTTACCGGGCTCGCGGACCAGGGCGCTCTGCTGCATGTTGTTATCGATGACGTAGGCGTCAACGCGGCCCTGCTGGAGTGCCTGGCGGGCCTCCTCGTCGGTCTTGAACTCCTGCTGGCTGGCCTTGGGAGCGAACTCCTCCAGGATGGCGGGGCCGTTGGAGCCGGACTGGACAGCGACGTTCTTGTCGGCCAGGTCGTCGACGCTCTTGATGTCGTCGTTATCGGCGAGTACCAGGATGGCCTGCTGGGTGTAGTAGTAGGGACCGGCAAAGGAGACGAGCTTCTTGCGCTCATCGGTAATGGTGTAGGTGGCGAAGACGGCGTCGACCTGGCCGTTCTGCAGGACGGACTCACGCGTGTCCGAGGTTACCTGGGTGATCTCGACCTTGTTCTCGCCCAGAATGTAGTTGGACAGGAGCTGTGCGATACCGGCATCGAAGCCGCGGGTCTGACCGTCTTTCTCGTTGAGGAGGGAGAAAAGCGTAGAGGTCTGAACGCCGCCGATCTTAAAGACGCCGGCGTCCTTGACGGCCGTGGCCCAGGTGCTGGCGGCGATGGCATCGTCGTCGGCTTTGGGGCCGTTGTCGACGAGCTTGTCGAATGCCTTGGCGTCGAGCGTGGTGGAAGCCTCGGTATCCTCGGAGCTCTTGGAAGAGCCGGCGGCGGAACCCTTGTCGGCCTCGGCGCTGGTGTCGGAGCAGCCGGCAAGACCAAGGCCGGCGACGGTTGCGAAGGTGGCGGCAACGAAGCCGCGGCGGTCGAGAACGACCTGCTGGGAGAGGTTCTTGCTCATGGTAGAACACCTTTCTCAATAAAATCCCTAGCGGTTGAGTAGAGTTATACCCTATCGCGCTCAAATGGGTCAACACGAAATAACTCAGAAACATACTTACCTTATGGGTTATTGTACCTACTAAAAAGGGACAGGTTTATTTTGGCAGGTTTTATCTGGGAAAACTCCGAATATTGCAGCTGAGATAGCGCTTTGCAGACGGCACGGTCGCTCGCAGCGGTCGCTATAATGGCGGCAACGAAAACCACCACAAAGGTGCCTGTCCCCTTTGTGGTGGTTTTCTCTAGTGCTGATTGAGTAGTCTTACGGCTTCGGCGGCCATGTTCTCGACCGTCATGCCGTTCTGAGCGAGCAACTCGTTGGGGTCGTAGCGGTCGGGGAAGCCCTTGGCGATGCCGAAGGTGCGCGTGCGTACGGGCGTGCAGGCCAGGTAGCACGCCACGCGCTCGCCCCAGCCGCCGTCCAAGATGCCGTCCTCGAGGGTGACGACGACGCGATGCTCGGCGGCAAGGTTGTCGAGGAATTCGCGGTCAAGCTCGGTTGCAAAGCGCGGGTTGACGAGCGTGGCCTCGATGCCGTATTCGGCAGCCAAGCGGTTTGCAACGCGCTCGCCCAGCTCAAAGAAATCGCCGAGCGCGAGCACGGCAACGTCGCGGCCCTGACGCACCACGTCGTAGCGAATGGCGCTGTAGTCGGTGTCCTCGGCGGGCGCCAAATCGGGACGGCCAACCAGGCCAATGCCCGGTACGCGGATCGCCACGGGATGCTCGCGGTGGTCGAGCGACCAGCTCAGCATGGACAGATATTCCTCCATGCAGGCCGGCGCTAGGTAGCGCATGTTGGGAAGAGCGCCCAGCATGGAAATATCAAAGAACGAGAGGTGCGTCTCGGACGTGGTGCCAAAGATCGATGCGCCAAACACCAGGATGGTTGCAGGGGCGTCGTTGAGGCACAGGTCGTGCCAGAGCTCGTCGTAGGCGCGCTGCAAAAACGTGCCGTACACACCAAAGACTGGCTTGGCGCCCGAGCGCGCAAGCGCGGTGGCAAAGGTCACGGCGTGCTCCTCGGCAATGCCCACGTCGACAAACTGCTTGCCGGCGGCAGCGCGAAGCTCGGGCGTAAAACCCATGATGTAGGGCGTGGCGGCCGTGATGCCCACGACCTGCGGATCGCGCTCGATGGCGGCGCTGAGCGCCTCGCCCGTAATGTCGGCATAGGTGCGCGGCGCAGGCTCGCTCGGATGGCCCGGGCAGAGCTTGCGCCCAGTCGCCATGTCAAACGGACCAACGTGGTGCCAGCGCTCGGGGTCGCTCTGGGCCGGCTCAAAGCCCTTGCCCTTGGCGGTGGAGACGTGTAGCACGATGGGATGATCGATATTGCGCAGTCCCTGCAGCGCGTCGACCAGGGCCAACACATCGTTACCGGCGTCCAGATAGCGGTAGTCGAGCCCCGTCGCGCGGAAAACGTTGCGCTCGCAGGTGCCGTTGCTGGCGCGCAGCTCGGCCAGATTGCGATATAGGCCACCATGGTTCTCGGCAATGGACTGGTCGTTATCGTTGACGATGATGATCAGGTTACTATCGAGCTCGGCGGCATTGTTGAAGCCCTCAAACGCCAAGCCGCCCGAAAGCGAGCCGTCGCCAATGATGGCGATGACGTTGTACGCGTCACCCGCCAGGTCGCGCGCGTGGGCAAGGCCGCAGCCCAGGCTCACCGACGTGGAGGTATGGCCCATGGCGAACAGGTCGTGCTCGGACTCGTCGGGATTGGCAAAGCCGGAAGCCTCACCATAACGCTCCGGATCGATATAAGTGTACGCGCGCCCCGTCAGCGCCTTGTGGGCGTAGGTCTGGTGCGAAACGTCAAAGACAATCTTGTCGATGGGGGAGTTAAACACGCGATGAAGCGCAACCGTAAGCTCAACGACGCCCAAGTTGGGGGCAACGTGCCCGCCGACGGCGGCGGAGCTTTCGAGGATTGCCTGACGAATCTCGCCGCAGAGCAGCGGGAGCTCGGCGCGGTCGAGAGCCTTGACGTCCTCGGGCGTTGTCGTTTGCGTAAGCAGCATCGTTGTGGGTTACTCCATGCGAATCGAGCGCCGGCGCTCCCTCGGCCGGCACAATTGCACAAGACAGTCTCGCACATTTTGGCGTTTGATATGTGACGGCGGCGCGGTAATTCGCCAACTGGTGGGGCAAAACGTTTTGTCCGATGCCATACTGATGTGTTCCATGATGTTTTTATCGATTGTGCGCAGGTCGTGGCTTGTCGCCGTGAGTCGCTGGAAGGAGGCAGCATGTCCGATGTCGTTCGTGCCGAGAAAATCGCGTGCGAAGTGGACCATGCTGCCCGTCAACTGGCACAGGCGGGCCGTCTGGATCTGACGCGCGAGTTTATCCAGCATGGCGATGTGACGGTGTATGCGCATGTGACCTCAGTGGCGCGGGCAAGTTTGTCCTTTGCCGAGCGCCTGGGCCGCGTCGGTGTCTCGGTCGACCGCGCCTCGTTGCTGCGCGGGGCCTTGCTGCACGATTACTTTCTCTACGACTGGCACGATCCCGACCCAAACCATCGACTGCATGGCTTTCGCCACCCGTTTTTTGCCCTGGCGCGTGCGGAGGAAGATTTTGAACTGACGCCGCGCGAGCGGAATATCATCGTGCGGCATATGTTTCCGCTGGTGCCGGTGCCGCCGACGTGTCGTGAGGCATGGATTGTATGCCTGGCAGATAAATGGTGCGCTCTGCGCGAGACGGTTGCCGGCCGTCTGCCGCGCAAAGGCGGCGCGAACGATTCGAACGAGGGCTCGAACGAAAAGAGGAGAGGGTAGACGGTGGGAACCGCGATTGATATGGCATTTGACGGCGCGACGCTCGCCGCCTGTCCGCTCTCGGCGCTGGTGCTCTCGTTTGCCTTCTACGGTTTTTGCGGCTGGGCATGGGAATCGACAGTCTGCGCCATGCTCAACCACGGACGATTTGCCAACAGTGGCTTTTTGCTGGGGCCGTGCTGCCCTATCTATGGCGCGGGCGGCATTGCCTGCTGGCTGCTGTTGCGTGGGATTCCGGATGCCTCGAGCCAGTTTGTCGCTGCAGCGCTCGTATGCAGCGTGATTGAGTACAGCGTGGGCGTGCTGCTGGAAAAAACAACGGGCGCTCGCTTTTGGGACTATTCGCACCTACCGTTTAACCTGCACGGACGTATCTGCCTGTACTGGGCTTGCGCGTTTGGCCTGGGTGCGCTGTGCATTTGCCGTTTAGTGGAGCCGGCATTGCTGGGGCTGCTTGGCCATCTGCCGGTGCTGATTGTGCGGCTGTCCGCCTTTATCGTCGCGGTCGCGATGATGGTCGACGCGGCGTGCTCGTTGGCGAGCTGGCGGCGTCTGTCCGATCAGCTGGAGCGCGTGCGCGCCGACCTTGCTGACCGCATCAACGAGTCGCTTGCCGATGCCTCGGACTCAATGCTCGAGCGCATTCCCGAATCGACGATTGACTCGGTGACACAGACGCACATCCGTAGCCGTGCCGTTAACGCGTGGCTGGCCGAGCTGGGTGACGCGACGCTCGATGCCCTGCGAGAGAAGGCTTCGATGCCGACGTTTATCGCGGACGGTGCCCGCGGTCTGGCACTTGCTGCCCGCCGCGTGGCCGATGCCGCGCCGAGCATGCCTCGTCCGTCGCTCAGTCGTCGCCTTGCCGGCAAGCGCATGAGCCGTCCGGTGCCGAGCGTGTCACTCAGCCGCCGCGACCTACGCTTCTTTAACGCCTTCCCGCGTCTGCGCATCAACCGCTACGAGGGCGTCATCCGAGCTACCGACCTCCGCGACCGAGCCCGCGAGCTGTTCCGACGCTAGCCGGGATGGGAGCGCTCGCGGCTTCCTTGCTCGCGTATTTCCCGTTCGTTTCGCGCCCGTTGCCGCGCCGTTTCCAAGATTGCGGCACCGTTTCCATTCGACAACGCAGCGTTTAACAACGCCGTATCTGGTCTACACCAGTTGCCCCTCGGCCGCATTATGGGCGCCGACAACGTTCATGCGATCAAGGGGGAGCGAATGTACGATACGGGATCGACAACGTTTATGCTCATCTGCACCATGCTCGTGTTTTTAATGACACCGGGTCTGGCGTTTTTCTATGGCGGCCTGTCCAGGCGCAAAAATGTCATCAACACCATGCTCATGTGCTTTGGCGCCATTGGCCTGGTCGGCATGCTGTGGATTGTTGCCGGCTGGTCGCTGGCCTACGGCGGCGACGGTTCCAGCCCGTTTATTGGAGGCCTTGACCAGCTGCTGTGCTTGCCGGTGCTCAACCAGGTGCTGCAGGCGGCCGAGGGCACCGCGTCGGACGGTGCCGTCTACCCTCAGATCATCAACATCGCCTTCCAGATGGCATTTGTCATGATCACGGCCGCTATCGTCACGGGCAGCCTGGCCGGCCGCGTTAAGTTTGGTGCCATGGCTGCCTTCCTGGGCATTTGGCTGCTCGTGGTCTATGCGCCGCTCGCCCACATGGTCTGGGGCGGCGATGGCTCCTTTATCGGCGACATCATCGGCGCACTCGACTTTGCCGGCGGCGACGTGGTGCACGTTTCGTCCGGTCTCACGGGCCTGATTCTCTGCTTAATGCTCGGCCGTCGTCGCGGTTTTGGCATGGTGAGCTATCGCCCGCATAACGTGCCGTTTGTGGCGCTGGGCGCCGGCCTGCTTTGGTTTGGCTGGTTTGGCTTTAACGGCGGCAGCGAGTTTAAGGCCGACGCCGTGGCGGCGCTCGCCATCCTCAACACCGTGACGGCCAGCGCGGCGGGCATGGTCTCGTGGCTTGCCGTCGAGCGCGTGCACACCGGTCGCCCCACGCTGGTGGGTGCCAGCACCGGTCTGGTTGCGGGCCTCGTGGTGGTCACGCCGGGCGCGGGCTTTGTCGAGCCGTGGGCGGCGCTGGTCATGGGCCTGATTGTATCGCCCGTCTGCTACCTGGCCATCAGCCATCTTAAGACCAAGTTCGGCTACGACGATGCGCTCGACGCGTTCGGCTGCCACGGCATCGGTGGCATCTTGGGCGGCGTGCTCACGGGCCTGTTCTGCGTGCCGGAGCTTTCGTGGACCGGCAAGGGTGGCTTGTTTTACACGGGCGACATGTCGCTGCTCATCTCGCAGATTTTGGGCATTGTGGTGACGGTCGCTATTGTACTGGTGCTCGATTTGGTGATTGCCGCGGTTGTCAAGATGCTGTTCCACGGCAGCCTGCGTGTGGACGAGGCCGACGAGGCGCTGGGCCTGGATGTGAGTCAACACGGCGAGAGCGCATATCCCTCGTTCTCCGGACTCGATTAGCAGCACGGCTTTCCCAGGCACCCGACCTTGCCCCTCAAACCGTCGCTTGCGTACCGAAGTACGCGGCGCTCCTCTTTCGGGGCAATCTCGGGCACCTGGAAAACCCGTGTCATGTGAATGAGCGGTTTATTTCTATATTAAAGAGAGGAATTCACTATGAAGAAGATTACGGCGGTCGTTCGTGCCGAGAAGCTTGAGGTTCTCAAAGATGCGTTGTTTGCTGCCGATGTTCGTGGCATGACTATCAATCAGGTGCAGGGCTGCGGCGCGCAGCATGGCTGGAAGGAATACGTGCGCGGCAACGAGTTGCTTGTCAACACGATCCCTAAGGTGCAGTTCACGCTCATTTGTGCCGACGAGCACGTCGACGGAATTGTCGACATCATCTGCAACGCCGCTCGCACCGGTGCCGTTGGAGACGGCAAGATTTGGGTCGAGCCGGTCGAGGAGGTTATCCGCATCCGTACCTGCGAACACGGCCCCGCCGCGGTGTAGGGCCGACCGTTTGCCATCCGCAACGTTAAAATATCGCAATAAGGAATAAGACTTGCGTTGCGGATGGGCGGATTATGGGTCGCAATAAATATCCCGAAGAGACGGTCGCGAAGATTCTCGACGCGGCGCTGGAGCTATTCTGCGCACAGGGTTATGAGGGAACGAGCATCCAGGATATCGTTGACCGTCTCGATGGCATGACCAAGGGCGCTATCTATCATCACTTCAAGAGCAAAGAAGAGATTTTCAACGCCGCGTTTGATCGAGCGATGGCTCCGATTGTTGAACGCCGCCGCGCGACGCTCGGTGCTGGCAATATGACGGGCGCCCAAAAGCTCAAGCGACTTTATGCGCCTGAGTCTGTCGTACCACAAATTGAGCTTTGGGCGCGCATACATCCTGCGGCGGATCCGGTAAAGAGTTCGCGTCTGCTGGCGATGCAGTATCAGAGTTCGTTTGACGAGTCGGCCGATGGATATCTCTTGCCGGTAATCGAGGAAGGCGTCGCCGACGGCTCCATTGCGTGCGAATGCCCGCGCGAAGCAGCAGAGGCCGTATCGTTGCTAGCGAATCTTTGGCTGCTGCCATTGTTCCGTCCGCTCGAGCCCAAGGAGCGAATGGTCGCTCGCGCGCAATGTTTGACGCAGATGGCGGCCGCAGTGGGTCTCGATTTGGGGGAAGAAGTGCTTCAAACAACGTGCCAAATTTGGGACGTTTGGAACCGTGTCGGGTGGTAATATACATACTAACGGTATATATATTGATGTAAGAGGGTGGCTACGGTCGCCCTTTTCGAGCCGTTAAATACATACCAATAGTATGTATAGGAGGCAAAGCTCTATGGACGGGATGAGAGACTTCGATGCCGTATCAGCATCAAAGACAGCGCTGCCTATAAGACTCGTCGGTCTTCTCGTTGCGCAGCTGTGCGTGTATTCGACGTTGTCGGCGCTGTGCTTTGCGTGCCCGCTTTACTTGCTCGACCGCAGTGGTTCGTCAACGCTATATGGTGCCGTCGCGGCTATAGCGTTTATACCGGGCGTGCTTGCGACTCCGGCTGGCGGAGTATTAGCTGATCGAGAGGGGCATCGCGGCGTTCTAGCAGCTCTCGGTATTGCTTTAATGGTTGCAGCGATGCTATTTGTTCCCATGAAGTGCTCGTTGCCCCTTGCGGCTGTTGTGGCGGTGATGCTGTGCGTCCAATACGCCGTTCAATCTATTCTGAAGCCGATACTTCAAATTGAGACGCTGCACATGGTCGGCAAGGAAAAGGTCGAGCGGGCCACCGCGTTAGTGTCGCAGACGACCATGGCGAGCAATATTCTAGGTCCCGTGGTTGGAACAGCCGTCTACGGATGCTTTGGAATCGACGTCCTTTGCGCGATCGCGGCGGTGGCGTTTGCAATGTCGACGCTGCTGTTTTGGGCCACACTCAAACAAAATGTCCCCTCTGAAATGACGGGGGATAGCTCGACTCGTATGGCATGTCAAAGCGATTTTATGTCAGCGATTCGGTGCCTGCTCCAAAACACCTCGTTGCTCGCCGTGATTTTGCTTGCGGCTGTTTTGAATCTTGCGTTGGTTGGGTTAACGATTGGTGCACCCGTTATTGTTACCAGGCATCTCGGCATGCAATCTTCCTGCATTGGGATTATTGAGGCAGCTATGGGGCTGGGCGGTCTTGCAGGCGGCGGTTTGGTCGGTATTAGGCCGAATCGTTTTTCCTTCAATGACATATGTCGATACGTTGCGATGATCTGTTTTGGAGTCGTGCCGATTACTGTCACGCTGCTGAGCGGCGCTGGCCAAATTGTGTTTGCTGCGCTTGCAGTCGGTTCGGCATGGGTCATGGTGTGGGCGAGTATTGCGTCGGTCGAAATCGTTGCATTCGTTCAGCGGGCGGCGCCGGCGGAACTCTGCGGAAAGGTGCTTTCGGTCGTATATATGGCTCTTTCCTGCGCAACGCCTATTGGCCAATTGACATACGGATTTGCATATGATCGATGGGCGCCGGCGGCTGTGTTCGCAGCTATGCTGGTGGTACTGGTGCTGACGACGGTGCTGTTTTATCGCTTGAAAAGTCGCTCACCACAAACAATGTGACGTTCGCAGTGCAGCGGTTTAACAGATACGATTGCTGCGGCGTGGAACGCCCATACGAGAACGAGCCTCTCCTTCGCCTACAATATCGTGCAGACGAAGGAAAGGCATGCCCATGATCAAGATGTTTGCGAGTGACTTAGACGGAACGCTGCTGAACGCCCTGCACGAGGCAGATGGGACCATCCGCCGTGCCATTCGCGAGCTGATCGAGGCTGGCCTGCACGTGGTTCCCGCGACCGGACGCTCGACGCTGCCGATTGGCGAGCATGGCTTTACGGGGCTGGCGCTTGACGCCTGCTGCTCCAACGGATCCATCGTGCGCGACAGCCATGGCGAGGTGCTCAAGACCTGGACCATCGACCCACAGATCACCGAGGAGCTGCTCAAGGAGTTTCCGGATATTTGCTTCGACTGCTCCACGCCCGATGGCATGTTCTCGAGCGGCTCGTTCGAGATGCATCAGGCGGGCTTTAAAAAGGACAGTCCTATCAAGCGCATCGTGATGCGCGGCATGCGTGCACGTGGCGGGTATCACGAGGAGCAGTATTTCGATCAGTCGACCGGCGATATCTTGCGTCACGATGTATGCAAGATCAACTGCCGCGTGACCTCGCTCGAGCTGGAGCGCGACCTTAAGGCGTATTTGGCCGAGCGCTCGGACCGTGTGGTCAACGCGCCGTTCGATCCGGTGATGTTCGAGATCACGGACGTGGCGTGCAACAAGGGTGAGAGCGTGGCCTGGCTGGCGGGCTACTACGGTATTGCCGAGGACGAGGTCGCGGTTTACGGCGACGGCGGCAACGACATTGCCATGCTCAAGCGTTTCCGCCACAGCTACGCGACCAAAAACGCAAGCGATGCAGCCAAGGCCGCCGCGAGCGCGACCATCGGCAGCTGCATGGTCCACGCCGTCCCCAAACACATGCTCGCCACCATGCACAAGCAAAACTCTCGCACCGTCATCGAATAATGTGACAAAGGGACAGCCCCTTTTTCATGAGAACCCTGCACCTTTGGCATGCGAACATATATTCGTATATATAACTAAGTTTTGATAGAATCGGTATCGTTGACGGCAGCTCCATGTGTCGGGCAGCGCCCTCCATCTGATGGGAGGTGATGCCCATGACCGATTTGATTGATTTCGTGAGACTTCTGACCGCTTTGGTCTCGTTCTTCACGGCGCTTGTCGGCCTTTCCGAGGCACTCAAGCAGCGTTCGAAGCGCAACAGAAGGGGTCGCCGCCGCTAAGGCATTGACCCCCTAATGCAAACAACGGCGCTGCCCAGCTAGCTACAACTTGGGCTGCCATCGACACTATTCTACCCACGAATGACTTTTTGGACAATCGGTACTGCCGCTTCAAAAGCCAGGCACAACTGGCACAACCTAGGCGGTCGCTGAATGTGACATGGGAACTGTCCCTTCGCCACATCCCAAATATTGCCTTTACGTGTTGATACACACGGTGTGCAATAATACTCGCACTGTGCAATAGCGCACAGGCTGAGTAACAAGGAGGACGCTTGTCCCAGCTCGAGAAATGCGATCGCCGGTCCCTTCGCTCGCAGCGTGCCCTTCGCCAGGCACTTGCCAGCGAGCTTGCCGAAAGCGGCGACCTTTCGCGCATTAATGTCGCGTCGCTCACCGAGCGCGCTGGCCTTACGCGCCGTACGTTCTATTCGCACTACCGCGATATCCCCGACTTTATCAATCAAATCGAGGATGGCTTGCTGACCGAGATCCGTGAGCGTATTGAGCTCATCACCGCAGCTCAGCTGCCCGATCTCTATCACAACATCGATGAGCTCGAGCCGGCGCCCGGTTCGGTTGAGCTGCTGCGTTATCTTGCGGCCAACCGCGACTTAATCGGTGCGCTGCTGGGTCCGGGCGGCGACCAGGCCTTCATTAAAAGGATCATCGACACCGCGCGTGAGGCTGTGGTGCCGCGTGCGCAGACGGGCATTTTGGGCCTGGCGCTGGGCACGTTCTTTGACTACTACGTCACCTACGTCGTGAGTGCCGAGGTCGGCATGATTCAGCGCTGGTTTGAGCGTGGGCTCACCGAATCGCCCGAGGCCATGGCGCGCATTATGACGGTGCTCGCTTTTGTGCGCCCTGGTGACCTGTATGGCCAACCCATCGATATCAACGTACCGGAATACGGCATGAAGCTATTGAACCTGCAGCTCGAGGACGCGGCCGACACCGCCGCAGCCGTCGAGTCCAACAACTAAGAGGAGAGACAATGAGCAAACTCGTCGAGGGCATTAAGGACCGTATGGTCACTGCCGCGCGTGAGGCTGCGCCCGCCGTGGTGGATGCCGCGCAGAAGGCCGCGACCGCAGCTGCCGAGAAAGCTGCCGAGGCAGTTGCCGATGCCAAGAACGCGGCAGGGGAGACGTCCGTCGCTAGCGAGCCCGCCACCGCCGCTGAGCCCGTAGCCGCCGGCCAGGCCCCCGAAGGCGCGATCTTCAACCCCGAGAACGCTCGCGGCAGCCTGCATCTGGGCATCGACGTGGGCTCCACCACCGTTAAACTTGCCGTGCTCAACGACGACAACCAGATCGTCTACGCCAAGTACCAGCGCCACCACACCGACGTCCGCGCCTGCGCCCGCGACCTGTTCGAGGGCGCTGCGACCGTGCTGCCGACGGCCCAGATGACCTGCGCCATTACCGGCTCGGGCGGCCTGCTGCTGTCCCAGTGGCTCGACCTGGAGTTTGTCCAGGAGGTCATCGCCAGCAAGCGCGCTGTCGAGACTCTTATCCCGGCCACCGACGTTGCCATCGAGCTGGGCGGCGAGGACGCCAAGATCATCTATTTCGACAACGGCATCGAGCAGCGCATGAACGGCACCTGCGCCGGCGGCACGGGCGCGTTCATCGACCAGATGGCAACCCTGCTGCACACCGACGCGAGCGGCCTCAACGAGCTCGCGGCCAACGCCACCACCATCTATCCCATCGCCAGCCGCTGCGGCGTTTTTGCCAAGACCGACGTGCAGCCGCTGCTCAACGAGGGCGCCCGCCCCGAGGACGTGGCTGCCTCCATCTTCCAGGCTGTCGTGACCCAGACCATCTCGGGTCTGGCGTGCGGCCGTCCCATCCGCGGCAACGTCGCCTTCCTGGGCGGCCCGCTGCAGTACCTCTCCGAGCTGCGCCACCGCTTCTACCTCACGCTCAACCTGGACGAGGAGCACCGTATCGTGCCCCAAAACGCTCACCTGTTTGTGGCGAGCGGCGCCGCCATGGCGCACGAGTCCAACAAGCTCAGCACGTTCCCGCAGCTCATCGAGGCCATCGACAGCTTGGGCGACACACAGGGTGCCGAGGTCGAGCGCCTGGATCCGCTCTTTGCCACCGACGAGGACTTTGCCGAGTTCAAAACCCGCCACGACCAGGAAGTCGTCCCCAAGGGCAAGCTCGACGGCTACACCGGCCGCGTGTTCATCGGTATCGACGCCGGCTCCACCACCATGAAGGCCGCGCTCGTGGGCGAGGACGGTCAGCTGCTGCACACCTGGTACGGCAACAACAACGGCGACATCCTAGGCACGGCCAAGGTCATCATGGCCGATTTCTACAACCACATTCCCGCCGGCTGCACCATCGGCCACGTGACCACCACGGGCTACGGTGAGGCGCTGCTCATCGAGGCCCTCAAGGCCGATTCCGGCGAGATTGAGACCGTTGCGCACCTGCGCGGCGCCAAGGCGTTCCTGCCCGGCGTCGAGTTCATTCTGGACATTGGCGGCCAGGACATGAAGTGCCTGCGCGTCAAGGACGGCGTGATCGAGCACATCATGCTCAACGAGGCCTGCTCGTCGGGTTGCGGCAGCTTTATCGAGAGCTTCGCCGTGTCTATGAACATGGACGTGCGCGCATTTGCCGACGCTGCCATCCATGCCAAGGCCCCGGTTGATTTGGGCAGCCGCTGCACGGTCTTTATGAACTCGCGCGTTAAGCAGGCGCAAAAGGAAGGCGCCACGGTGGGCGACATCGCGGCCGGCCTGTCCTATTCCGTCATCAAGAATGCCCTGTTCAAGGTCATTAAGCTGCGCGACCCCAAGGAGATCGGCAGCCAGGTGATCGTCCAGGGCGGCACCTTTATGTCCGATGCCACGCTGCGTGCGTTTGAGCAGCTCACCGGCGTTCATGCCGTGCGTCCCGACATCGCCGGCTGCATGGGCGCCTACGGTGCGGCCCTACTCGCCCGCGATCGCGCCGGCGCCGACGGCATCTCGACCATCCTTTCGGCCGAGGACATCGCGCACCTCACCGTGACGCAAAAGCATGTCCGCTGCGGTCGTTGCTCTAACAACTGCCAGCTTACCGTTAACGACTTTGGCGGCGGTAGGCGCTTCATTACCGGTAACCGCTGCGAGAAGGGTGCCGGCCACAAAAAGCAGAAGACCGAGGCCCCCAACCTCTTCAAAAAGAAAAACGAGCTGCTCTTTAACCGCGAGGTCCTGAGTCCCGACGAGGCCCCGCGCGGCACCGTGGGTATCCCGCGCGCACTCAACATGTACGAGAACTACCCCTTCTGGCACGCGTTCTTTACGCGCCTGGGCTTTAGCGTGCAGCTGTCCGACCAGTCGAGCAAGAAGACCTACCAGGCGGGCATCGAGTCCATGCCGTCCGAGAGCGTGTGTTATCCGGCCAAGATGAGCCACGGCCATGTGATGAACCTTATCGACCGCGATGTCGACTTCGTTTGGATGCCGTGCGTGCGCTGGGAGCGCAAGGAGGACCCGACGGCTGGCAACTGCTACAACTGCCCCATCGTCATGAGCTATCCCACGGCGCTGGCGCTCAACATTGACGAGATCCGCGAGCAGAACATCGAGTTCCTGTACCCGTTTGTGCCGTATCACGACAAGACCGAGCTCAAGCGCCGCCTGTACCAGGTGCTCGCCGTCGACCGCGTGGCCGATGCGCAAGCCGGTCGCGGTCGCGTGCGCGGTCCCAAGATCACGCGCTCCGAGGTCGATGCCGCCGTCAACGCTGCCTTTGAGGCCGACGCGCGCTTCCACGAGGATATCCAGACCATGGGCGAGGAGGCTCTTAAGTGGGTCGAGGACCACGGCGGCCACGGCATTGTGCTCGCCGGCCGCCCCTACCATAACGACCCCGAGATCAACCACGCCCTGCCCGAGCTTATCTCGAGCTTTGGCTTTGCGGTCTTTACCGAGGATTCGCTCGCGCACCTGGTAAAGCCCGAGCGTCCGATTCGCGTCGTCGACCAGTGGATGTACCACAGCCGCCTGTACGCTGTCGCCCGCTTTGTGACGATGCGCAACGACCTGGACCTGATCCAGCTCAACTCTTTCGGCTGCGGTCTGGACGCTCTGACCACCGACCAGGTGCAGGAGATCCTGGAGGCCAGCGGCAAGATCTACACCGTGCTCAAGATCGACGAGGTATCCAACCTGGGTGCCGCGCGCATCCGCATCCGCTCGCTCATGGCAGCGCTCAAGGACCAGGAGGCCGAGCGCTTGGCCGAGGCCACGGCCGCGGCTTACGAGCAGGGCGATGCCGCGCCGGTGGCCCCTTCCACGGATGCCCCCGCGTTCGCGAGCCGTAAGTACACGTTCGAGGCGCAGCGCGAGAGCGCCTCGACAGCATGGCCCAAGGTGCCCTTTACCGAGCAGATGCGCGACGAGGGCTACACCATTCTGTGCCCGCAGATGGCGCCGATCCACTTTGACCTGGTCAAAGAGGTGTTCCGTGGTGCTGGCTACAACTTGGAGCTGCTGCCCTCGACCGATCACGACGCCGTCGAGGCCGGCCTGCGCTATGTGAACAATGACATTTGCTATCCGTCCATTTTGGTGACCGGCCAGATTATGGAGGCCATCGAGAGCGGCCGGTACGACTTGTCCAAGACGGCCGTGGTTATCAGCCAGACCGGCGGCGGCTGCCGTGCCACCAACTACATCGCGCTCATCCGCAAGGCCCTGCGCGAGAGCGGCCACCCCGAGATCCCGGTAATCTCGCTTTCGGCCGTGGCACTCGGCGAGGACAACCCCGGCTTCAAGATTACGCCGGCGCTGCTTAAGCAGGCAGTCTACGCGGTGCTCTTTGGTGACGTGATGATGCAGATGCTCTACCGCTGCCGTCCGTACGAGGCAACGCCCGGTGCCGCCAACGCGCTCTACGAGGAGTACATGACACGAGCCCGCAAGCTGGCGCCCAAGTTCAACAGGCACAACTACACCAAGCTTGCGCGTGAGGTCATCCGCGCGTTCGACACCATGCCGCTCGTGGGCGAGGGTACTAAGCCGCGCGTGGGTGTGGTCGGTGAGATCTTGGTCAAGTTCCACCCTACGGCCAACAACCACGTGGTCGATGTCATCGAGCGCGAGGGCTGCGAGGCCGTGGTGCCGGGCCTGCTCGACTTCTTCCTGTACTCCATGAGCAACGCCGAGCTTCAAAAAGACGAGCTGGGAAGCTCTGCCACGGCGCGCGCTAGCATGCAGGCGCTCATTAAGCTGGTGGACTGGATGCGCACGCCGGTGGAGGAGATGCTCGAAAAGTCCCGCCGCTTCGAGGCGCCCGAGCGCATTGGCACCATGGCGGACAAGGCTCGTACGGTGCTTTCGGTGTGCAACAACATGGGCGAAGGCTGGCTGCTCACGGCCGAGATGCTCGACCTGATCGACCACGGTGCGCCCAACATCATCTGCACGCAGCCCTTCGCGTGCCTGCCCAACCACGTAGTGGGTAAGGCCGTGATCAAGGAGCTGCGCCGCCAGCATCCCGAGAGCAACATCGTCGCGGTGGACTACGACCCCGGCGCGTCCGAGGTCAACCAGCTCAACCGCATTAAGCTCATGATCAGCGTGGCCAAGGAAAACATGCGCGCCGGCAAGGGCTTTAAGCTCGAGAAGGTGGCACCGCTCGCGATGGACGAGGTCACCGGCCAGATGCGTGCTCATGACGGCTGTGTGAGCTGCGGCTCGGTCGACGAGAGTGCCGTGGCGTCGGTCGCTGAGCGCCTGGGACGCGGCATTAAGAAGTAGTTGGCCTGCTTCGAGCCGGATATAAGACAAACGGGTGGTATCCGTACCGGCTACCACCCGTTTTTGCTGGACATATGTTGCACAAATCGTTTTGTCGCAGCCTTCTGTGCACTCGAATTTCGGAAGTGCGGGGAAAAACGCGAACCTCCCGAGCACACCGCCTTTTTAGACTCTCGCGACCTGCACTGATAATTGTTCTCGGGGGAAGCGGGCACTGCGGGGCGCGGCAACGGCGCGCGATTTCCGCGTCGCAGCGCTACCCTGATGCTGAATGCCGGGACGATGACCCACTGACCTGCTGACGCCTCTTCGGCCGTCCTCAAATCCGACCTGTCTCGCCCCGGCATCCGCGTCCCGGAGTCCTGCCATGACCTAATAGGAGCATGAGCGCGGACAATCGGACAAGCCAACTGGATTGTAGCGCTCCCGTCAGTGCAATGTCTGGGAGACCCGGGCGCGGAGCAGGCGGCAGACCGAGGGGAGCGAAAATGGAAGGCGAAACGGTCATCGCGGGCGTCGACACGCACAAGGACGTGCATGTCCTGTGCCTGCTCGACGGCCTCGGGAGGAAGATCTGGAGCGGGAGCTTCGGGGCCGACCCCGAGGGCTACGACAGGCTGGCGGAGGCGATAGGCGACCCGGGGAGCTGCATGGTCGTCGGCGTCGAGGGCACGGCATCGTACGGGGCCGGGCTGACGAGGAGGCTCGTGGAGCTCGGGTACAACGTCGTCGAGGTGCTCAGGCCCAAGAGGGACAAGGTGAGGCCCGGCGAGGGGAAGAGCGACCCGCTGGACGCCGAGCGCGCGGCGCGCAAGGCGGCGTCCGGGAAGGGCTGCTCCGTGCCGAAGTCGCAGGACGGCTGGGTCGAGGCGGTGCGCCAGCTCTACGTCGCGCGCAGGCTGGCCGTCGCGACGTCCACGTCCTGCGTGGCCTGCGCGAAGTCGATGCTCACGACGGCCCCGAGCGCCCTGAGGGAGCGGTTCAGGGGCCGCGAGCGGCCGAAGGACCTCATGCCGCTGCTCGCGCGCGGGAGGAAGGCGGGCGACGCGCTCGAGGAGAGCGTGCTGGCCTCGCTGCGGTCCGTCGCGGCGGTCTGGAAGGAGGCCCGCAGCCAGGTCGAGTCCCTCGACGAGCGCATCCGCGCGCTGCTGGAGGCGAACGCGCCCGCGCTGCTCGGCGTCGAGGGCTGCGGCACCACGACCGCCGCCGCCCTGGTCGTGGCCGCCGGCGACAACCCCGGCAGGCTGAAGGGCGAGGCGGCGTTCTCGATGATGTGCGGCGCCTCCCCGATCCCCGCGTCGAGCGGGAAGACGGACCGGCACAGGCTCAACCGCGGCGGCAACCGGCAGGCGAACTGGGCGCTCTACGAGATCGCGATCAAGCGCATGGCGTACGACGAGAGGACGAGGAGGTACGTGGCGAGGCGGACCTCCGAGGGGAAGTCCCGGCGGGAGGCGGTCCGCTGCCTGAAGCGCTACATAGCGCGGGAGGTGTACCACGTGCTCATGGACCCGAACCCCGACGGCGCCGCGCCGGAAGGCCCCGAGCTCGCGAGGATGCGCAAGGCGATGCGGGTGACTCAGAAGAAAGCCGCCGCGGAGCTCGGCCTGTCCGCAGCCACACTCGGGCACTTGGAACGGGGGAAACGGCGGTCGACGAAACTGGAGAGGAGGTATTACGAGCTCCTGTGCGAATTGGAGAGAGCGCTCCCGCAAACTGCCTCTTGACAACTTATAGGAGCGTCGGTTTT
>DBFNYT010000183.1:0-9569 GCA_048425625.1 Collinsella sp. | reverse complement strand
TCGGGACTTGCAGCGACGGACCTCAGGACACTCTTACACCACGTCTGCGCGCGCGACCTACACGCGTCCCTAAATTGATCAAACAGCCCTATAGCGGACTTATATGTGTTTGCGTTAATAAACATATTTTGCTGTTATGTCTATTATTTTGCGAAGGCAATATGATACTAAGATAGCAACCGTACTCATATTTGGCATTTTTTGCCCACAGGGTATTTCCTGGGGAACTGACAACAGCCTTAGGGTCCCGCACGGCGCCGCTCCCTCCCGGCATTCGCCGACGTTTGCCCAGATAAAACCTGCCAAAATAAACCTGTCTCTTTTTGGTAGGTTTCGGGGTGACAAGGGCTTGCACTTTAGCGTGCGACAGCGGATAATGCCGAGCATTCGACAATACGCTTATTGCTCTTTCTATAGATTGAGGAGACCCCTATGGCCATGGAATTCAAACGCAGGCTGCCGATCCCCATGGAGATCCGCAAGGAAATGCCACTTTCTGCCGAGCTTACCGCCAAAAAGCAGGCATTTGACGCCGAGGTCGCCAAAGTCTTTACCGGCGAGGACGCACGTAAGGTGCTCATCATCGGCCCGTGCTCTGCCGACCGCGAGGATTCGGTGCTCGAGTATATGAACCGACTGGCCAAGACCGCCGAAGAGGTCAAGGACAAGCTCATCATCATTCCGCGCGTCTACACCAACAAGCCGCGCACCAAGGGCACCGGCTACAAGGGCCTGCTGCACAACCCCAACCCCGAGGCTCCCGACGACCTGCTCGAGGGCGTCAAGGCCATCCGCCACATGCACCTGCGCGTTATTGAGGAAACGGGCTTCTTTACCGCCGATGAGATGCTCTACCCGTCCAACTACCAATACCTCGTCGACCTGCTGAGCTATGTTGCCGTGGGCGCACGCTCGGTCGAGAACCAGGAGCATCGCCTGGTGTCGAGCGGCATTTCGGTACCCGTCGGCATGAAGAATCCCACTGCCGGCTCTACCACCGTTATGCTCAACTCAATTTACGCCGCCCAGGCGCACCAGAGCTTCATCTTCCGCAACTGGGAGGTCGAGTGCGACGGCAATCCGCTCGCGCACGCCGTTATGCGTGGCTACATCGGTCTCGATGGGCGCACCTACCCCAACTACCACTACGAACACCTGGAACGTCTGGCCGAGCGCTATACCGAGCACGCCGGCTATGCCAATCCGGCGACGGTCATCGACTGCAACCACGACAACTCGGGCAAGCGTCCGCTGGAGCAGTATCGCATTTGCAAGGAGGTACTCGACAGCTGCCGCCGCAACGAGTCCATCTCCAAGCTGGTCAAGGGCTTTATGATCGAGTCCTACCTGGAGGACGGCAACCAGCCGGTCGACGGCGGCGTCTTTGGCAAGTCGATCACCGACCCGTGCCTGGGCTGGGAAAAGACCGACTACCTCATCCACGAGATCGCGGAACGTATTTAGTTACGCGGTTTTACCAAACCGCGTAACGGCTCGACGCTGCAAACCCGCCAGGGCGGCAATCTGCCTTTCAACTTCGGCGGCATGACCAGAAGGTCAATGCCGCCTCGTTTCAAGGCACCTTGCTCGCTCTGGCGGGCTTTCGCTGTCGGTTCCAAGACATCGGCGTTGCTATGGCCCAGATGCGGCACTTGGGGACGGTCCTTGCAACAATCTGTTGATTGAACATCGTCGTATGTTCGCGCTATCATGCGTGGTTAAATGGTTAGCCATGGCAAACGGTTAGCCAAGATAAACAAAATGCAACGCCCTGTGGGCGCCGGGGGAGGAACACGGACGTGAAGCTCGATACACTCGAGATTGGAAAGGACGCCGTTGTCGCATCGGTGGCATCGGACGATCAGGCACTCCGACAGCATATTTTGGACATGGGTCTAACGCCGGGCACCGAAGTCACCATGATGAAGTACGCCCCCATGGGCGATCCGCTCGAGATCCGCCTGCGTGGCTACGAGTTGACACTGCGCAAGGACGATGCCGCTCGCATCGAGCTCGTGGGTATTCACGACACCGATACGGGTCCGCGCGCTAACGCCGCAATCGGCACGACGGAGCATCCGGCCCTGGGCGAGGGGACGTATTCGCCCCGTGCGGCAAAGACGGCCGTGCCCGAGGGCGCGCCGCTGCACTTTGCCCTCGCCGGCAACCAAAACTGCGGCAAGACCACGTTATTCAACCAGCTGACGGGCTCCAACCAGCACGTCGGTAACTTTCCCGGCGTGACGGTCGACCGCAAAGATGGCACCATCCGCAACCACCCCGAGGCAAGCGTTACCGACCTGCCTGGCATCTATTCGCTGTCGCCGTACACGGGCGAAGAGATCGTGAGCCGTCAATTCATCCTTGACGAAAACCCCGACGCCATCATCGACATCATCGACGCCACCAATATCGAACGCAACCTGTACCTGACGCTACAGCTTATGGAGCTCGACCGCCCCATGGTCATCGCGCTCAACATGATGGACGAGGTGACCGCCAACGGCGGCGCCGTGGACGTCAACCTGCTCGAGAGCCTGTTGGGCGTGCCCGTTGTTCCCATTAGCGCTGCCCGCAACGAGGGTATCGGCGAGTTGGTGGACCACGCCCTGCACGTGGCGCGGTTCCGCGAGCGCCCTGGTCGCCTGGACTTTTGTGCGCCCGACGGCCCGGACGGCGGTGCGCTGCATCGCTGCATCCACGGTATTGCTAACCTGATCGAGGACCATGCCGTGACGGCGCACATCCCGGTGCGCTTTGCGGCGACCAAGCTGGTCGAGGGCGATGAGCTGGTAACCGAGGCGCTTCACCTGGATCGCAATGAGCTCGACGCTATCGAGCACATCATTACCCAGATGGAAGGCGAGGCCGGCACCGACCGCCTATCTGCGCTGGCCGATATGCGTTTTAGCTTTATCGGCGACGTGTGCGGGCGCTGCGTCGTCAAGCCGCACGAGAGCCGCGAGCACGTGCGTTCCGTCAAGATCGACCGCATCCTGACAGGTCGTTACACAGCCATTCCGGCGTTTCTGGTGATCATGGGCCTCGTCTTTTGGCTGACGTTTGGCGTGATCGGCGCGGCGTTGCAGGGACTCATGGAGGACGGTATCGCTGCCATCATCGCCTCGGCCGATGCGGGCCTCAAGGCGTTCGGTACTAACGACGTGGTGCGCTCGCTGGCTGTCGACGGCGTGCTTACGGGTGTGGGCAGCGTGCTGACCTTCCTGCCGATTATCGTCGTGCTCTTCTTGTTCCTCTCCATTCTGGAAGACTCCGGCTACATGGCGCGCGTGGCCTTTGTCATGGATAAAGTGCTGCGTCGCTTTGGCCTGTCGGGCCGTAGCTTCGTGCCCATGCTCGTCGGTTTTGGCTGCACCGTGCCGGCTATCATGTCGACCCGTACGCTCCCATCCGAGCACGACCGCAAGATGACGGTCATGCTCACGCCGTTCATGAGCTGCTCGGCCAAGTTGCCGGTCTACGGTCTGCTGTGCGGGGCGTTTTTCCCACAGGCGACAGTTCCCGCCATGGTCTCGCTCTATCTGATCGGTATCGTGGTCGGCTGCATTGCCGCCCTGGTGCTCAACCGTACGGCATTTAAGGGCGACCCGGTGCCGTTTATCATGGAACTGCCCAATTACCGCCTGCCGAGCGTCAAGACGACAGTGATGCTGGCATGGGATAAGGCCAAAGACTTTATTACCAAGGCCTTTACCATTATCTTTGCCGCTACCGTGGTCATCTGGTTCCTTCAGACGTTCGACATCCGCTTTAACGTGGTCGCCGATCAGTCGCAGAGTCTGCTTGCGGGCCTCGGCAGCATCATCGCGCCGGCGCTGACGCCGCTTGGGTTTGGCGACTGGCGTGCATCCACGGCGCTCGTCACCGGACTTATCGCCAAGGAGAGTGTCATCTCGACCCTCACGGTACTTTTGGGCGCGACCTCGCCCGCGGCACTGTCGACCATGTTTTCGCCGTTTACTGCCTATGTGTTCCTGGTCTTTACGTTGCTGTACCCGCCGTGCGTGGCTGCGATCGGTGCCGTCAAGAGCGAACTGGGCGCGCGCTACGCCGTTGCCGTGTTCGCGTTTCAGGTGACGGTCGCCTGGATCGTGGCGTTTGTCGTGCATTCGGCGGGCATATTGCTGGGGTTGGCTTAGTTTTTTATTGACGGCGCAACCTCTGTGTATCGAATTGTTTTCGGCCCCGCATCTGTTGCTGACGGATGCGGGGCCGTTGCTATATAATCGCCTCCGCTCAAAACGATTGGAGACGTTATATATGACTCAGACAAGGCAAGACGGCATCACGCTCAAGCAGTGGCTCCCACTCGTCGGGCTCACCTGCTGTGCGTTCGTGTTCAACACGTCGGAGTTTATGCCCATCGGCCTTTTGACTGATATCGCCGCGTCGTTCTCGCTCACCGAGGCCCAGGCGGGCATCATGATCTCGGTCTATGCCTGGGGCGTCATGCTGCTGTCGCTGCCGCTCATGGTGTTCGCCTCGCGCTTTGAGTTCAAGCGGATGCTGCTGGGCGTGCTGGCCGTGTTCTCGCTCGGTCAGTTCCTGTCCGCTGTGGCGCCGACCTATCCCATCCTGGTCTGCGCGCGCCTGGTGGTCGCTTGCGCACATGCCGTGTTCTGGTCAGTCGCCTCGATTATGGCCTCGCGCCTGGTCGACACTCGCCACGGCGCGCTCGCCATCAGCATGATCGCTACGGGTTCGTCCATCGCGCAGATCTTTGGCCTGCCGCTCGGTCGCGCCATTGGCTTGGCCGTGGGCTGGCGCATGACGTTTGCCGTGGTCGGGGGCCTCTCAGCCATCGCGGTCGTCTACCAGGCAGCGGTGTTCCCGGCCATGCCGGCGGGTGAGCGCTTTACTGTCAAACAGCTGCCCGAGCTGCTCAAGAACCCGCTCCTCATCGCGCTCTACGCAGTCACGGTCTTCATGGCGACCGGCTATTACGCAAGCTACAGCTATATCGAGCCCTTCCTGGCGCAGGTCGCGCACGTCGATGCGGGCGCCATTACCATGACGCTGACGGCGTTTGGCTGCTCTGGTTTGCTCGGAAGCTGGCTGTTTGGCCGCCTGTTCGATGGGCATCGCTTCCCGTTCTTGGCTATCACGCTCTCCGGCGTGCCGGTGGCCCTGCTGCTCATGGGGCCGGCCGCATTGTCGCTCGTGACAGTGCTTGCCGTCTGCGCGCTGTGGGGTTGCTGCGCCACGGCCTTTAACGTGGCGTTTCAGGCCGAGCTCATCAAGCACACGCCGGCAGATTCGTCGGCCGTCGCCATGTCGATCTTCTCGGGCCTGTTCAACCTCGGTATCGGCACGGGTACCGCGATCGGCGGAGCCGTGGTTTCGGGTCCCGGTATCGCCTGGATCGGCTTTGTGGGCGGGGCGATTGCCGTCGTGGGCGTCATCCTCGCCATCACCGTGCTGTTTCCGGCCATCCGCCGCGCCAAGCCCGTCGCCTAATCACGTCCCCTCATCAGTTGCGGTGAAATACGGACTGCTGGGCCCAATAAACCCGGCAAACAGTCCCTATTCCACCGCAACTTATTTTGGGGAAGGGGGGTGCACGCCGGGCATACAATGGATGTCGTTGTGTTGAGCTTACCGGGAGGTTGCTATGTGGGTATACGAGACGACGTTCTATCAGATCTATCCGCTGGGCTTCTGCGGAGCTCCGCGCGAAAACGCCGCGCCCGTTGCCGAGGATGAGCTCGCCCAGGCTGCCAACGCCGCGCCCAACCCCGATGCGCCCATCATGAAAATCGCCCAATGGGCAGACTACCTGCAGGAACTCGGCGTTGGCGCTGTGCTCATCAACCCGCCGCTCGAGTCTGATAGCCACGGCTACGATACGCGCAGCCTGCGCCACATCGACCGCCGCCTGGGTGGGGACGCCGACTTTGCCGCCGTATGCGACACACTGCATGCCCACGGCATCCGCGTGGTGCTCGACGCCGTCTTCAACCACGTCGGTCGCGGCTTTTGGGCCTTCCGCGATGTGCAGGAGCGCAAGTGGGACTCGCCCTACAAGGATTGGTTCCACATCAGCTTTGACGGCGACTCGTGCTATGGCGACGGCTTTTGGTACGAGGGCTGGGAAGGCCATTTTGAGCTTGTGAAGCTCAACCTGCAAAACCCCGCCGTGGTCGATTACCTGCTCGAGTCCGTGCGCCGTTGGGCCGATGTCTTTGGCGTCGACGGTCTGCGCCTGGACGTCGCCTACATGCTCGACCGCGATTTCATGCGTCGTCTGCATAGCTTTGCCCGTGAGCTCAAGCCCGACTTTGCGCTCATCGGCGAGACGCTCCACGGCGACTACAACCAGATCGTCAACGACGAGATGCTCGATTCCTGCACCAACTACGAGTGTTACAAAGGCCTTTACTCCAGCTTTAATTCGGTCAACATGTTCGAGATCGCCCACTCGCTGCATCGCCAGTTTGGTGGCGATCCGTGGTGCATCTACCGCGGCAAGCACCTGCTGTCGTTTGTCGACAACCACGATGTGCCGCGCCTGGCGAGCATCCTTACCGACAAGTTCTGCCTGCGTCCCGCCTACGGCATGCTCTTTGGCATGCCGGGCATCCCGTGCGTCTACTACGGCAGCGAGTGGGGAATTGCTGGCGAAAAGGGCGGCCCCGATGGCGACTGGGCGCTGCGCCCTGCGCTCGATGAGCCTGCGCCCAACGAGCTGACGGCCTTCATCACGCAGCTCACGCACCTTCGCTCGGCCGACGACGCGGCCGCCCGTGCTCTCAACTACGGTGCCTATCGCAACGTGGTGATCCAGAACAAGCAGCTGCTGTTCGAGCGCGCCTGCGATGACGCGACGGTGCTCGTGGCGGTCAACGCCGTGAACGAGCCCTATACCTTTGGAGCCGGCGAGCTCAACGGCTCCTTCGTCGACCTGCTTGCCGACGATGCGCCCACGGTCGAGCTGACGGGTGCCCTTGAGCTTGCGCCCTACGAGGTGCGTTATCTGCTGAGGGCCTAGGCCATGGCTGCGTCCGACGAGGGCTATCAACATATTGAGCATGGGTTTGAGCCCGTGTTCGACCAGCGCTCGCGCGTTTTGGTGCTTGGGTCGTTTCCCTCGGTGCTTTCGCGCGCCAATGCCTTTTATTACGGCAACCCCCAGAACCGCTTTTGGCGCGTGATGGCTGCGTGCCTCGGTGTGCCCGTGCCGCCCAACGAGGGCGACCCTTTGGCAGGCAGCGAGCCTGCGACGCTCGACGCCTCGATTGCCGCCAAGCGCTCCATGCTGCTTAACAGCGGCGTAGCCCTGTGGGATGTGATCGAGAGCTGCGACATTAAGGGTTCGAGTGACGCCAGCATCAAAAACGTCGTTCCGGCGCATGTCGAGCGCATTGCCGGCGCAGCTCCTATCGAGGTCGTTGTCTGTAACGGCGGCACGGCAGGCCGGCTCTACAAGCGCTATCTACAAGAGCGCACCGGGCTGCCGGCCATCGTTCTGCCGTCGACAAGTCCCGCCAATGCGGCATGGCGCCTGGAACGCCTTGTAGAGCGCTGGCGTGAGGCCGTTGATTGGGGCGCGCTGTAATTTAGATATCTGATT
This sequence comes from Collinsella sp., assembly GCA_048425625.1. GTDB lineage: Bacteria > Actinomycetota > Coriobacteriia > Coriobacteriales > Coriobacteriaceae > Collinsella. Next base: position 1,978 of record DBFNYT010000183.1, on the reverse strand, counting down.
GGGCGCGGGTGCCGAGGCGTTTCATGATGGCATGCCAGATCGGTGCGGGCAGCGCGGGCTTGGCGCGCACCATGCCGTCGGCATCGACGCTTTCGGCATTGCCACCGCCAAGCAACTGCGCATGCTCAATGGAGCAGCCCATGCGCACAGCGCCCACAAGCTTATCCATCGCTTCCGAAAAAGGCCGGCGTAAGAGACCCATGCGTGGGGAATGGCGAAGCGCTGCGATGCCGCTGCCGGCACAGATGACAACACCGTCACACCATGGTAGGTCACGTAGAATACATGCCCGGTATAGGCGGTCGAGGACTTCGTCCGCCTGCTTGTTGTTTTTGGACGCGGCCTGGACGACGACATAGATGCGTGTCTCTGTATTTCCAAAGCGATTGAGTATCTCCTCGACAGCGATCATAGCCTCATCGTCAAATGCATCATCAACAGCGAGCACCATGCCATCGACTACACCGGCGTCATCCGCCTCCAAGTCAACCGGGCGGGGGAGCGCGGTGCCAGAAAGCTGAGCATAGGCGGCGATGGCATCCTGCAGGTCCCAGAGCAAAAACTCAAGATCGGCGCTATTGGGAATGCTGATATACGCAATGGTTTGCAACGTTTTTGGTACATCGCCGCGTGCGGTCGTCTCCATGCCGCCTCCTTTCCGGTTGGTTTCCGTTTAGGTTACACCGTCTGGTGGCGCTCCGCCGCGCTATCCTAGTGCAACCCTTACGAAAGGAACGCCATGCGTCTGCCCATGAATACTTCGCTTGCCACGCTCAAGCCCTCCGGCATCCGCCGGATCAACGCGCTCGCCGCGCAGCATCCGGGATGCATTGCGCTCGCGCTCGGCGAGCCCGATTTTCCTACGCCCGATGTGATTAGCGCTGAGGTGACTGCCTCGCTCAATCGCGGCGACACGCACTATCCGCCCAACAACGGTCGCCCTGCCCTGCGCGAGGCGCTGTCCGCATATATGGGCGACGCGGGCTTTTCGTTTTCTGCTGACGAGGTCATCCTGACCGATGGTGCGACTGAGGCCCTGTCGGCTACGTTTATGGCTATGCTCAATCCAGGCGACGAGGTCATCATCCCCACGCCGGCCTTTGGCTTGTACGAGAGCATCGTCGTTGCCAACCATGCCAAGGCGGTCTTTTTGGATACGGAGCCCGCGCAATTTCAGGTTGACGAGGAAGCGCTTCGCGCCTGTGTGACCCCAGCGACCAAGGCCATCGTTATCTGCTCGCCCAACAATCCCACGGGCTGCATCCTCGACGCAGCATCGCTCGATGCCGTGGCGCGCGTAGCGGAGCAGGCGGGTATCTACGTAGTCTGCGACGACGTGTACAACCGCCTCGTCTATGTGGACGGCTACGAACGATTTGCCCAGCGCCACCCGGAGCTACGCGAGCAGACGGTGATCATCGAGAGCTTCTCCAAGCCCTGGGCCATGACCGGCTGGCGCTTAGGTTGGCTCGCAGCAGCAGCCCCCGTCATCGCCGAGATTGCCAAGGCTCACCAATACTTAGTATCGAGTGCCGTCTCCTTCGAAATGGACGCCGCAGCCCGAGCCCTCACCGTCGACCCGACCCCCATGCTCAATGTCTACCGAACCCGCCGCAAGCGCGTGCTCGCAGCCTTAAACGCCATGGGCCTCGAAGTAGTAGAGCCCGCAGGGGCCTTCTACACTTTCCCGAGCATCAAAAAGTTCGGCCTAACCAGCGAAGACTTCTGCATCAAAGCCATCAAAGAAGCAAACGTAGCCCTAGTCCCGGGAGACTGCTTCGGAACCGAAGGCCACATCCGCTTAAGCTACTGCGTTTCCGACCAAGATCTGGACGAAGGCCTAAATCGCCTGTCCACCTTCATTTCGACCTTATAGCCCAGCGGGACGCAACACATCAGCCCACCGACCCAAGCATTATGAGTGGGGGCGTCAGCCAACGAAAACCCGGGCTGCCCAAAGTCACCGCAGGCCGCGCCG
>DBFNYT010000182.1:0-5792 GCA_048425625.1 Collinsella sp. | reverse complement strand
CAGTCCCTATTTCACCGCAACTTACAGAGATGGGCATAGACGGTCCTGCTTGCCGAGTCTTTAGTGCGGACAGACTATCAGCCAGAATTCCGTTTGGTCGATATTACTCTGGACCGACTGAGTTTCCCCAGCTTGCTCGCCCACGGAGGCCCGGACGCGGCCTGTGAGATTTATCGCGAGTTCCGCACGAGCCGAAGAGCACTTAATGTGCTCTTCGTGCGAGCAGGACTGTAGAGCAGGAAATCTCACAGGCCGCGCACGGGCCCCTGTGGGCGAACAAGCGGACGACAAACACATCTGTCCAATAATTCGTCTGAAACATAATGAAAAACCGTTTGATGTGAGTTAATATAAACAACGTCGTGAATCTGACTCCTGCCACATGCATGACAGGGGTTAAACACAAAAAGGAGTCAATTATGGTTTCTGAGAAGGCTACCCTCGTTAATCCTCAGGGTCTGCACATGCGTCCGGCTGGTCTGTTCGCCTCCACCATGGGCAAGTACGCCTGTGACGTGACGGTCGTCACCCCCGAGAAGGAGGTCAACGGCAAGTCCCCGATGGCACTTATGGCTGCTGGTATCCCCTGCGGCACCGAGGTCGAGGTCAAGTGCGACGGCGCTGACGAGGCCGAGGCTCTGGCTGCTGCCATCGAGCTCATCAAGAGCGGTCTTGGCGAGTAGAACTCAAACGGGTCGCATGTTGAACAACTAAGTTCATATTTGGGGGCGCAGTGACCTGTTGTAAGGTAGCTGCGCTCTTTTGTCATGGATATGGCAAAACGCTTTATCACATGACACGGAGAGAGGAATGGGAATGTATCAGGGAGTCAACGCTTCCGAGGGCATCGGTATCGGCACCGTCATGGTCGCCGTCGATCCCGACTTGACGTTTGAGCCGCACGAGGTTGCTGATTCGGCAGCAGAGAAGGAGCGCTATCAGTCCGCTCTTTCGGTCTTCTGCGAGAAGACCCAGGCTCAGGCCGACCATATGAAGGAGACGGTGGGCGAGGCCGAGGCCGAGATCATGAGCGGACATATTGTCCTGGCTCAGGATCCGGGTATGACCGACGCCATCAACGCCGCCATTGACGGTGGTACCTGCGCCGAGCAGGCGCTCATGGACACCTCGACCATGTTCGAGAACATGTTCCTGTCCATGGACGACGAGATGTTCCGTCTGCGCGCGGCCGACATCGCCGACATCCGCACCGGTATTCTGGCCGAGCTGCTGGGCAAGGAGGTCGTCGACCTCTCCGTCCTGCCCGAGAACACTGTCGTTGTCGTGCACGACCTCACGCCGTCCATGACCGCCACGATCGATAAGGCCCACGTTGCCGGTATCGTCACCGAGACCGGTGGCCGCACGTCGCACTCCGCGATTATTGCGCGCGCCCTTGAGATTCCGGCTGTCCTTTCGGTTTCCAATAGCTGCACCGCGCTGCGCAACGGTATGACCGTTGTCGTCGACGGTGGCAAGGGTATCGTCGAGGCCGATCCCGACGAGGAGACGCTCGCCGCCTACACCGCCAAGGCCGAGGCCTTCGCTGCCGAGAAGGCAGCCCTCGAGGCCTTCCGTGGCAAGCCGTCCGTGACTGCCGATGGCATCAAGAAGATCATCGCCTGCAACATCGGTAACCCCGATGACGTGCCCAACGCGCTCGATCACGACGCCGAGGCCATCGGTCTGTTCCGCTCCGAGTTCCTGTTCATGGACTCTGCCGAGCTTCCTTCCGAGGAGGAGCAGTTCAACGCCTACCGTAAGGTCGCCAGCGCGCTCAAGGGCGCTCCGGTCATCATCCGCACGCTCGATGTGGGTGGCGACAAGGAGATTCCGTATCTGCACATGGTCAAGGAAGATAACCCCTTCATGGGCTTCCGCGCCGTGCGTTACTGCCTGGCCAATCCCGACCAGTACAAGGTCCAGCTCCGCGCTCTGCTGCGCGCTAGCGCCTTCGGTGACGTAAAGATCATGATCCCGCTCGTCACTTGCGTCGAGGAGGTCTTGGCTGTCAAGGAGCTTGTCGAGCAGTGCAAGGCCGAGCTGACTGAAGAGGGTCGCAAGTTCAACGAGAACATCGAGGTCGGCATCATGGTTGAGACGCCTGCCGCTTCGCTGCTCGCAGACCGTCTTGCCGAGGTCGCCGACTTCTTCTCCATCGGCACCAACGACCTGATCGGCTACACCATGTGCGCCGACCGTGGCAACGACACCATCTCCAACCTGTACCAGGTTTACTATCCCGCCGTGCTCCGCTCGCTCAAGAACATCATCGAGAGCGGCGTGAAGGCCGGCATCATGGTCGGTATGTGCGGCGAGGCCGCTGCCGATCCGCTGCTCGAGCCGCTGCTGATCAGCTGGGGCCTGGAGGAGTTCTCGATGAGTGCTCCGTCGATCCTGCGCGCCCGTAAGACCATCAGCCAGTGGACCAAGGCCGAGTGCGACGAGCTCGCTGAGAAGGCGCTCGCCTGCAACACCGCCGCCGAGGTCAAGGCACTGCTCGAGTCCGCAGCTCGCTAATTTGGTATCAGAGGTAACCGCGTGGTTGGAATGGGCCGGCCACGCGGCCCTCACATATACAGGGGGTACTGTAAATGTTCTACACGCTAACCGCTAACCCGGCTGTCGACATGACGGTTTCGAGCTCTCCGCTCGAGCCCGACGAGAACGTCCGCACCGGTTCGGCCAGCTACACGGCTAACGGCAAGGGCCTCGACGTGTCCTTCGCCTTTAAGAAGATGGGCGTCGACACCGTCGCGCTCGGCTTCTTCGCCGGCTTCACGGGCAAGTTCATCGTCGAGGAGGTCATGAACCTGGGTTGCCTCTGCCGCCCGGTCTGGACCGACGGTATCACGCGCATTAACACCTACGTCAACGATGGCCAGCACGAGTACGGCATCCTGAACCCGGGTGCTCCGATCACGCCGCAGCACCAGGAGGAGCTCTACAACATCCTGGACACCGCGGGCGATCTCGAGTGCCTGATCGTTTCCGGCTCCGTGCCTCCCAAAGCTACGCCTGACTTCCTGGCTAAGGTCATGGAGCACGCTCAGGCTCGTGGCGCCGACGTCGTCTTGGACCTGTCCTCCGACAAGCTCAAGGAGCTCGCTCACAAGAAGCCGCTGCTCATCAAGCCGAACCATCACGAGATGAAGGCCATCTTCGGCGTGCCGGTCGACACCGACGACGAGGTCCGCGTTGCCATGAAGATGGCTCACGACGCTGGCGTCCAGAACGTGCTGCTCACCCGTGGTAGCCGCGGCGACGCTTACTTCTCCAACGGCGAGGACATCTGGTACGCCAAGCGTGAGTTCAACATCAAGCTGGTTTCTTCCGTCTGCGCCGGCGACTGCACCCTCGCTGCGTTCCTGCACAAGTGGTACAGGGATCGCGACAACGTCGAGGAGGCCATGAAGCTCGCTATGGCCACCGGCGCCAACGTTGCCGAGTCCGTCGGCATCGGCGACTTCGGTCACGTCGACGAGTACAGCAAGCGCGTTGCTGTCCGCAAGCTCGATCGTCAGTAATTGAAACGCGACATATTCGTGCGCATGTGGCGCCCCGGTTTCGGCTGGGGCGCCTTTTTGTTCCGCCACGGGGGAGAGGTGTCCCGCCGTACTTCATCGCTTCCACACCGTTCGCCGAGTTGTCCTAGCCTTTTACCGATGCGTGGAATATACTTTCACTAACACGTTGCTTCGTGAAAGGAACATTCATGATTTACACGCTCACTGCAAATCCCGCCATTGACTACAACATCGCCTGCGACGGCCTTACTGCCAATACCGTCACGCGTACCCGCAATGCCGTCTACACGCCCAACGGCAAGGGCCTCAACGTCTCGTTTACGCTTGACCACTATGGTGTCGACACCACGATCCTGGGTTTCTTCGCCGGCTTCTCGGGTGAGTTTATCGTTAAGGGCGCCGAGGCCCTGGGCGTGCCCGTCAAGCCCGTGTGGACCGACGGTATTACGCGCGTCAATGTGTTCCTCAACGCCGGTTCCGACACCGAGTACAACATGGTCAATGCCGGTGCCGCCATCAATGAGGCCAACGAGCAGGAGATGTTTGAACTTATCGATTCGCTCGATGACATGACCTGCCTGGTCATCAGCGGCTCGCTGCCTCCCAACACTTCCGAGGGCTTCTTGGCCGAGGTCCTGCGCCGTGTCAAGGCCAAGGGGGCCGAGTTCGTCCTCGACATCTCGAGCCATCAGCTGGCAGACCTCATTGCTCTGGAGCCACTGCTGATCAAGCCCAATGACGACGAGCTGCTTGACATCTTTGGTATCAAGGTGAGCGGTGGCGACGACGAGTCCGTCAAGGGCGCTATGGCCGAGCTGCACGCCAAGGGCGCCAAGAACGTGCTGCTGACCCTTGGTGGCGCCGGTGCGTACTTCTCCAACGGCGAGCATATCTGGTTTGCCAACCGCACCTTCGACGTCAAGCTGCTGTCGACGGTGTGCGCCGGCGATTCCTCGCTCGCTGCCTTCCTGTCCGTGTGGCACGACGCCCCCGAGCGCGTCGAGGACGCCCTGCGCCTTTCGATGGCCACTGGCGCCAACGTGGTCGAGTGCCCCGGTCTGGGTGATTTTGGCAAGGTGGACGAATATAAGAAGCACATCGAGGTTCGCCAGGTCTGCTAGTTCCGGCACCTTGTCTGAATAGTTTGATTATTTCGCATCCGTCTTAGACTAGGACGGATGCGTTTTTGTTTATCGGACTTGCGTGTGCAGTGGAGGCTGTTTCTTGCTAGACTTCTTGCAGACGCAATCGATAGCCAATTTGATAGTCGCAGGAGGCCATAGGCATGTGCAATGTTTCGCTCAGCGGTACTCAACCGTCCGATGCGTCCCTGCGCGTCCTGCGCGCGCTTGAGGCGGCTGGTCTTGAGGCTTGGTACGTGGGCGGTTGGGTGCGCGACGCCCTGATGGGGTACCCCAGCCACGATGTTGATATGTGCTGTAGCGGCCTGTGGCAGGAGTCCAAAGCGGCGCTCGAGGCCGCCGGCATCGCGGTTGTGGAGTCGGGCATTAAATTTGGCGGAATCACGGCTATTTCCGATGGCGAGCGTATCGAGGTCACCACGTACCGTCTGGATGGCTTTTACACCGATGGTCGTCATCCCCAGAGTGTGGAGCGTGCCGCCTCGCTCGAGGACGATCTGGCGCGCCGCGACTTTACCGTCAATGCCATGGCCTGGCATCCCGAGCGCGGGCTTGTCGACCGCTACGACGGCCAGGGTGACTTGGAGCGCAAGCTGATTCGCGCTGTCGGCGATCCCAAGCGTCGCTTTAACGAGGACGCCCTGCGCATGCTGCGTGCGGTGCGCTTTGCCTGCCGTCTGGACTTTATGATTGAGCCCGAGACCAAGCGTGCGCTTGCCGAGTGCGCGCCGCTGCTCGATGCCGTGGCGCGTGAGCGTGTGGGTATTGAGCTCGAGGGCATTCTTTCGACCGGTCATGGGGGAGACGCGATGCTTCGCTATCCCGAGCTCATCTGTGCCGCTGTGCCCGAGTTGGCAGCGGGTCGCGGTTTTGATCAGCGCAGTGTCTATCATGCGTTTAACGTCTACGTGCATATCGCCCGTGTGCTGACGGTGGCGGGGGAGCTGGCGCTGTGCGACGGCGCCGCGCCATCGTCGAGCCTTATGTGGGCGGCGTTTTTGCACGATGTCTCCAAGCCCGAGTGCTTTACGGTCGATCACGCCGGCAGCGGACACTTCTACGGTCATCCCGAGCTCGGCGCCAAGAAAGCGCGCGTCATTATGGATCGCCTGGCACTCTCGCA
>DBFNYT010000181.1:0-6473 GCA_048425625.1 Collinsella sp. | reverse complement strand
AAGATATAAAAGGGTCATGAGGAGCGTGTTTTGCCGAAGGCCTTAAGCACCGCCGTCACGGGACCAGGCTGGAAACGTCGGCGCACATCGTCGAGACACTCGGGAATATCGATGTGCTGCGGGCAGTGCCGCGCGCATTTGCCGCATTTGACGCAATTGCTCACCAACTTGGGCTCGCTTGTGCGCACCGCGCTCGCCGTAAAGTATTGAGACAGCCCCGTAAACCAGCTGTGCGCATAGCTTGCGTTGTAGGCGGCAAAACATCCAGGGATATTGATGCCTTTAGGGCACGGCATGCAATAGCCGCATCCCGTGCAGGGCACGCGATTCGATTTTTCAAACTCATCCAGCACGTGCGCGATCGTGTCGAGCTGGTTGGCAGTCATCGAATTCGGCAACGCGAGGTCTGCCAGTGACGAATTCTCATCCACCTGCGCGGTATCGGTCATACCCGAAAGCAGCATCGTCACCTGAGGATGATTCCACACCCACGAAAGACCCCAGGCGGCAGGAGTGAGCAAATGCGGGTCACGGGCACTATCGAGCACAGCGCGGGCCCGTGGCGGCAGCTTGCCCGCTAAACGCCCGCCCAGCAGCGGCTCCATCACAAACACCGCGAGGCCTCGCTCGGCGGCGGCCATGAGCCCCGCTGTTCCCGCCTGATATCGCTCTCCAGCGTAATTGTACTGGATCTGGCAAAAATCCCAGTCATATGCGTCAAGCATCGTCAGGAAATCCACCGCGCTGCCGTGGTACGAAAAACCAATCTGGCGAATGCGCCCCGCCGCCTTTTGACACGCGATCCAGTCCTCAATGCCCAACGCCACCACACGTTCCCACTGGGCGGGCGAGGTAATGTTATGCATGAGGTAATAGTCGATATGGTCGGTCCGTAGGCGGCGCAGTTGCTCGTCGAAGAACCGGTCGAAATCCTCCGCGCATTTGCACAAAGCATGCGGCAGCTTGGTTGCGAGCAAAACCTGGTCGCGCAAGCCCAGGCGCTCAAGCGACGCACCCACGCACGCCTCGTTGCCGGGATAGAGATAGGCCGTGTCCAGGTAGTTAATCCCCTGCTCCACCGCGCGGGAGATGATGGCATCGGCCGTCTTCGCATCGGGGTGTCCCGGCGCACCGGGAAACCTCATGCAGCCCAGACCCAGAGCGGATATTCGGTTACCACTTTTGGGGTCAACACGGTATTGCACGGCCCCTCCCTTCGCCATCAGCGCCCCGGCAAGGCGAAACACAATGGTCACGCAGCCGAAACATCGTGGAATCGCAATCGAGAACGTATCGTAACGCAGCAGAAATCGAGCCGTCACGGCACCGCTTTAACATCAGCAAAAAGCCCGATGAAAGGAGCCGGGCATGACCACGCGCATGTCTTTGCGGTCTGCCCTGCAGCGTAGCGTCCAGGCAAACGTTTCTTTTTTATAACAGCCGCCCCGCGCACCCACCAATCACCCTGGCAGCATACAATCCATCAGGCGCCCCTTACGCGGGCGCCTTTTACATGGGGAGATGATTCACATGCAGATCAACAAGGTCGCCTTTATCGGCAAGGGCGGCGTCGGCCTGCTCTACGGCAGCATGATCGCCCGGGCGCTCGGCAACGACGCCGTCGAATACATCATGGATGACACCCGTTTTGAGCGTCACGCGGGCGATGCGCTCACTGTCAACGGCAAGCCCTGCGATCTCACGTCCGTCCGCGCCAGCGAGGCGACGCCCGCCGATCTGGTCATCCTGACAGTCAAGACCACCGGTCTCGACCAAGCACTCAAGACTATGGAGCGCGTCGTGGGACCCAACACGCTCATCGCCTCGCTATGCAACGGCATTACGAGCGAGCAAAAGATTGCCGAACGCTTTGGCTGGGAGCATACCGTCCTGGGTATCTGCCAGGGCATGGACGCCGTGTTCCTCAACGGCGCGCTCACCTTTACCAATGCGGGCGAGATCCGCTTTGGCGCGGCGGCCGGCACGGACCCCGCGACCGTCGCCGCTATCGACGGGCTCTACACGCGCTGCGGCATCGCCCATACCGTCGAGCGCGATATTGCGCACCGCATGTGGGCCAAACTCATGCTCAACGACGGCATCAACCAGACCTGCATGGCCTACGGCGGGACCTACGGAAGCGCCACGGAGCCGGGCTCCGAGCAGCGCCGCTGTTTTGTCTCCGCCATGCGCGAGACGCTTGCGGTTGCCAACGCCGAGGGCGTTGAGCTGACCGAAGCAGACCTGACGCAAATGGTGCACCTCATCGAGGGAATCGACCCCGCCGGTATGCCCTCAATGGCTCAGGACCGCATCGCGCAGCGCAAAACAGAGGTCGAGGAGTTCGCGGGCACCGTCCGCCGCCTCGCGGCCAAGCACGATATCCAGGTTCCGCAGAACGAATGGCTCTATCAGCGCATTCGCGATATCGAGGCAAGCTGGTAACGCCAACGCGCCGCATTCAACAGCCTTAGCAGCAAAACCGCCGCAAGGAGCACTCCCCTTACGGCGGCTTTCATCTTCGTCTATGACCGGCGGTCAATCTCACAACAGCTAGCGTTGCGACTCCGGAACCTCGTCCTCATCGTCGCGACAAAGGACAACACCGGCGCTTCCCAGCAGCGTGGCCGCGATCAGCACGCCGACCACGATAGGAGCAGCCCCGCATGTCCCCTGCATGCCCGCGACGAGCGCGGCCGTGGGACCAAGGCAGCCAAGCATCAACGCGACGGCGGCAACGGCAATATCTCGAGCATTCACAAGACCACTTCCTCCAAGAGAAAGACCTTATTTCTCAAGAACCAGTGTGCTCCGCATCCATTCGCCCAGCGTACCGCCACGGTAAGGGCTCTGTTAACTCAAACGCATACATAGAACGGACGTCCTTACGTTGCCCTAAAGCTCGGTAAAGACGCCCGTCCGCCAAATATCCGTGATGCAGAAAAATTACCAACCGGTGTAGTAGTCGGTGGTTCCGGCAGCGCAGCCGGAGTCATAGACCTTGCAATCACCCTTGGAGCCCGTAAAGGTCGAGCCCTGGGCCATATCGCCCGCGGCAACAACGTAATAGCCGTCGGAATCGCGCCAAAAGCCCTCAGAATCCTGAGTCCATTCGCCCGTGCGATAGTGATAAAGCACATTGCTGCTGTAATAAGTCTCGCGGCGGCCGTTATAGTTATTGACGCCGCTCGAGCGCGTCAGACCCGAGCCGTTCGCGTAATACGCAGCAGACGTGTAAGACGAGCCGGAGCCGGCGTTGTAATACGAAGCCTGGGCGGCCTCGGCAGCCTCCGCCTCGGCGGCAGCGGCCTCGAGCGCTTCGCGCTTGGCATTCTCAAGCACAGTGCGCAGCTCATCGAGCTCGGTCGACTTCGCGTCGACCTCCCCCATCGTCAAAAGGCTGCCCGCACCATCGATACAACCCTGCAGCACAGCGCGCTCGTCATCGGTGGCATAGTCACCATACATGTTTAGGATAATCTGAGCGCGTATCTCAAGGGAATCGCGCTTGGCCTCCATCGAGGCGTTCCACTCCTGCATGGAACCATAACCATCGCCGCGATAATCAACGGGCTGTACCAGCGTCGTCTCGGACGGCGTAGATCCAACCGTATCGGACAGTGTTGCGGCGTGGGCATCAGTTGCACCGGCGCCCGCCAAAAGTGCCACGGTCAGAGCGGCGGAAAGGGCAGCGGCTTTCGGTTTTCGTGAATCGATCCTCATGTAGCTGGAAACCTCCGTAGTGCGTTTTTGCTGCGTTTGAGCTGCGTGTGATTCGATCGCGCTGCATAGTACCTCGAGCAAATCGCGACCTGCGGTTTTACTCAAAAGGCGCACGTCAATTGCGTAAAACTCACATCCTCTCAACAGGAGTTTTCCACAACTCGAATGCATAAAGCATGTCAAAAACCCTGTTTTTGCGCCCTCTCTATGCAAAAAAGACGCCTGTGCAACCATTGTTCGCACAGGCGCCTTGAGCAGGCATTTTATGCAGTTATACCTATCGAGTCGCAAGGGGTCCTTGCACAAGTCGCCTTACTCGTCCAGCGCGGCGAAGGCCTGCTTCAGATCCCAAATGATGTCCTCGGCGTTCTCGGTACCGATGGAAAGACGGATCGTGGAGGGCGTGATGTTCTGCTCGGCGAGCTCCTCGGCAGAGAGCTGGGAGTGCGTGGTGGTAGCCGGGTGCACGACGAGCGACTTGACGTCGGCCACGTTGGCGAGCAGCGAGAACACCTGCAAATGATCGATGAACTTCCAAGCTGCCTCCTGGCCACCCTTAATCTCAAAGGTGAAGATCGAAGCGCCACCGTTGGGGAAGTACTTCTGATAGAGCTCGTGATCGGGGTGCTCAGACAGGCTCGGGTGGTTCACCTTGGCGACGTGGCTGTCACCAGCCAGGAACTCAACGACCTTCTTGGTGTTCTCGACATGGCGGTCGACGCGCAGCGACAGAGTCTCGGTGCCCTGGAGCAGGACCCAGGCGTTGAACGGGCTGATGCAGGCACCCTCGTCACGCAGCAAGATGGCGCGGACATAGGTCGCGAAGGCGGCGGGACCGGCAGCCTCGGCAAACGAAACACCGTGGTAGGAGGGGTTGGGCTCAGCGATCTGGGCGTACTTGCCGCTCGCCTTCCAATCGAAGTTACCACCATCGACGATCACGCCGCCCAGCGAGGTGCCGTGGCCGCCGATGAACTTGGTTGCGGAGTGGACAACGATGTTGGCGCCATGCTCCAGCGGACGGAACAGATACGGGGTGCCGAAAGTGTTGTCGACGACAACCGGCAAACCATGCTTCTTGGCAACCTCGGAGATAGCGTCGATGTTGGGAATGTCGGAATTGGGGTTGCCGAGCGTCTCGAGGTAGATGACCGTAGTGTTGTCCTTGATGGCGCCCTCGACCTCGTCCAGGTTATGGGCATCGACAAACGTGGTCTCGACGCCAAACTGGGAGAGCGTATGCTCCAGCAGGTTGTAGGAGCCACCGTAGATGGTCTTCTGGGCAACCACATGGTCACCGGCCTGGGCAAGTGCCTCCAGGGCATAGGTGATGGCGGCGGCGCCAGAGGCGACGGCGAGGCCAGCAACGCCACCCTCGAGCGCGGCGATACGGTCCTCAAAGACGCCCTGGGTGGAGTTGGTCAGACGACCGTAGATGTTACCGGCGTCGGCAAGACCAAAGCGGTCGGCGGCGTGCTGGGAGTTGCGGAACACATAGCTCGTGGTCTGGTAGATAGGCACGGCGCGGGAGTCGGATGCGGGGTCGGCGCTCTCCTGGCCAACATGAAGCTGCAGGGTATCGAAACCAAAGGTGTGCTCGGGGTTGTTGATGAACTGGCTCATGATGATCTCCTTGATCGAACGAAAGTAAATAAATAAGAGAAAAGTAAGTCGCTGTCTCCTGATCACGCCGACGGGCGCAAACAGGAGCCCGGCATTCGTCTTGGTAAGCAATTCATATGCGGGCCTCCTTTCGCATCCCGGTTCTGTGGTCGGCTTAATTACCTACCGCCTTTGTGTGTTTTGAATAGTACGAGCATCGTCTCCCTCGGTCAATCACTTAAAAGCGCTAACCTGTTATCGGTTTTTTAGATAGCTATCGAAAGGACGGGCGCCGATGACCCTCCAGCAGCTTCGCTTTCTTATCGCCGTGGCAGAGTCCGGCTCAATCAACGCCGCAGCTCAGCGCCTCTATACTGCTCAGTCCAACATCTCAAACGCCGTCAAAAGCCTAGAACAAGAGCTCCATCTGGAGATCTTTACGCGCTCCAGCCGCGGCGTCACGCTCACCAACGACGGCACCGAGCTTTTGGGCTATGCGCGCCAGGTTGTAGAGCAGGCCGACATGCTCGAGGCACGCTACGAGGACGGCGGCACCCCGCAAGCCCGCCTCGCCATTTCCGCCCAGCACTATGCCTTTTCGGTCGAGGCCTTTGTCAACGTGGTCGAGCGCTGCCGCGACAGCAAGTTCGAGTTCATCATGCGCGAGACCACCACAGCGCAGATCGTCGATGACGTCCGTGCGTTTCGCAGCGATATCGGCATTCTCTATCTGGACGACTTTAATACCCGTGTCTTGCAGAAGGCCTTCGCCGATGCCCGAGCGAGCTTCCATCCCCTATTCGACGCGACGGTCCACGTCTTCGTCAGCGAGCGCCACCCGCTCGCACGCCGCCCTCAGCTGTCCCTTGCCGACCTCACGCCCTATACGCGCTACAGCTTTGAACAGGGAACCTCAAACTCCTTCTATTACGCCGAGGAACCTTTTAGCTATATCCCTTGCGACCGCAACATACGAATCTCGGACCGCGGAACACTTACTAACTTACTTATCACGTCGAACGGTTACACCCTGTCGACCGGCGTTCTCTCCAATGAAATGCAATGGGGTATGGCATCGATCCCGTTAGCAGACGCCCCAACGATGCACGTAGGCTATATCATGCACGACGAGCGCAAGCCCTCTCCCC
>DBFNYT010000180.1:0-3770 GCA_048425625.1 Collinsella sp. | reverse complement strand
GCTCTCCAAAAAGATGGAGGACACGCCCATCGCCGGTTGGTACACCATCGACGGTGGTCAGACGCCCGAGGACGACATCATCGAGGTCAAGCGCGAGCGTCCGCCGCGCTTGGTGTTGGTCGATGCCGCCGACATGGCGCTGCCCGTCGGCGCCATCCGCTTGCTCGACAAACGTGATGTGGCCCGCAAGTCGATGTTCACCACGCATTCGCTTCCCTTGTCGATTCTGATCGAAGAGATTGAGCAATCGTGTGATGATATCGTCTTCGTTGGGATTCAGCCGGGCGACACGGAGTTCTACAACCCCATGTCCCCGGAAGTCTTTGACGCCGTCGACGCCGTGTACGACGCCGTGGCCGCCAATGACTTTTCCCACTTTGTCCGCTTGGGGCAAGAGCAATAGGAGCGCTTGTCCCTGCTGATTAGGAAAGAAGTGATTGACATGGCAGATTCCAAGGTGGAGTACCCCGCTCCCGATTGCCTGGCGCCCGCCGCGATCGAGGCCAAGACCGAGGCCGCCGGCGTGACCAAGGCCAACCTGCCGGTCGCAAAGGCCTTTCTGTTGGCAATGTTCGCCGGCGCGTTCATTGCCTTCGGCGGCCTGTTCTTTACCGTGTTCTTGAGCGACAGCACGCTGGGCTGGGGTGCCCAGCGCGTCGTGGGCGGCCTGTGCTTTTGCCTGGGCCTGGTGCTGGTGCTGGTGTGCGGCGCCGAGCTGTTTACCGGCAATTCGCTTATGGTCTGCGCGCTCAAGAGCAAAAAGATCACGCTGGTCCAGATGCTCAAGGCTTGGGTCGTCGTGTGGATCGGCAATTTTGTCGGCGCTCTGTTCATCGTCTTCTTGGTGTACATGGCCGGCATTTACAAGCTCAACGGCGAGGCGGTCGCCAATTCCATGGTGAGCGTCGCCGCCGGCAAGGTGACGGTCGACTGGGTGACGATCTTCTTCCGCGGCATCCTGTGCAACATCTTTGTGTGCCTGGCCGTGTGGATCGGTACCGCCGGCAAGACCGTAGTCGATAAGGTTGTGGGCATTTTGCTGCCCATCGCCGCCTTTGTGGCTTGCGGTTTTGAGCACTGCGTTGCCAACATGTACTTTTTGCCTATGGGCGCCGTGATGCACGCGTGCGGCTATGGTGCCAAGGTCGCTGGCGCCGATGCACTTAACGTTGCGGGCATTGCGTTTAACCTGTCCGCCGCCACGCTGGGCAACATCGTGGGCGGCGCGGTTCTGATCGCGCTCGGCTACTGGTTTGTCTACGCCAAGAAGTCCGAGGCGTAATAAGCCGGAATGACGTACGGGCCTCCTGAGGGGCGTTTGCCTTTTGGGAGGCTCTTCGTGTCTTGCTGCGGTAAATGCTGCGGGCTTTGCGTCGCGGCAGCTGGTGGCAGAGCTGTGGTGCGGTGGGGTTGAGCCCCTGAGCTGGAAGGAATAATCGAGATGGCATCGAGAACTATGCATGACGGTCGCTCCGTGGTGACGACATGCGGGGGATGCTATGCCGATTGCGCCTTTGCGGCACACGTTGAGGACGGTCACGTGGTGGCCGAGTTGCCGGTGCCGGGACATCCGTGCGCGGCGCGTGCCCTGTGCGCCCGCGGGCGCCATCGCCTGGCAATGCCGTTTGACGAGCGCGACCGGATTTTGCACCCCATGCGCCGACGAGCTGATGGCTCGGGGTTCGATGTGATTTCGTGGGACGAGGCGTTTGCCCAGATTGCCGAGCGTCTTTTGGGGATTGTTGACGAGCGCGGGCCTCGTGCGCTGGGCATGACGCTCGGCGTGCCCTCGTTCGACCGGTACTGGGCGTATCGCTTTATGCATGCGCTGGGTTCGCCCAACGTGTACGGTGCCGATGGCGCCTGCGAGGTAAGCCGACTTACCGGTTGGGAACACAGTCTGGGTTATAGTCCCGCCTCCGACCTTGCGCATACCGACTGCATCATGTATTTGGGGCGATCCATTGTCGATTCGTCAACGATGGGGGCCGTTGATGCGTTCAACGATGCGCGCCGGTGTGGGGCGAAAATCATCGTGGTCGACCCTCGGCGCAGCGGCTCGGCTGCTATTGCCGATCGCTGGCTGCGCGTGCGCCCGGGCTGCGACTTGGCGCTGCTGTTGGGTATTGTCCACGTCTTGATTGCCGAGGACCTGTACGATCACGAGTTCGTGGACCGCTACACCACAGGCTTTGACGAGTTGGCGCAGGCGGCCCGTGCTTGGACGCCCGAGTGGGCGGAGTCGATGTGCGACGTGCCGGCCGCAGAGATTGTCGCGACGGCGCGCGATCTGGCTGCCGCCGCGCCTGCCGCCGTGGTGGATGCGGGCTTTCATGGTGGCATCGGTATCGCGTATGCCAATAGCACCCAGACCGCGCGCGCTATCTGCTTGGTCGATGTGCTGCTGGGCTGCATCGGGCATACGGGCGGCGCGCTCAATCCGCCCACGCCGCTTGTGTTGGGCGATTTGGACCCTGCGCGTTTCGCGACGCCGTCGATGCCGTGTGGGTCCAAGCTGGGGTCCGAGCGCTATCCACTGGTCGATCCGGTGCGCGGCCTGTGCACGACCATCGGCCAGTCGATTCTTGCCGGCGATTTGCGTGGACTCATCGTTTATGCCAGTAACCCCGGTGCGGGATACGGCAATGCACAGGCTTGGTTGGGTATTTTGCAGCAGCTCGACTTGCTCGTGACAATAGATATTCGCTGGTCCGAGACGGCGCGTGCTTCTGACTTTGTGCTGCCCGATGTGACGTATCTGGAGGCCGACCGCGGCGTGGGCACGGTCGTGGGTGTCAACGATTCGCGCGTGTTCTACCGCAACGCCGTGCTGCCTGTGCAGCATGACGACACACGTCCCGGTCGGGAGATTTTTGCCGGTCTGGCGCAGGCGTGTGGCGTGGGCGAGTACTTTCGGTTCACGTCTGACGATCTGGCAGCTGCCCGGGTGGAGCCTTTTGGGATTGATCTGGACGAGCTCAAGGAGCGCGGCTGGGCCGACACGGGTGTTTCGTTTCCGTCGCGTACGGGCGAGCCGGCGATTCCCTTGGGTGGCGGCAAAATTGCGCTGGCAAGTGACGTATGGGAACGAGCCAGCCTGGGTCGTGTACCCAACTGGATCGCTCCCATGGTGGAGCCTGGCCCGGGGATGCTTCGCCTCATTAGCGGCAATCGACCCTTTGAGTCGCATACCTCGCGCAGGCTCGCGGCCCAAGGTGCCGCCGAGGCTGGGTCGGACCTGGATGCCGTGCAGATGAATGCCGATGCTGCTGCGCATATGGGCATCGCCGACGGCGAGATCGTCGAACTCGTGAGCGATATGGGCCGCGACCGCGTGCGCGTGGAGACGACGCCGTATCTGCATCCGGCGTGCATCTTCACCTCGGCCGCCCCCGGTGGGCGTACGTTTGACGCCGATGCCGGTGGCGCTCAGGCCCTGGGCGTCGGGCCGCTCGACCACACACCGCTGCGCTGGGACCCGTTGACGGGTGCCGCGCTCACCCAGGAAAACGCCGTTCGCGTGGAAAAGATTGTCGCGCGCGGGGATAATGACGAGTAATTGACTCAGCTGATGTATTTGACTGATCCACGTTTCTTTTGAAAGGCCGCACATGAGCGATAGCCAGAACATGTCCGATGAGGTGCGCGCACGCCTGCGCGCCATCCCTTCCGTCAACGAGCTGCTTGCCGAGTGGCCGGTGGTGAAGGCGGTGGGGGAGACCTGCGACGCGGTGGTGCATGCCGCCGTCACGGCCGAGCTCGACGAGGAG
>DBFNYT010000179.1:0-5685 GCA_048425625.1 Collinsella sp. | reverse complement strand
CGGGGTTGGTCTCGGCAACCGCGGCGATCGTGGGGCCGTCGAGCTCCTCTTGCGTGGGCTCGGCCAAAAAGTCGATAGCATACTGGGCGGCCACCATGGAGCCCTTTGCCAGCACGGTCTCGTCAATCTTGTAGAAGCAAGAATGTTGGGCGTACGTGGCGCCAATCTGGGGGTTGCGCGTGCCAACAAAGGCGAGCACGCCCGGCACGCGGCGCAGGTACTCCGAGAAGTCCTCGCCCGAAAGCGTGCCGCGATAATGGCCTTCGCCCGCGGGGCCCAAGCACTTGACCACGGCCTGACGACAACGCTCGCTCGAGGCGACGTCGTTTTCGACCTTGTAGTTGGCGATGGTGTAGTCGGTAAGTTCGGCCTCTGCGCCCAGGGCTGCCGCGGTGTGCTCCACGATGCGGCGCATAAGCTCGGGCATTTCCTCGTGCGTCTTGTCGCCATAGGTGCGCACCGTGCCGGCGAGGTAGGCCGTGCCGGCGATAACGTTGCGCGCGGTGCCGCCGTGCAGCTCGCCGACGGTGATGACAGCCGGCTCGTAGGGGCTGATCTCGCGCGAGACGATGGTCTGCAGGGCGTTGACGATCTCGGCAGCCACCATAACGGCGTCGTGGCCGCGCTGGGGCATGGCGCCATGGCACGAGGTGCCGCGGACATCGATGCGGAACCAGTCGGTGTTTGCCATGCGCGGGCCGGGCTCACAGCTCACGGTGCCGGCGTCGACTTCGCTCCAGATATGCGCGGCGTAGGCACCATCGACGCCGTCGAGCACGCCCGTGCCGATCATGAGCTTGGCGCCCTGGCCGTTTTCCTCGCTGGGCTGGAAGACGATGCGGACCTCGCCGTGGATGTCGTCGGTCATATGGCGCAGGATCTGCAGCGTGCCGAGCATCATGGCGATGTGGCAGTCGTGGCCGCAGGCGTGCATGCAGCCCTCGTTGACGCTGGCAAACTCCTCGCCGGTCTGCTCGGTAACGGGCAGGGCGTCGATGTCGGCGCGCAGTAGGATACGGCGGCGCGGCGTGCCGTCCTCGCGATAGGCGTCGGGCGCGGTGCCGCGAAGGGTCGCCACCAGGCCCGTCTTGAGGGGACGCTCGTAGGGGATATTCATGGCGTCGAGCTGGTTGGCGATGTCGGAGGTCGTGCGCTCCTCGGCAAGGCTCAACTCCGGGTGCTTATGGAAGTGGCGGCGCTGCTTGATGATGTAGGGCTCAAACTCGGCGGCGATATCTCGGATGGCCGCGGTGACATCGTCTGCCGCGCGAGCCTCGGTCGCCGCCATAATCTGCTGTGCCTTGGTCTTCGTCATGGTCGATTTGCTCCTTGCTGGGTTGATCGCAAAATCGTACAGGCTCTCTCCAGTATGCCACCTGCCGCTAGGGCTGGTAAAGTTGCCGTTTGCCGCTTGGGGTTTTGTTACAAGGGCGGGGGAGTACACTCGGGGGTGTTGAATTTCCTGCCAGAGATGGGGATGCCCATGCAACATATCGATCGGATTATCCGCTCCAAGAACGTCTTTACCGCGCAAGACGGCATCGATACCGCCCGCGAGCTGGCGATTGCCATCGCAGGCGACCGTATCGTCGCAGTCGGTGCGCCCGATGACGTGATTGCCGCCGCGCCTGCCGCTACGCCGGTTATCGACTACGGCGAGCAGTTTGTCTGCCCAGGTTTCCATGACGCTCATCTGCACTTCTTCCATACCTCGGTCGGCTCCTCGCCGTACATGCTCATGGATATGGGCACGTCCGAGGCGGCACTGGTGCAGCACGCGCTCGAGTTTTCCAAAGGCTTGCCAGATGACGCCTGGGTCGTGACCCAGGGTTGGCGCGATTACCGCTGGGATCCGCCCGAGCAACCTACCAAGGCCTCCCTCGATGCGGCATTTCCCGATCGTCCCTGCGTTATGTACTCGGGCGACGGGCACACGCTGTGGCTCAACAGCCGCGCACTCGAGGCGCTCGGCGTTACGCGTGACAGCGAGCCTCCGGCGGGTGGCAGTTACGACAAAGATGCAAATGGCGAGCTTACGGGTATCGCCCACGAGGCGGCTGCTATGCAGCTGCTGCCGCGCTGCCTGGAGTGGCTGGGCGAGGATCGCATCGCAAGCGCTTACGCCGATCAAATGAGGCGGATGGCCGAGCAGGGCATCACCTCGATATGCGATATGTCGCTCATGCCCATGCCGGGCTGCGACTTTATCCGCGACGATGTCTACGACAAACTGCAGGCAGCCGGCAAGTTGGGCATCCGAGCCCATCTGTTCCCCACGCTGCTGGATGACCAGTCGCGCTTGGAAGAGCTGCAGGCACGTTACGCGAACAATGTGCTGCTCTCGGCACCGGGCTTTAAGCAGTTCTTCGACGGCGTGTCGAGCGAACACACGGCATATCTCACCGAGCCCTATACCAATCCGCGCTTCCCGGGCGACCAGGGCCGTCTGACAGTTCCTGCCGAGCGCATGCGTAAGCTGGTTCTGGCGGCTGCGGAGCGCGGCCACACTGTGCGTATCCACGTCATCGGCGACGGTGCCATCCATGCCGCGCTGGATATCTTCGAGGAGGCCGCCGACCTGTACGGCCTGCCCCAGCACGGCCATAACACACTCGAGCATCTGGAGAACCTCCTGCCCGAGGACATCGACCGCCTACGCAAGCTCAACGTGGTCGCCTCGAGCCAGCCCTGCCACATCACGCTCGATCCGGGTGGCCCAGAGCGCGACCTTGGCCTGGAGCGAAGCCGAATCATGTGGCCGTTCGCAACCTATAAGCAGCGCGGCATCCGCCAAGCCTTCGGTACTGACAGCCCTATCACGCCCGTT
This sequence comes from Collinsella sp., assembly GCA_048425625.1. Lineage (GTDB taxonomy): Bacteria > Actinomycetota > Coriobacteriia > Coriobacteriales > Coriobacteriaceae > Collinsella. The sequence goes on along the minus strand of DBFNYT010000179.1, from coordinate 2,858 downwards.
ACCAGCATGAACGTGCTCTACACGGCTATTACGCGCCAAGACCCCAAAAGCCACTGGCCCGAGGGCGGCTGGCTGCCGAGCGAGCGCATCGATGCGGCAACGGCCCTGCGCAACTACACCCTGGGCAGCGCCTACGCGGCAGGCGACGAGCAAAACCTTGGCAGCTTGGAACCCGGCAAATACGCCGACCTGGTAGTCCTCGATCAAAACCTGCTCACCATCGACCCCCAAGAACTGCAGGCCACCAAAGTCCAAGCCACCTACCTGGCAGGCAACTTGATTTACGAGCGCTAACCCCACATCCCACCCCTCAGTTGCGGTGAAATACGGACTAAATAACACCTCAACAGCCAAAAACAGTCCATATTCCACCGCAACTTAAGGGGCACGTTTCAGCAACGTGCCCCTTTCTTGTGCACCCTACCCGCATCGCCATTTTGCTGCACTGACTTTTCTGAATGCCGGGCCCGAATTAGTTAACCTAGCTCCCGGGGCGGACCGGAGGGCATGAAGTTTGTCGCGAGTTCCGCACGCAAAGGAAAGCACTTAATGTGCTTTCCGTCTTGCGCAGGACTGTAGAGCAGCAAACTTCATGCCCTCCGGTCCGCCCCGGGAGCCACCGCTAAGTTATCCCCCGGCATTCAGAAAATCTAAGTGCCAAAAAATAAGATTTTTTGACTCCGTGTTGTATAACCCGCCATTCGTGGGTACCATTCAACGCGTACGCAAACAAAAAGGGTTAATTCGCGTGGCATAACCACGCGGCCCAAAAAGGAGGAGACAAGCATGTCGTCTTTGAAGCCGCTTGCAGATCGTGTTCTGGTCAAGCCCGACGAGGCCGAGCAGAAGACCGCTTCTGGTCTGTATATCGCCAGCAACGCTCAGGAGAAGCCGCAGCGCGGCACCATCGTTGCCGTTGGCGCCGGCAAGGTCAACGACAAGGGTGAGCGCATCCCCATGGACGTTCAGGTCGGCGACGTTGTCATCTACGGCAAGTTCGGTGGCAACGAGGTCAAGGTCGACGGCGAGAAGTATCTGCTGATGCGTGCCGACGACATCTACGCCGTCGTTGAGGCCTAGTCTCGTCAGACTCTCTGATTCGTTTTTGAACGCGGTCGCTGCATAGGACTCGGAAGCGGCGACGCGAGTCACATTTCTTTTGGAGGATTACTCACCATGGCAAAGAACATTACGTTCAACACCGATGCCCGCGCTAAGCTCGCAAAGGGCGTCAACACTCTGGCCGACGCCGTTACCGTCACCATGGGCCCCAAGGGCCGCTACGTTGCGTTGCAGCGCACGTTCGGTGCCCCGACCATCACCAACGACGGCGTTTCCGTTGCTAAGGAGATCGAGCTCGAGGACAACATCGAGAACATGGGCGCCCAGCTGGTGAAGGAGGTCGCCACCAAGACCAACGACACCGTGGGTGACGGTACCACCACCGCAACCCTGCTCGCTCAGGCCATCGTCAACGACGGTCTGCGCAACGTCGCTGCTGGCGCCAACCCGCTGGCCATCCGTCGCGGCATCGACAAGGCCGTCAACGCCGCCGTCGCCGAGATGAAGAAGCAGGCCAAGCCGGTCGAGACCAAGGAGCAGATTGCTTCCGTCGGTACCATCTCTGCCGGTGACCCCGAGGTTGGCGAGAAGATCGCCGAGGCCATGGAGGTTGTGGGTAAGGACGGCGTCATCACCGTCGAGGATTCCCAGACGTTTGACATCACCATCGACACCGTCGAGGGCATGCAGTTCGACAAGGGCTATGTCTCCGCTTACTTCGTCACGGACAACGACCGCATGGAGGCCGTGATGAAGGATCCGTACATCCTCATCACCGACCAGAAGATCTCCAGCGTTCAGGACATCATGCCTGTTCTCGAGGCTGTCCAGCGCGCCGGCCGTGGCCTGCTCATCATTGCTGAGGACATCGACGGCGAGGCTCTGCCGACCCTGGTCCTCAACAAGATCCGTGGCGCCCTCAACGTCTGCGCCGTCAAGGCTCCGGGCTACGGCGATCGCCGCAAGCGCATCCTCGAGGACATCGCCGTCCTCACCGGTGGCCAGGCCGCTCTGGACGAGCTGGGCGTGAAGGTCGCTGACATCACCGCCGATATGCTCGGTACTGCTAAGTCCGTCACCATCTCCAAGGACAACACCGTCGTCGTCGGCGGCGCTGGCTCCAAGGAGGCCATCGACGCCCGCATCGCTCAGATCAAGGGCGAGATGGAGAACACCACCTCTGACTTCGACCGTGAGAAGCTCCAGGAGCGCCTGGCCAAGCTCTCCGGTGGCGTTGCCGTCATCAAGGTCGGCGCTGCTACCGAGTCCGAGCTCAAGGAGATCAAGCACCGCGTCGAGGATGCCCTGCAGGCTACCCGCGCTGCTGTCGAGGAGGGCATCGTCGCCGGCGGCGGCGTCGCCTTCATGGACGCTGCTCCTGCGCTCGATGCTGTCGAGATCGACGACCCCGAGGAGAAGATCGGCGTCGACATCGTCAAGAAGGCTCTGACCGCTCCGGTCGCTACCATTGCCAAGAACGCTGGCTTTGAGGGCGCTGTCGTGGTCGACAAGGTTGCCGAGCTGCCCGCCGGCCAGGGTCTCAACTCTGCCAACGGCGAGTGGGGCGACATGATCGAGATGGGCGTCCTCGACCCCGTCAAGGTCAGCCGCGTCACCCTGCAGAACGCTGCTTCTGTCGCCAGCCTGATTCTCATCACCGAGGCCACCGTCTCCGATGTGCCCAAGAACACTCAGCTTGAGGACGCTATCGCTGCTGCCACCGCTGGTCAGCAGGGCGGCGGTATGTACTAAGGCCGACAAGGTCTAGAACTCCCACCGGGAATCCGGGGGCGTGA
>DBFNYT010000178.1:0-8065 GCA_048425625.1 Collinsella sp. | reverse complement strand
TTGGAACGGGGGAAACGGCGGTCGACGAAACTGGAGAGGAGGTATTACGAGCTCCTGTGCGAATTGGAGAGAGCGCTCCCGCAAACTGCCTCTTGACAACTTATAGGAGCGTCGGTTTTAGTTCAACAAGTTTCGGAGTGGTCGCGGTTGAGCGATTCATCGTAGTAAACCGCCATAGTTTTGGCGGAGGCAGTCAGATTTGTGGGCGGTAAACCAAAGAGTGTCCCTTTTGAATAGTCGTTTAAGAACGTCCCCAATGACTAAGTTGCAGGTGGCGGCGGTTGTGTTACACTAACGCTGCGTATATGACGCAAATATCTCGATACAGATCAATGATGTCCGTCGGTATTTGACGGAGCTAGACTGTTTAGCCGCCCTGAAGGTTTATGCAGGGAGCATGTGATCACAGGGCTTGAAAAGAAAGTTGAGCAAACACTGTGTCTGATCAACAGCAAGAAAACGAAATAACGACGACGCAGACCGCTCCCGCTGCACCGGTTGCGTCGGACCAGGTCGCGGCGCCCGCGCAAGCCTCGGCTCCTGAGACGCCTAAGGCTGCTTCGACGCCTACGCCTGCAGCGGCTGAGAAGGCCGTGCCTGCAACTGGTGAGGAGGCTGCTCTGGCAAAGCCCAAGCGTACGCGCCGCACGACCAAGCCTGCTGCTGACGGCGAGGAGGTCACCAAGCCCAAGCGCCGTACCACGCGCACGACGCGCGCCAAGCGCACCGTTGCAGCTGACTCCTCGGCGCCGATTTCCGATGAGGTCGCGCAGGCACGTGCGTTGGCGCAGATTAGCGAGGCTCAGGTGGTGCGCGCCCGCCGTCGTGCTGCCGAGCGCGAGGCCGCGGCTCTGACCGAGCTTGCAGCCCCGTCTGTGCCCGAGACCCCTGCCGCCGACCAACCGACCGAGAAGCCGGCACCGCGCACACGCCGTCGCACGGCTGCTAAGGCCGAGCAGGTTGCCGATCAGGTAACCCCCGAGCTCACTGAGGCTTCGGTCCGTTCCGCGGCAGGGGAGGGCGCATCGCCAACTGAGCCCGCTGCGCCTGTCGAGGCCAGCGAAGTTCCCGTTGTCGATCCGGCTTTGCGCCCGCACCGTCGCGGTCGCAAGCCCAAGGCCTTCGTCGAGGCAGAGAAGGCCGCAGCCGCAGCCGCAGCTGCTCGGGATGCTGCGGCGACCGCCGAGTCTGCAACCGCTGCCGATGCACCCGTTCAGGATGCTGCGACTTCCGAGGCCGCTCCCGCCGATGCCGAGCCCGCCGACGTCCGCCCCGGTCGCAGCCGTCGCACTGCTGTTAAGCGCACGTCCAAGGCTAAGGCTGCCAAGAAGGGTACGTCCGAGGATTCCGACGAGACGACCGCCGATGCATCGACTGATGCCGCCGAGCCCCAAGACGTCGAACAGCCTGCGTCCGAGAAGCCCAAGCGCGGTCGTAAGAAGTCCGCTAAGGCCAAGGCGTCCGAGCATCAGGCTGATGTCGAAGCGCAGGTCGATTCTGGCGCCGAGGCCAATGAAGCCGCTGCGGTCAATGCCGACGCCGCCACAACCGATGTTGCCGCGCCCGCCGAGGCCGAAGACGGCACTCGTTCCAACCGTCGCCAGCACAAGCGCAACGAGGAACGCAACGAGCGCAACAACGACCGTCGCAATCGCCAGCGCGATCGCAAACAGCGCAACAAGGAGCGTAACGCCGCCCCCACCGAGCCCACGCTTTCGCGTGAGGAGCTCGCTGCCATGAAGGTCGCCGAGCTGCGCGAGAAGGCCAAGGAGTTCGAGATCGAGACGACCGGCAAGAAGAAAGCCGAGCTCGTCGAGGAGATCTACGTCACCGCCGCGAAGGCAGAGGGCTTCCGCGACATCAAGGGCATTCTGCAGATTCGCCCGGACAGCTCCGGCATCATCCACGCCCATGGCTACATGAAGTCCAACGACGACGCCTTCGTGCCCGCCTACCTCATCCGCTCCGCGCGCCTGCGCACGGGCGACGTCATCGAGGGCTCACTGCGTCCTTCGCGCGGCGGCGACAAGCGCGCCGGCCTCGCCAAAATCACGACCGTCAACGGTCTAGACCCCGAGCAGATTCGCAACCGCCCCAAGTTTGGTGACCTCACTCCGGTCTATCCCAACGAGCCGCTGCGCATGGAGCACGGCAAGGACTCCATTACCGGTCGCGCCATCGACATCGTGTCGCCGATCGGCAAGGGTCAGCGTGGCCTGATCGTGTCCCCGCCCAAGGCCGGCAAGACCACGATCCTCAAGAAGATCTGCCAGTCTATCTCGATTAACAACCCCGAGGTGCACCTCATCTGCCTGCTCGTCGACGAGCGCCCCGAAGAGGTCACCGATATGCAGCGCTCCATTAAGGGCGAGGTCGTGGCCTCGACCTTCGATATGCCCGCCGACAACCACACCCGCGTGGCCGAGCTCGTCATCGAGCGCGCCAAGCGCATCGTGGAGCTGGGCGGCGATGTCGTGGTGGTGCTCGACTCCATCACGCGTCTTGCCCGCGCCTACAACTTGGCGGCGCCCGCCTCGGGCCGCATCCTTTCGGGCGGCGTCGATTCGGCGGCCCTGTATCCGCCCAAGCGCTTCCTTGGCGCAGCCCGTAATATCGAGAACGGTGGCTCGCTCACCATCCTGGCCTCTGCCCTCATCGACACCGGTTCCAAGATGGACGAAGTCATCTTTGAGGAGTTCAAGGGCACCGGCAACATGGAGCTTAAGCTCGACCGCGATCTTGCCGACCGTCGTATCTTCCCGGCCATTGACCCCGTTGCCTCCGGTACGCGCAACGAGGATCTGCTGGTCGACGAGCAGATGCGCCCGTTTGTCTTTGGCCTGCGTCGCATTCTTGCCGGCATGAACAACACCGAGCGCGCAGCCGCATCGTTTATCAAGGGTCTTAAGGGCACCAACACCAACCAGGAGTTCCTGGTGCGTTCGGCCAAAAAGCACAGCGACTACGAGCAGACGTTCTAGGTTGTCATCCACGCGCAGCGATAGTCATCAATGCGATAAAGGGTCGGGGCTTTGAGCCTCGGCCCTTTTCCATATCGCCGCTCCGCGCTTATTTTTGACCATAAGACTGGCAAGCAGCAGGTTTCCCGTTTCAATCGGACATCGTCGCTTGCAATCGACAGGGCGGTTTCGCATAATAGCTTTTAAGCTTCGCGACGGAAAACGCAGATGAAACGAACCATATACCGTTGCTTTGGGGCATAGCCCCGCTTCATCTTCTCTCGCGCAGCCAACTGAATGATGCGATTTGGGTGCTGGAAGATGGGGAGAGCTCATGGCTTCTTCTGATGCAACACAACGAGCAGTCCTTGCCGGACTTTCGTGCGGGATCGGCCTTGCCGCTCCCGTGGTTATGTATGCCGCGACGCTGCCGTTTTCGTCGGTGAACGAGACGGTCGTGGCGGGTGCGGTTCCCTTCGCCGTGGGCGCGGTGGCGGGCGTGGGTATCTATGCCGCCTCGCTGGGTATCTCCGAGTACCGTGCGCAGCGTGAAGAGCGTCTGTTCCAGCCTGATGCCATGGGCGGTGCCGCCAATCTCAATCAGCATCAAAGCGAGTTCAAGACCGCCTCGATTCCAGCTCAGCAGCAGGATGCGACTCCTTACGCTGCGGCTTCTGCTTCTCAGGCTCAGGCGGAGCAGTCTACCTCGGCATTCCTTTCCGGCCTGACTGGTGCGTTCCAGCGCCGTCATGCCGATGATGGTGTCCCTACCATCGCTCGAGCCGCAGATGCCATGGACGAGGCCGAGGCTTGGTCCATGATCGACAGTATGCTCGACGACGATTCGCCGGTGAGCTGCGACCCTGCACACTCGCGCGACGTCTATCAAGTCGCCATCGACGAGCTCACCAACGGCGGGCAGACCGGCTCCTTCAATCGCGACGACATCGCCGCCGCGGCACGCGCCGTGTCTGGCTCCCAGGCCGCCCCTGCGGGCAGCACGGCGGCTTTCGTGGCACTCGTCGCCAACGCGGCAGCCAATAACGCCTACAGCGCTACCTCGGGCGACGCGAACGCTTCTGCCGACAATTCGTACGTTGATGAAGCCATGGCCGCGGACGAGGAGGCCGTTGCCGCCCGCCGTGCCGCCGAAAGCTCGTTGTGGGGCGCTCCTGCCCAGCAGCAGGCGGCTGAGGCTGCGCCGTACAATGCAAACCTCGCCAGCATGCCTATCATCTCCGGTGCCGCGGGCATCGATCTCGATGACCTCGATGAGCCTGCAGCCATCACCGCATCGATTGATGCCCAAGATCGCATCAACACCGGCGACCTTCCAGATGCCTCGCTCGAGGTTGATGTCCCCATGGCCGATTACTCGGGCCACGAGGACATGTGGGCCGCCGCCACCGCGATCCTGGATGAGATTGACGAGCCTGCTCCTGTTACGGCCCCCGCTCCCGTCGCTGCCCCTCAGCCTGCTGTCCCCGCCTATGTCGGCCGTCACAGTGCTGTGTTCCCCGAGGATACTGCCCGTATCTCGCGCGAGAGCATCGAGCGAGCCGAGGCTATTGCCGCCGGCATTATGGAAAATCGTCGTCACGAGCGCGTCAATCAGATCCTCGAGGAAGAGATCGAGCGCCTGCAGTCCTCTACCGCCAAGCGTACGGGCCGTGCCTATCTGAGCGTTATCGAGGGCGGTACCGCCAGCTTTGCGCCGCTCCGCGCGGAGGCATAACTTCTGCATGGTTAAGATCAATCGAAAATGGGCGGTCGTGACCTGCCTGATGGCGCTCTTGATCTGGGGCAATTCGCTGGTTCCCGGCTCGGGGTCGGGCTCACTGAGTCTAACGGTCATGGAAGCTATCCGCGGTTTCCTGCACGGCGTGGGACTTCCATATGAATGGGTGACCAACTTTGTTGTTCGCAAGTGCGCGCATTTTACCGAGTATATGGTGCTCGGCATCCTGGCAACGCACGCTTTTGATTTTGAGGGCCGGCACACCTTTGACGTGCTGCTGCCCACGGCGGTGTTCCTGCTGCTGATTCCCTCGATCGACGAGACGATTCAGCTCTTTGTGCCGGGACGCGCTGGAATGATCACCGATGTGATGATCGACTGCTGTGGAGCGGCAACGGGCGTTGTGCTCCGATATCTCTTACGGTCGCTGATGTGCGCCAAAAAGGCCGCCTAGGACGTATTGTTTGGTCCTAGGCGGCCTTTTTTATTTGAGGGCTTATATGAGGCGTGGTGGCGTCGTTCCGTAGGTCGGATTTGCCGGGCGTGCCACGCCCCGTGGGTGCGTCTGCTACTGAAGCGCCTGTGCGCCCAGGGCCAGGCAGCCCATGATGCCCTGCTTGCCCTCGAGGCTGTTGTTGACGATGTAGCTATCGATGTCGTTGACCTCGGGCGTGACGATATAGCCGTTGAGCATCTCGGCGCACTTTTTGCGTGCGAGCGGCACGATGGGAGTGTGGTCGGCCACGCCGCCGCCGATGATGATCTTTTGCGGCGCGTAGCACAGCGTGTAGGTCATGAGTGCCTGTGCCAGATAGCCGGCGAGCAGGTCCATGGCCTCCGAGTCATCGGCCATGTCTCCGGCGCTCTTGCCATCCCAGCGCTTTTTAACGCCGGGGCCGGCGATGAGGCCCTCGAGACAGTTGTCGTGGAAGGGGCAGGCGCTGTGCTCGCCAATGGTGTCGCGCGGGTCGCGCGTGACCAGGATGTGGCCGGCCTCGGGATGCATCATGCCGTGCACGAGCTGGCCGCCCGAGAGCACGCCGGCGCCCACGCCGGTACCGATGGTCAGATACACAACGTCAGTGAGGCCCTGGGCGCAACCAAAGGTGACCTCGCCCAGGCAGGCGACGTTGACGTCGGTGTCGTAGCCGCAGGGAATATTGAGCTCGTTTTGGATGGTGCCCAGCAGGTCAAAGTAGCGCCATGCCGTTTTGGGCGTCTCCAGGATCTTGCCGTATTGGGGCGAGGCAGGGTTGACTGCGGTGGGGCCAAAGGCGCCGATGCCCAGCGCGGCGATGCCCTTGTCGGCAAACCATGCGTTGACGGCCTCGACGGTCTCCTGCGGAGTCGTGGTCACGATCTGCTCACGCTCCAGGACCGTGCCGTCTGCATAGCCCGTGGCGCAGACCATCTTGGTGCCGCCGGCCTCGAGCGCTCCGATAAGTTGCTGCTCTTCCATAATATTCCTCTCACTGGGACGAGTTGCTCCATGACTAAAGTATAGAGCTCTAAACCATTTAAGAAAGCGCCATAAAAAGAAGCCTCGCAACGCGGCAGGCGGTGCGGGGCTTCTTTAGTTACTTTAGTTGCCGGGCCGTCCTTACCCGCGCGGTTTGATTTTATCACGCAGGGACTTGAGGTTCTCCAGTGCCGCGTTAAGCGTCTCGTCTCGCTTGGCAAAGTGGAAACGAATCAGGTGGTTGACGGGCTCGCGGAAGAAGCTCGAGCCGGGCACGGCGCCCACGCCCACCTTAGACGCGAGGTCCTCGCAGAATTCGAGGTCGCTGTCATAGCCAAACTCAGAGATGTCCATCATGACGTAGTAGGCGCCCTGCGGCACGTTATGCTCAAGACCGATGCTGTCGAGTCCCTGGCAGAACAGGTCGCGTTTGGCGGTATAGAGGTCGAGGACCTCATCGTAATAGCTGTCGTCGAAATTGAGGGCGGTGACGACGGCTTCCTGCAGGGGAGCGGCGGCGCCCACGGTGAGGAAGTCGTGGACCTTTTTGATACGCTCGGTGATTTCGGCAGGGGCGATAGTGTAGCCCAGGCGCCAGCCGGTGATGGAGTAGGTCTTGGACAGCGAGCTGCAGCTGATGGTGCGCTCAAACATGCCAGGCAGCGTGGCCATGTAGACGTGCTCATGGGGTGCGTAGACGATGTGCTCGTATACCTCGTCGGTGATGCAGTAGGCGTCGTACTTTTTGCAGAGGTCGGCGATAAAGGTGAGCTCCTCGCGCGTAAAGACCTTGCCGCAGGGGTTGGAAGGGTTGCACAGGACGATGGCTTTGGGGTCGTTGTCGCGGAAGGCCGCCTCGAGTGTCTTGCGGTCAAAGTCGAATGTGGGTGGGTTGAGCGGCACGTAGATGGGCTCGGCACCCGAAAGGATCGTGTCGGCGCCGTAGTTCTCGTAGAACGGCGAGAAGATGACGACCTTGTCGCCGGGGTTCGTGACCGTCATCATGGCGGCCATCATGGCCTCGGTGGAGCCGCAGGTGACTACGATATTCTCGTTGGGGTTCACCGGCATGCCCATAAAGTGCTCCTGTTTGGCGGCGAGCGCCTCGCGCATGGCCTGGGAGCCCCAGGTGATGGAGTACTGGTGATAGAGCGGCTTGGGGTCGCTGGCGATGGTGCTCAGGCTATCGAGCAGCTGCGCCGGGGGATCGAAGTCGGGGAAGCCCTGCGACAGGTTGACGGCGCCATACTTGTTGGAGATGCGCGTCATGCGGCGGATGACGGAATCGGTAAACGTTGCCGTGCGGTTGGAGAGTTCTTTCATGCCGGTCCTTTCGAGCATTTGCAGTGGGGCAAGTTTACTCCTATGAAACCGGTGGGATTTGCTCGAAATGGTCTCGAAAAACTCTTTTCAAAATTCTTGAAAATTGGGGCTTGCATCGCGTGGCGTTCCTTGCAATAATAGTCGAGCGCGAAGCGCACAGGACACGGTGGGTGTAGCTCAGTTGGCTAGAGCGACGGGTTGTGGTCCCGTAGGTCGAGGGTTCGAGTCCCTTTACCCACCCCAGTTCTTACTTCGTGTTGATATCGGGTCGTTAGCTCAGTTGGTAGAGCAGGGGACTCTTAATCCCAAGGTCCAGGGTTCGACCCCCTGACGGCCCACCACACGATATCTCCTCTAAAGTCCGCCACAACGGACTTTAGCTTTGGGTCGTTAGCTCAGTTGGTAGAGCAGGGGACTCTTAATCCCAAGGTCCAGGGTTCGACCCCCTGACGGCCCACCCAAAGATTGTTAAAGCGACTGGCTCAGGCTGGTCGCTTTTTTGTTGACCTCGTATGGGGTCGAACCCGTAAGGGCGCGGAGCTGAGGAAATACGTAAGCATTTACCAGCGTAGCGCGCAAGGCGCC
>DBFNYT010000177.1:0-19911 GCA_048425625.1 Collinsella sp. | reverse complement strand
GCAAGACGGCAGTTGATGCCCTTACCTCCAATCTCGTAGAGGTCGAAGCCGTGGTTCGCGACATTTCTGAGGTCACCGGTAGCATGGCCGAGGCCAGCAATGCTGTGTCGAGCGTGACTGATTCTGCGGCAGGTGCCGTGCAGAAACTCTTTAACAAGGTGAAGGCTCCCGCGGCCGACGCTGAGCGCAAGCTTTCCGCTGCCGAAGAAGCCGAGCAGCCGATCGAGCGTGTCCTGATTGGCGAAGCCGGGGACGATGTCGCTGCTGGTGACAATGATGCACAGAAGCCTGCTGCTAAAGCAGCCCAGTATTACACCTACACGCCCGCCGAGACCTCTGAGGAGTCCTGCGATGAGTAGCGAAGCAACTTGCCCCATTACGCTGACCGTTGCCGGCGACCCGCGTCTGGCGCGCCTTGTGCGCATGACGGCGGCAAATGTCGGTGCGCTCTGCTCCATGTCCGTCGATCGCATCGAGGACATTCGTATGGCTGCCGAGGAAGCATTTATTTTCGGCTGCACGGCTGTTGATTCCGATGACATCTCGATCAAATTCGATGTCGACGAATCTCACGTTGGCATGACCTTTACCTTTGGCGACCAGGCCACCGTCGACGAGGATGACCAGGCCGCTGTGTATGCCGAGCTCATTTTGGCGAGCGTGTGCGATTCCTACGAAAAGACTGCGGCGCCCCTGACGCTTTCCCTCGACCTCAAGGCGGATATCTAATATGACCGAACGTTCCCGGAGCGGTAAGACCGCTTGGGACAAGGAGAAAACCCGCGAGCTGTTTCGTCGCTATATAGAGACCGGTGACCCGGACGCACGCGAGCAGCTCGTCATGTCCCACATGAACCTGGTAAGGTTTCTTGCCAACAAATTTAAGAATCGCGGCGAGCCGCTCGATGATCTGATGCAGGTTGGCTATTTGGGCCTGCTCAAGGCTATCGACCGCTTTGACCCCGAGCGCGGACTCGAGTTCACGACGTTTGCGACACCCACTATCCTGGGCGAGATTAAACGCCATTTCCGTGACAAGGGCTGGAGTGTGCGCGTGCCGCGCCGTCTGCAGGAGCTCTCGGCCAAGGTCAACCAGGCTACTGACAAACTTACCAACGAGCTGCAGCGTTCGCCCAAGGTTGAGGAGATCGCTGAGTATCTAGATGTGACTGTCGATGAGGTCCTCGAGGCTATGGAATCGTCTTCGGCCTATACCTCGGTGCCCATCGAGGCTCCTGGTGCGTCCGATTCCGACGATGCCCCTTCGATTCTCGACCGTTACGCCGACGACGACAACGAGCTCGACTTTACCGATGACCGCCTAGTGATCGAGGAAGCCATCCGTGATTTCTCGCCGCGCGAGCGCGAGGTGATCGAGCTGCGCTTTGTGAAGGGCATGACCCAGATCGAGATCGCCAAGAAGCTGGGTATTTCTCAGGTGCAGGTTTCGCGTCTGCTGCGCCGCACGCTTAAGAAGATTCAGGACAAGATCGACCCCGACGGAGTGATGATTCGTTCATGAGTGAACACCCCCAACAAACCGATCGCGTGCTGCGCGACACCCGCATTCTGACGCTTCGCATTTGGGCTGTTGTCGGCTGCATTGTCATCGCCGCTGTCATCTTTAACCTTATGGGCATCCTGGCGCCGGTTATCGAGTTTCTCGCTGTTGGTTCCATCATTGCCTTTGTGATGTCCCCGATCACCAACTGGCTCGAGCACCATGGCGTGAATCGCGGCATCGGTTCGCTTATCGCGCTTATTGTTGTTGTTGCCGTGCTCGTCGGTGTCGTTTGCATCTTGTCGCCGATTCTCTTTGGTCAGATCATGGAAGTCCTGAGCCGCCTGCCCGAGCAGCTTCGTGTTGCGGGTGGCGATCTCAATGAGATGATCTCGCATGCCAAGACGCTCAATAACACGCCGCTCAAGGAGTATTTGGACGATAATCTTTCGTCGCTGGTTACCGTGGCATCGAAGTATGTGTCTCAGATTGCTGCCGAGCTTGGCCGCGGTGTGTTCCCGCTCATCACCAATACGGCTTCGCAGTTATTCGTGATCTTCCTTGGTCTGGTGCTTGCCTACTGGATGGCTTGCGACTACCCTCGCATGCACCACGAGATCTGCACCATCATCGGTCAGGAGAAGGAGACCTCGTACCGCTTTATGGTCGCCATCCTTTCTCGCTCTGTCGGCGGCTACATGCGCGGTATGGTCGTGACGTCTATCTGCGGCGGCATCTTGGCCTTTATCGGTTTTATGATCATCGGCCATCCGTATGCGGCGCTCATGGCTATCTTTACCGGCATCATGCATTTGGTTCCGGTCGTCGGTCCTTGGGTGAGCGCAGCAATCGCCACAGTGCTTGGTTTCATGTTCAGCCCCATGTTGGCGTTATGGACGCTCATCGTGACGATGGTCGCGCAAAACGTCACCGACAATGTGATTTCGCCTAAGGTCATGCAGAGCTCAGTGCAGGTGCATCCCATTATGAGCCTTACGGCTCTCGTTATTGGTTCGGCACTCATGGGGCCCATCGGCATGATTATTGCCATCCCGCTTTGTGCGGCCCTCAAGGGCATCTTCGTGTACTACTTCGAGAATGAGACCGGCCGTCAGCTTGTGGCCTATGACGGAGCCGTGTTTAAGGGCACGCCGTACCGCGATGCCGATGGCAACCCGGTCGCCGCCTACGACGCGCTCGGCGACGACACCTTCATCTATGAGTCCGAGCTCATCGGTAACGAGACTGCGCCCGAGGCCAAGGCCATGCCCAAGCCCGAGCTCGATAATCCCTGGATTAAGCTCTCGGGCCTGCAACCCGATGCCACGGGCTTCTTCAAGAACCCCTTCGCCAAAGACGATGATTCCAATTCGGACGACGATACCAAAACAGGTATCGACGGCTCCATGGACGATTCGGATTCTAAATAGGCCCTATTAACGTTTCTTGAAGTTGTAAATGACAATAAACGCGAGCAAAGCGATTGATAAGGGGCCGGCTACATAGAAAAAGAGAACGTCAATTGCGCGTAGAGTGTAATAAGCCTTATCGCCGGACATTGCTGCATACAATACGTAGCCAAATGCTGGTTGGTTTGCGTACCAGCAGGAGAAGGCCAAGAGCGCTAAAAGTGCTAGTACCAGAAGTGCATTCAGGACAAATCGTTTACTTTTCATCGATCGCTCCTTCCGGGTGACTCTTATATGTAATTCTACAGCAGTCCTTTTTCAAAGGATCGCACAGTACTGAATAACGTGCACTTTCGCTGGAGGGTCGCTGTTTGGCGGCCCTCTTTTTTGTACTTGCGCGGTGGGATGGTAATATCGTTACGTTTGAACTGTTTCGATGTGAAACCGAGGAGATTCCCTCTATGAGTGCTGACTACCCGTCAATGACTACGGCCGAGATTCGCTCCAAGTTCCTCAACTTCTTTGAGGAGCGCGGTCTTAAGCTCTATCCTTCTTCGTCCCTCGTCCCTGACGATCCTTCGCTGCTGCTTGCCAACGCCGGCATGAACCAGTTTAAGGAGTACTACCAGGGCAAGAAGACCATGAAGGAGATCGGCGCTATCTCCTGCCAGAAGTGCGTCCGCACCAACGACATCGATTGCATCGGCGAGGACGGCCGTCACCTGTCCTTCTTTGAGATGCTCGGCGACTTCTCCTTTGGCGGCGTCTCCAAGCAGCAGGCTTGCGCCTGGGCCTTTGAGCTCATCACCAAGGAGTTCAAGCTGCCGCTCGACCGCCTGTACTTCACCGTCTTTACCGAGGACGACGAGACCCACGACGTGTGGCGTTCTCTGGGCGTTGCTGAGGACCACATCTCCCGCCTGGGCGAGGACGATAACTTCTGGGCCGCTGGCCCCACCGGTCCCTGCGGTCCGTGCTCAGAGATCTACTTTGACATGGGCGAGGAGGTCGGCTGCGGCAGCCCCGACTGCAAGCCTGGCTGCGACTGCGACCGCTTCCTGGAGTTCTGGAACCTCGTCTTTACCCAGTACGACCGCCAGGAGGACGGCTCCATGCCGGAGCTGCCGCACCGCAACCTCGATACGGGCATGGGCCTGGAGCGCATGGCCGCCATCATGCAGCACAAGACCGCCAACTACGACGGCGATCTGATGCAGCACCTCATCAAGCTGGGCGAGAAGATTAGCGGCAAGACCTATGACGCCGACGATTACTCTGGCGCCAGCCGCTCCCTGCGTATCATCGCCGACCACTCCCGTGCCGTCGACTTTATGATCTCGGACGGCATCCTTCCCGGTAACGAGGGTCGCGAGTACGTCCTTCGCCGCCTGCTCCGTCGTGCCGTGTTCCACGGTCGCCTGCTGGGCATCGAGGGCGCCTTCCTGACCAAGTTCATCAACGAGGTTAACGCTCAGATGGGTGAGGCTTATCCCGAGCTGCTCAAGAATGTCGCGCTCGTCAAGGGTATCGTCGCCTCCGAGGAGGAGCGCTTCTCCACGACGCTCGACAACGGCCGCGTCTATCTGGACGAGGCCCTGGCAGCGCTTGCCGAGGGCGCCGTGCTTCCGGGCGATGTCGCCTTTAAACTGCACGACACCTTTGGTTTCCCCATCGATCTGACCGTCGAGATCGCCGGCACCGCTGGCCACGACGTCGATATGGACGGCTTCACTGCCTGCATGGAGGACCAGAAGGCCCGCGCCCGCGCCAATGCCAAGGGCGACGCCTGGGGCAGCTTCAACGACGTGTGGGTCGAGCTTTCGGACAAGGTCGCAGCGACCGAGTTCGACGGCTATGACAACGATGTGATCGAGGGCGCCAAGGTTGTCGCCATCGTGCGCAACGGCGAGTCCGTCGAGTCCGCTGCCGCCGGCGAGGATGTCGAGGTTGTGCTCGACCGCACCCCGTTCTATGCCGAGATGGGTGGCCAGCAGGGCGATGCCGGCAAGCTTTCCGCCGAGGGCGTTGTTCTGACCGTTGCCGACACCAAGAACCACAACGGCCTGTATGCCCACGTCGCGCACGTTGCCGAGGGCACGCTGGCTGTCGGTGCCGCTGTTACCGCCGCGCTCGACGCCGAGCGCCGTGGCTTCCTGCGCCGCAACCACACCGCCACGCACCTGCTCGACGCTGCCCTTAAGCAGGTCCTGGGCGAGCACGTCTCCCAGGCCGGCTCGCTGGTGACGCCCGAGCACCTACGCTTTGACTTCACGCACTTCGAGGCCCTGTCCTCCGAGCAGCTCAAGGCTGTCGAGGACCTGGTCAACCAGCAGATCTTCGCTTCCAAGCCGGTCGTGACCCGTGTCATGGGCATCGACGAGGCTAAGGCTGCCGGCGCTGTCGCTCTGTTTGGAGAGAAGTACGGCGATGTCGTCCGCGTCGTCTCCGTGGGCGCCGAGGACCAGCCGTTCTCCCGCGAGCTCTGTGGTGGCACCCATGCCGCCAATACCGCAGAGATTGGTCTGTTCAAGATCATTTCCGAGTCCTCCACGGGCTCCAATGTCCGCCGTATCGAGGCCGTGACCTCTAAGGGTGCCCTCGACTACATGGCCGACCGCCTGGCGCTCGTTGACGCCGCCGCCGCTGCGCTCAAGTGCCGCGTCGACGAGGTTCCCGCCCGCGTGGAGAACCTGCAGGCTGAGCTGCGCGAGACGTCCAACAAGCTCAAAAAGGCTCTGACCGGTGGCTCCTCCGACGCCATCTCCAGCGCCATCGAGGGCGCCGTCGAGCTCGACGGCTATAAGCTCGTTGTCGCTGAGCTCCAGGGCCTTGAGGCTGCCGACCTGCGCAACGTATGGGATACCGTGCATCAGAAGGTCGCCGGCCCTGTCGCTTGTGTCGTCGCCAGCGTGACTGAGAAGGGCACTCCGGCCCTGCTCGCTGCCGGCTCCGATGACGCCGTCAAGGCCGGTTTCCACGCCGGTAACGTGATCAAGCAGATCGCGGGTCTGGTCGACGGTCGCGGTGGCGGTCGTCCCAACATGGCCCAGGCCGGTGGCAAGAATGCTGCCGGCATCGCCGATGCCCTCGCGGCCGCTAAGACCGCGCTCGGCGCCTAAGAATCTAAGAAGTCGCTGTGGTTGCGCTCGCGCTGGACATAGGGGAGACCAGGATTGGCATCGCCGTCTCGAGCCGTGATGGCAAGATGGCGATGCCTGTCAAGGTGCTTCCGGCTGCCGAGGTCACCGGTATGGCCAAGACGTTCCGCTACCTGGTTGAGGACTATGAGCCCGACATCCTGGTAAGCGGACGCCCCCTGACCATGGCCGGTGAGCCCGGCCCCCAGGCCGAGCGCGTTGCCGCCGTGGCGCAAAAGATTGCCGACGAGCTCGATCTTCCGCTGGAGTTTGAGGACGAACGTCTGTCTTCGCAAGAGGCCAAGCGTATCCTGCGCGAGCAGGGCCTCAACGAAAAGCAGATGAGGGGCAAGATCGACATGATTGCCGCCAGCCTGTTTTTGCAGACGTGGCTCGATCGTAAAAACGAGGAGGTTTCGCATGTCTAGCGCTTCCGATCCGCGCCAGCAGAATCGTACACGGCAGCCGGCGTCGCGCCCTGCCCAGCCTGGCCAGCGTCCGGCACAGCCGACGCAGCGCGCAGCTCAGTCTGCCGCGCGCTCGGTGCAGTCCTTCTCTCATTCGGCCCAACCTGTTCAACGGACGGGTCAGCAGCCTTCTGCTCGTTCGGTTCAGCATTCGGCTTCTCACGCGGCTCAACAGCCCACTGCTCGTACGGCCCAGCCTGCAGGCGGTACCCGCTTTAAGCAGCAGGCACCTACCCAGCGAACTCAGGCCCCTCAATCGCATTCGCATCACGCTCGCGGTTCGCATGGCGTTGCTCCGGCGACCCGCTCGAGCTACAACACGCATGCTCGTCGCGGTGCTCAAAAGAAAAGCTCCCCGGTGCCTATGATTATCGGCGTTGTGGTGGCGGTGCTCGCGCTTGCTGCGATCGCTTTTTTTGTCGTGCCGGCCGTCAAGGGCTTCTTTGCCGGTGAGGATACGAAGGTCACGGCTGGTCAGCAGGTTACGGTGACCATTCCCGATGGTGCTTCAGGCGATACGATCGCCTCGATTCTCTCCGAGAACCATATCGTAGAAAATCCCAAGGATTACTATGCGGCGGTGAAAAAGCTCAACGCCGATATGTCGCTCAAGCCCGGTGATTATTCGTTCACCACACTCATGGATGCGACCAAGGTTGTTCAGCAGCTCATGGAAGGCCCCAACGCGGGCTCCAATGCGCTGACTATCCCTGAGGGCCTAACGGTCGATCAAGTCGCCGACCGTGTGGCCCAGGCCTACGACAGCATCTCCAAGGAAGACTTCCTCAACCAGGCCAAGGCCTCCAACTACGTGGACGACTATAGCTTCCTTAAGGACGCCGCGAACGATTCACTCGAGGGCTTCCTATTCCCCAAGACCTATTCGTTGGGTGATTCGCCGACGGCCGATGGCGTGATTCGCGCTATGCTCGATCAGTTTAAGACCGAGTACAAGTCGCTTGACTTTGCGAGCTGCGAAGCCAAGATCAAGGAACGCTACGGTGTGGAGATGTCCGACTACGACATCGTCAACTTGGCCTCTATCGTTGAGCGCGAGGGCCTCAACGCCGACCAGCGCGCGCACGTGGCCTCGGTCTTCTACAACCGTCTGGCGGGCAAGCTCGATGGTTTGCGCTATCTCAACAGCGATGCGACCATGATGTATGTCACCGGTGGCGAGGTTACCGCCGACGACCTGCAGAGCGATAGTCCGTATAACACCTATAAGCACGAGGGCCTACCGCCCACGCCCATCTGCTCTCCGTCGCTCGAGGCACTCAAGGCCACACTTGAGCCGACCGACTCCGATGACCTGTATTTCTACATTACGCAGGACGAGGAGTACTTCTCGCAAACCTACGAAGAGCATCAACAGTCTTGGAATTAGCATGAGGATTTTTAGCCCCAAACGATACGTTGCCTCGGTCGATCGCATCGACCTTGATACCCTGTGGGCCGACGGCAAACGCGCCATTCTTCTCGATCGCGATAACACCCTGGTGCCGCGCGACACCGAGCAGGTTCCCGCCGCGGTTTCCGCTTGGCTCGATGCCGCCCGCGCCAAAGGCTTTAAGCTGTGCATGGTGTCCAACAACTGGCATCGCGACCAGGTCATGAGCTCTGCACGCGAGCTGGGACTCGAGGCCATCAGCCACGCCATGAAGCCCGCGCCGTTTGCCCTCAAGGCGGGTCTTAAGCGCCTCGGCGCCTCGGCCGACGAGGCGGTGCTGATCGGTGATCAGCTCTACACTGACGTGTGGAGCGGCAATTTTGCCGGCGTCGATACTATCCTGGTTAAGCCGCAGGCGACCCAGGACCTGTGGTATACGCAGATCTTCCGTATCATTGAGCGCCGGGCCCTGCGCGACCTTCCCTGCGAGGAATAGGTCTCGCTATGTCCCAGCACACCAAACACGGCTGCGACCATATCTTCTTTATCGGCTTTTTGGGCGCGGGCAAATCGACGCTCGCGCGCAACGTCGGCACCATGTTCAAGCGGCGTTTTATCGACACTGACCGTCTGGTCGTTCGCCGTTGCGGCAAGTCGGTGACCGAGATTTTTGAGACTGAGGGCGAGGATCGTTTTCGCGAGCTCGAGACCTCGGCGCTCCGTTCGCTTCAAAGTGAGCGCAGCCTGTTGGTTTCGTGCGGAGGCGGCATTGTCGAGACGCCGGTGAATATTGAGCTGATGCACGAAATGGGTACGTGCGTGTACCTCGAGGGCGACTTTGAGGATTCGATTCGGCAGATTCGTCGGTCCGACACGCGCCCCGATTTCCGCTCGCCCGAGCATGCCGCGCGCTTGTTTGAGCATCGCCGTCCGCTGTATCGCCAGGCCGCCGACCTTACCCTTGATATTCGCAACAAGTCCTTCGAGGACGTTTCCTACCTTTGTGCCGAGATGCTTTTGGAGCGTGGACTGCTATGATTCGCCGTCAACTGATCAATTTCCAAAACCGCAGCGTCGATGTTCGCGTCGGCTTTAACGCTTTTAGTGAGCTGTCGCGTATGTTTGCCTCGGCCGTGGGCAAGCCCAAGCGTGCGATGGTTGTCTGGAACAGCGCTGTTTCCGACTGCTTTGGCGAGATCGTTGAGCACGCTCTGGTCGATGCCGGCTTTGCCGTGTCGCCGCTCGTCCTCGAGGTTTCGCCTGCCGGCGCTACATTGGCCGATGCCGATACCGTCTTTGGTGCCCTGTCGGCTAACGGCATTACCTGCGACGATCTAGTTGTCGCTGTTGGCGATGCCGCAACCTGTTCGGTTGTTGGCTGGTGCGCCAACCAGTGGTGTGGCCGAACCGAGTGCGCGCTGCTGCCGACGACCTTCGACGCCATGCTCACGGTCGCGACGACCATGAAGCCGCTCGTCGCCTCGTTGGCCAATGCGCTTCCCGCTATCGCGTTCCGTCCCGAACCGGGCTTGGTTGTGTGTGATCTCGACCTTGTTCGCGAGGCGGAACCCGAGGACCTCAAGTTCGGCTATGCGGTACTTGTTGGCACCATGCTTTCGAGCAGCAAGTCCCGCTGGAATCAGTTTACTGAGACCGTCCCCGAGATTCTCGCGGGCGAGGAGGTCGCACTCGTCAATGCCGTTCAATGGTCTCAGACTGCCCGCAAGGACGTACTGATGGCCACGAACCCGAGCGCTCGCCATGCGCTCGATTTTGGCAAGACGGGGGAGCGCACCCTGCGCGCTTGCTTGGGCGATGCCGCTTCGCAGGTCCCTGCCTACCAGCTGTTGTCCGAGGGCATGCGCTTTGAGGCGCGCCTAGCACACGATGCCTGCGACTTCGATATCGACTATGTGTTTGATCTCGATGACTGCCTGGAGGACTTTGGCATCGAGGAGCTTGCCTTCGACTTGGAGCCTGCCGCATATATCGAGGAGTTCCGCAGACAGCAGTTTGTCCGCTCGAACCGCAGCATGCTGCCGCTGCCCGCGGCGCTCGGCGCCATTCGCCTAACGAGCGTCGAGGACGAGGTTCTTGAGCGCCATGCTCACGCCTACTTGGCTTCTCGTAAAGAACTTCTCTAAGATTTATTGACTTCCATCGTCTTTCGTATCATGTTGAGGGGCGGGTTTTCAATCGGTTGCGGATCGCATGCGATTCCGTCGTTCGGTTGAGACCCGTCCCGTCTATATTGAGACAACAAGAAAGGAATCTGCATGTCTGAGTTTGCTGCCGGTCCTGCCGGTCGTATCGAGCGTGTCCGTGCCCTGATGGTCGAGCGTGGCTACGACGCCATCGTGGTGCGCGACGAGGCCAACCTTCGTTGGCTTACGGGCGTGAAGGGCGTCTTCGACTACACCTTCGAGTTCCCGCACGCTGCGTTTATTACGGCCGACCAGTGCCTGTTCCACACCGACTCGCGCTACCTCAACAGCTTTGAGGAGAACACGCCAGCCGGCAGCCCCTGGGTCTACGACATGGATGAGGGCACCATCCCCGGTTGGGTCGCCGGCAAGATCGCGGCCAACAAATGCCGCGTCTGCGCTGTCGAGGACGATATGCAGATTAATTTCTACCAGGGTATTCAGCGCGGCCTGGAGGACCGTTCCGTCGCCTGTATGCTGCCGCTGATGCACGACGATATCCGCAAGATGCGCGCCATCAAGGACGCCGAGGAGATTGAGCTCATGCGCCATGCGCAGTCGATCACCGATGCCGCCTTCCAGCACATGCTCGGCTTTATTAAGCCCGGTATGACCGAGAAGCAGGTACGCAACGAGCTCGAGAACTTTATGTTCGCCAACGGTGCCGACAGCCTGGCCTTCGGTTCCATCGTCGCGAGCGGCCCCAACACCGCCAACCCGCATGCCGTGCCGAGCGACCGCGTGATCGAGAAGGGCGATTTCGTTCTTATGGATTACGGCGCGGGCTATTGCGATTACCGCTCCGACATGACGCGCACTGTCGTGATGGGCGAGCCCACCCAGGAGCAGCTCGACCTGTACGCACTCGTGCGCCGTACGCACGAGGAGTGCGTCGCCGCCATCCATCCGGGCGTTGAGGGCAACGACATCTTCAAGCTCTCCAAGAAGATCATCGGCGATGCCGGCTATGGCGATTACTATAACCATGGCTTGGGTCACGGCGTGGGCATCGACATCCATGAGCTGCCCAACTTTAACCGCAGCAAGAATATCATCGAGGTCGGCTCGGTTATCACCATGGAGCCCGGCGTCTACCTGCCCGGCGTGGGCGGCGTGCGCCTGGAGGACTACGGCGTGGTCACCGAGAACGGCTATGAGCCCTTCACCAAGACCCCGCACGACCTGCACGTTATCGACTGCTAGTTTACTTCAGTAGATAGTTTGGGGCGGGGCGTCCGGATTGATTCGGACGCCCCGCGTTCTCTTTTTATGCGCTCGCCGCAGGCGCCGTCTGCAAGTGTATAATTTCTGTCGTATGTAATTTGGACGCTTGTGCGTTCTGCCCATAACAAGAAAGGTCGCTATGCCTACCATTTCCACCGCCGACTTCAAGAACGGCCTCGGTCTCCGCATCAAGGACAAGGTCTACACCATCGTCGAGTTCCAGCATGTCAAGCCGGGCAAGGGCGGCGCGTTTGTGCGCTACAAGACCCGCGACATCAAGAGCGGCCGCGTCGTCGAGAACACCTGCAACGCCGGCACCAAGTTCGAGAGCGTCATGCTCACCACCCGTGAGTTCCAGTACCTCTACAACGATGGCACCGACTACATCTTCATGGACAACGAGTCCTATGAGCAGGTTCCCGTTCCCGAGGACATGGTGGGCGAGAACTCCAAGTGGCTGCGCGAGAACGACATCTGCCAGCTGCTCTTCGCCGACGATGAGCTCATGGGCGTGACCCCGCCGATGTTCATCGAGACCACCATCGTCCAGACCGACCCGGGCTTTAAGGGCGACACCGTCCAGGGTTCCACCAAGCCGGCCACGATCGACACCGGCGCTGTCATCCAGGTCCCCATGTACCTCAACGAGGGCGAGGTCATCAAGGTTGACACCCGCGACGGCAAGTTCGTCTCCCGCGTCTAGCAACCAACTCTTCTAGGAGGACTCATGCCCCAGGAAATCAAGATTGACGGCATCGGGATTTCGCCCGATGTTCTGACCGCCATCGTCTCGCGCGCCGTGTCCGATGTCGAGGGCATCGCCTCCGTTGGCGTCAAGGACCTTGCCACCAACCTTGTCTCCATGATGCTCTCGTCCAAGGCCCCGGCTTCTGAGCCGGCGGTCGAGGCCGAGGTCGTCGGCGACAAGCTCGCACTCACCGTGCGCGTCGTGGTGTTCTTTGGCTATCCGTTCAAGAAACTCGCCGAGGCCGTTCGCGCTGCCGTGGTCGCCGCCATCGATGCCCAGGTTGGCGTTGAGGTCGAGCGCGTTGACGTTTGCATCGACGGCCTCGTTTTCCCCAAGGAGTAACCTTTGAGCCTTAAGGTTTATCGCGGGCGTACGCTTGCCCGCAGTCAGGCGCTGCAGCTGCTGTTCCAGGCCGAGGCCACGGACAGCCCGCTCGAGCGCGTCCTCGAGGGTGATTTCCTGATCTCGAAGGGTCCCCTCGATCCCTATGCGCTGGAGCTGTGCCGAGGTGCCTACGAGCATATCGACCGCATCGACTGTGCTCTGCGCTCCGTTGCCAAGAACTGGGATCTTATGCGCATGCCCGGCGCCGACCGCAACCTGCTGCGTATCGCCGTTTACGAGATGCGTTTCCTCACCGACGAGGAGGTCTCGGACGCCATCGTGATCAACGAGGCCGTTGAGCTTGCCAAGGCCTATGGCACCGACCAGTCCGCGTCGTTCGTCAACGGCGTGCTGGGTAAGATCGCTCGCAGCGAGGAGCTGCCGGGCGAGGACCTATACCAGGAGCTGCTGGCCGAGGATCGCGCTCGCGAGGAGGCACAGGCTGCCGAGGCTGCCGCAAAGGTTGCGGTTGCTCAGGCCGAGGCCTGCGTTCTCGACGAGGACGCTGAGGTCGCCGAGGCCGAGACCGGTACCGTCGAGGAGTAGCCATGCCAGAGGGTTCCGTCCGCAACTTCGACGAGATTTCGGACCGCTTGGACCAGATCATAGCTACCGTTCGCTCTAAGGATACGTCCTTGGAGCGTTCGCTCGATCTGTTTGACGAGGCGATTGAGCTGGGCTCCCGTGCGGTCGACATGGTCGACAAGTTTGAGCTGACGCCGCGTGAGGCCGACAAGCTCGAACAGGAATACGATGAGGATGCGGCAAACGAATCCCAGGATAGCTAGGCCGCATCTCCGGATACGAATGGTTGATGGCATTCATGAAACGCGTGCGTCTTGATGACGAACTGATTTCACAGGGCATCTGCGCCGATCGCGCGGATGCCCTTCGCACTCTTATGGCCGGCTTGGTCTCGAGTGGCGGTGAGCGCTTGACTTCGGCGGGCCTTAAGGTGATCCCGGGGCTGCCGCTGCATGTGAAGGGGCGCATTCCCTATGTTGGCCGCGGCGGTCTTAAGCTCGAAGGCGCGCTTGATGCGTTTGGCATCAATCCGACGGGCCTTGCCTGTCTGGATGTGGGCTGCTCTACCGGCGGCTTTACCGATTGTCTGCTCAAGCGCGGAGCTGCGACCGTTGTCTCGGTGGACGTGGGTCGCGCCCAGTTCGATTGGTCGTTGCGCCAGGACGATCGCGTGACGCTGCATGAGCGCACAAACGTGACGCAGCTGCCTGAGCTTGGCTATGCCGGCACTATCGACCTGGCTGTGTGTGATGTCTCGTTTACCAGCATCGCGAACATTATCGATGCGGTACTGGCGTGCCTGGCGCCTACGGGTGCATTCTGTACGCTCGTAAAGCCGCAGTTTGAGGCTCCGGCGGCGCTGGTGGGCGAGGGCGGCATTGTGACCGATTCCGCCGTGCGCCGCGATACACTCGTGGCGGCGGTTGAACTCTTTGCTGCCAAGGGCCTGTTCCCGGTCGATGTGTGCGTGTCGCCCATTCATGGTGCCAAGGGCAACGTTGAGTTTTTCCTGTACGGCACGAGATTTGACCCCGGCGATCGCTCGCAAGACGAGCTGCAATCCCAGGTATCGGTTATGAGCGAGAAAGCTGCAACGCTATGAAGGTCTTTCTGGTTCCCAATTACTACAAGCAAGAGGCGGTCGAGAGCGGCCTGATGCTCGAGCTTTGGCTGACGCGCCAGGGCTATGAGGTCGCATGGGCTGCCGACCAGCGATCGAAGATTCAAAGCACGCCTGATATTGACGGCTCCGATCTGGTCATTACGCTCGGCGGCGACGGCACGTTGCTGCGCGCTGCCCGCATCCTCAACCATCGTGAGATTCCTATCCTCGGTCTTTCCTATGGTCACCTGGGTTTTTTAACTGCTGCGAGTCCCGAGGAGCGCGACATTCTGCAGGTCGTGAGCGACGCCCTGTCCGGCGAGCTGCATGTGAGCCGTCGCGCTACCATCGCCGCGGATATCGTGTCCGTGCGCGAAGATGGTACGAAGGATGTTGTGCGCACCTTCGCCCTCAACGACATGGCGCTTACGCGCGGCCCCCTGTCCGATATGGTCGAGTTTGACATCACGGTGTCCGGTCACCATATCGACCGCCTACGCGGTGACGGTGTCGTCGTTTCGACGGCGACTGGTTCTACGGGTTACGCGCTCAGCGCCGGTGGCCCCATCGTGAGCCCTGACTATACGGGCATGGTCTGCGTACCCATTGCGCCGCACACCATTCAAGCTCGCGCTTTCTTGACTTCGCCGAGCGATGTCGTCGAAATCTTTATGTCTGATGACCGTCCGAGCGTTCCGGCGATCGCTATCGATGGACAGTTTATTACCTGCGACGGCACGGTCGAGAGCGTGGCCGTGCGCCGAGGCCCCGGCGATGTGCTGCTGCTCGACTACGGCCCCGAGAGTTTTTACAACTCGGTGAGCCGCGTATTCTACGGAGTCCGCCATGATCGATGAGATGCAGGTTTCTAACATTGCACTCATTCGCGAGGCGACGCTGGTGCCGAGTGCCGGCCTGACTGTCCTGACCGGCGAGACCGGCGCCGGCAAGACCGCGCTGCTCTCGGCCCTCAAGCTTATTTTGGGTGAGCGCGCGGATTCGTCGACGGTGCGCGAGGGCGAGGCGCTGGCGAGCGTCGAGGCGCGCCTGTTTGACGGCCCGCACGACACGGAAGGCTTCACGGTCCAGCGCAGCCTTTCCGCCGAGGGCCGCAGCCGCGTCAAGATTGACGGCCGCATCGCCAGCGTGCGCGAGCTTTCGGAGCGCGTCGGCGTGATGATGGATCTGTGCGGCCAGCACGAGCACCAGCGCTTACTCGATCCGGCGCATCACGTTGCGATGGTCGATGCGTGGGCGGGACGCTCTGCGCTCGAGGCGCTGGATGCGTACCGCGCCTGCTTTAAGGCTTCGCGGGCTGCCGCCAAGGAGGTTCGACGTGTCGAAGAGGCCTCGCGTGCGCAGGGGAGCCGCGTCGAGGAGGCGCGCTTTGCCCTCGAGCGCATCGGCGAGGTCGACCCCAAGCCGGGTGAGTATGAGGAACTCGAGAAGCTGCTGCCGCGCTCCGAACATGCCGAGGTACTGGTTGCCACGGCTAACGATGCCCATGCATCGCTTGCCGCCGAAGGGGGAGCGCTCGATGCCGTGAACAGCGCCGTGGCAGAGCTTTCCCGAATGGCTACCGTCGATCGCAAACTCGGCGACATTGCCGATGCACTATCGGATGCCTGTATCTCCCTTGAGGATTGCGCGAACGAGCTTCGTGCCTATCGCGATGGCATCGCCTTCGACCCGCGCGAGCTCGCTCGCATGCGTGAGCGGTATTCCGACCTCAAGGGTCTGTTGCGTCAGTGGGGTCCCACTATGGACGATGTTTTTGCCATGCGCGATCGCTCGCAAGAGCTGTTGTCGCTGGTAGACGATGGTGATGAGCAGATCAAGAAGGCGCGTGAAGCGCTTGGCGCAGCAGAGCATGAACTGTTCGCCGCCGCCAAGGCGCTTAAGCGTGCACGCAATACGGCGGCTCCGCGCTTCTGCCACGAGGTGGGCCGCCAGATGGCTCGCCTGGAGATGGGCAGCGCCGAGCTCGTCTGGGAGTCGCGTGATCTTCCCCGTGCTGAGTGGACGCCCGTTGGTCCTTCGAGCTACGAGCTGCTATACCGCAGCGGTGCCGGTTTGACGCCGCGCCCCCTGCGTCGAATTGCGTCGGGCGGCGAGCTCAGCCGCGTCATGCTGGCAAGTAAGGTTGTCCTCGGTAACGCGGACGGTGTCGATACGCTGGTGTTTGACGAGGTCGATGCTGGTGTCGGTGGCTCCACGGCGCGTGCGCTCGCGGGCGTGCTGGCAGATCTCGCCGCTACGCATCAGGTGATTGTCGTAACCCACTTGGCGCAGGTCGCCGTCATGGCTGACAAGCATTATGTCGTCAGCAAGGAACCGGGCGATGTTCCCCAGACGCATTTGGGCGAGGTAACCGGCGAAGCGCGTACTGCCGAGATCGCCCGCATGTTGAGCGGCGATCAGTCCGAGGCAAGCTTGGCCCACGCAAAGCAGATGCTCGAAGAAGCTCGAGGTTAGGTCGTATCAGCGGTGTTGGTGGGACAAAATAGACTGAAATTTTTGTCTCACTACGCGTTTTACTCCACAACCTTATCCGGCTGGATGAGCTCCTCGTAGTAGCTGATATGCTCACGCGCGTCTTTAATCTCGGGCAGCAGGAAGTTGTAGATGACTTCGATGATCATCGTGGCGCTGATCTTGGAGAACGCGAAGTCACCCGTTGTCAGCAACGCTTCGTGATTGACGGTATTAAAGGTGTAGTCGGCGAGGCGCGCAAGTGGGGATTTGCTGTCACTGCTGATGACGACTACGGTTGCGCCGCAGTTGCGAGCCGCTTTTGCCATGCGATTCAGTCGGCGCGATTTGCCAGAGTTTGAGATGAGCACGATGACGTCACCCGGGCGTAACGTGAGCGCAAAGCCGATTGATGTCTCGCTAATGGTGCTCGCCATGCAGCGCAGGCCCAGCTGCGAAAACTTAAACGTCGCATCGAGCGCGACCGCGTTCGTATTGCCCACAGCTGCAAACTCAATAACCCCTGCATGCTTAAAGGCATGCACAACAGCCGCCAGCGTATCGTGGTCGATTCCGTCGATGGTCGCATTAAGCTCGCTTACCTTGGCAGCCAGGATGTTCTTGAGGCTCTGCTCCATATTGTCGAGCGAGACCTCGTCGGTCAGGCCCTCGTTGCGCTGGCTTTCCAAATCCCTCGCCAACGAAAACTGAAAGCTGCGGAAGCTACCAAAGCCCAGCTTGCGGCAGAAGCGCGAAACGGTCGCTTCGGACGTGGCAGCGGCGCGCGAGAGCTGAGCCGCCGTGAGGCGTGGCGCCTCGGACTGGTGCTCCAATATATAGTCGACAATGCGCTGCTCGGACTCGCTGTATCCCTGATGGGTACTAATGAGGGAAAGTGCGCTCTTGCTACTATCGGTCATGGATGGCTCCTGGTTGGCATGAAAATCTAACTCGATTTGCAATGCCATAGTATACGGGCATTTTCAATTACAAGATACACCTTGCTGTTTCAAGTGTTGATGGTAAACTTTCACCTACCGTTTACGGTTATGAAAGAACCTTTCACCGGAGAATTGCACCTTGTCTCTTCTCACGCGGACGGTAGGTTGGTATCTTTCAGTTGTGGAAAAACGCGCATTGAAGCGCGTGTAGGGGAGCGCCCGTGGGCGCTGTACTCAAGAAGGAGGGACACATGGCTAAGTTTGACATCATCGCCGCGACCGGTTGCCCGACCGGCATTGCGCACACCTTCATGGCTAAGGAGGCGCTGGAGAAGGCAGCTGCCGAGCGCGGTCTGACCATTAAGGTCGAGACTCATGGCCAGGTCGGTGTCGAGAACGAGCTCACCAAGAGTGAGATCGC
This sequence comes from Collinsella sp., assembly GCA_048425625.1. GTDB lineage: Bacteria > Actinomycetota > Coriobacteriia > Coriobacteriales > Coriobacteriaceae > Collinsella. The sequence goes on along the minus strand of DBFNYT010000177.1, from coordinate 1,986 downwards.
TGGTGCCAAGGCCGTCGTCGTCGCAGCCGACAAGGATGTCCAGGCTGAGCGTTTCGCCGGCAAGCCCATGGTTTCCGTTGGTGTTTCCAAGGCCCTGTCCGTTGAGGCCGCCGGTAAGCTGATTGACCGCGCGCTCGCCGCCAAGGGCGACGACACGGTTGCCGCTGCCGCCGATGTCGAGGACGAGGTCGAGGAGAAGGAGTCCATCGGTCACGTCATCTACAAGCACCTCATGAACGGCGTCAGCCACATGCTGGTCTTCGTCGTTGCCGGTGGTGTTCTGACCGCCATTTCGTTCCTGTGGGGCATCACGTCCTTTGATTCGACGGCTGCCGACTACAACAGCTTTGCCGCGATGCTCAAGATTATCGGCGGTATCGCCATGAACCTCATGGTTCCGGTGCTCTCCGCTTACATCGCCGAGTCCATCGGCAAGCGCCCGGCGCTCGTCCCCGGTTTCGTCGCCGGTATGATTGCCATCCAGGGCTTGCCTGTTAACGCCGATACCGGCATGATCGACGCCGGTGGCGCAGGTGTGGGCTTTGGCTTCCTAGGCGGCATCGTCGGCGGCTTCCTCGCTGGCTATGTCATCCTGCTGCTCGAGAAGGTTTTCTCTAAAATTCCTGCGAGCCTTAATGGCCTGAAGGCAATCTTCCTGTATCCGCTGTGCTCTACCGCCATCGTCGGTCTGGTCATGCTTGGTATTTCCGGCCCCATGGCTGCCATTAACCAGGGCATGATGGATTTCCTGCAGAGCCTCGGTAACTCCGGTCCGGTGATCCTTGGCCTGGCCATCGGCTGCATGTGCGCCTTTGATATGGGCGGCCCGGTCAACAAGGCTGCTTACGCTACTGGCACCTTCCTGCTCGGTACCGCTCTCGAAGCTGGCGTCGGCACCGAGACCTACAACTTCGGCACCAACTTCATGGCTGCCGTCTCCGCCGCTTGCATCGTTCCGCCGCTGATCACCACCTTCGCCGTCGTTGTCGGCAAGAAGTACTTCAGCCAGGAGGATCATGACGCCGGTATCGTCAACCTCATCCTTGGTTGCACCCACATCACCGAGGGCGCCATTCCGTTCATGACCAAGAACATCTGGCCCGTTATGCCCATCATGATGCTCGGTTCTTCCATCGCTTCCATCTTGACCATCTTCTTCAACGTTCACGATCCGGCGCCTCACGGCGGCTTCCTGGTCCTGCCCGTTGTCGAGAACGGTCCGCTGTGGGTCCTCGCGATCCTCATCGGCGCCGTGGTCGGTGGCATCCTGTTCGTGGCTTTCAAGAAGTACGACTTCGAGAAGAACCAGAAGCCCGCTCCTGCAACCAAGCCGGTTGAGGCCCCCAAGGCCGCTGCCGTCGAGGCCCCCAAGGCCGAGGCTGCTGACTTCGTGAAGGTCGAGAACGTCTTTGTCGCCGAGGACTTCGCTTCTCGTGACGAGGCTCTGAGCTTCGTTTCCAACCAGGCTGTCAAGGCCGGTATCGCCAGCGACGCCGACGCCGTGATGAACGCCTTCCTGGCTCGCGAGGCCGAGGGCACCACGGGCATGATGGAGGGCTTCGCCATCCCGCATGCCAAGTCCGACGCCATTACCGAGGCTGCCGTCATCGTCGTCAAGGACGAGTCCGGCGTGACCGGTTGGGACACCATGGACGGCGCTCCCGTCAACGTGGCTATCGCCCTGCTCATCCCCGGTGCCCAGGCCGGCACTACGCACCTCAAGATCCTGTCCAAGGTCGCCGAGGCGCTCATGGACGAGGACTTCCGTGCCACCGTCAAGGGTTCCACCAACGCCGCCGAGATCGCCAAGACGATCAACGCCCGTCTGGTCTAACCCCACGGCTAGCGATTAACATCGCCCCCTGTACAAAAGGCGAGGACTCCACCAGGAGCCCCCGCCTTTTTTCTTGCCCCTCCCATAAGTTGCGGTGAAATAGGGACTGTTTAACCGTTTCAACCCCAAATCCAGTCCCTATTTCACCGCAA
>DBFNYT010000176.1:0-2557 GCA_048425625.1 Collinsella sp. | reverse complement strand
TTGGAACGGGGGAAACGGCGGTCGACGAAACTGGAGAGGAGGTATTACGAGCTCCTGTGCGAATTGGAGAGAGCGCTCCCGCAAACTGCCTCTTGACAACTTATAGGAGCGTCGGTTTTCTTTTTGCGTTGTTCGCTGTGGTTGAGGGTAGTGGCTTAAACGTAGTAGATGGGTCAGTTCCGTGGCGGGAGGGCCGCGTGGGTTCCCTCGCGAGGTGAAAATGATCCCTTTTCCTCCGTCCCCAGGGGATCAATTGGGGCTAGAGTTCTAGCGTGAGGGTGACGGGGCAGTGGTCGCTGCCGAAGATGTCGCCGCGGATGCCGGTGTCGCGAACGTTGGCGGCGATTGCGTCGCTTACCAGGAAGTAGTCGATGCGCCAGCCGGCGTTGTTCTTGCGGGCATTAAAGCGATAGCTCCACCAGCTGTAGACGCCCTCAACGTCCGGATTAGCCGTGCGCCAGGTATCGGTAAAGCCGGCGTTGAGCAGCTCGGTAAACTTACCGCGCTCTTCGTCCGAAAAGCCTGCGTTGCCGCGGTTGGACTTGGGGTTCTTAAGGTCGATCTCTTCGTGCGCCACGTTAAAGTCGCCGCAGGTTACGACGGGCTTGCCGGTTTCGTGCTCAAGCGCGCCCAAAAAGCCGCGATAGGCATCGTCCCAGGCCATACGCACGTCGATGCGCGCGAGCTCATTTTGCGCGTTGGGCGTATAGACGTCGACAAACCAAAACTTGTCGAACTCGAGCGCACAGACGCGGCCCTCGGTTGCGGCTTGGGCAACGAGCTCGGCGGCCTCGCCCTCGCCGGCGTAGGGCAGCAGCGCGTCGGCGCGCAGCACGCGTAGCGGCTCCTGGCGGCTAAAGACCGCGGTGCCCGAATAGCCTTTGCGCTCGGCGTAGCTCCAGGTTTGGTGATAGCCGGGCAGGTCGATATCGACCTGGCCCTCCTGCAGCTTGGTCTCCTGCAGCGCCAGGATATCGACGTCGAGTTCTTGCGCGATCTGGATAAAGCTCGGGTCCTTTTTGAGCACGGCGCGCAGGCCGTTGACGTTCCACGAGGCGAAAGTGTAAGTCTGAGGCATGGTGTCCTTTCGACGGGGTTGGCAGGCTTAAGATTAACGCAACAGGAGCGGGGCGGAGTCCGCGAGTGATAGTGCGAACGCCGCCGTCCCGGAGACACAGACGGAGGACTCATATGACGCAGGCAATATCGGACCCCAAACAGGCCTCCGCCGCGCTGGCTGAGCTGTTCGAAACCCATAGCCACGTGGTCTTCTTTGGCGGCGCGGGCGTTTCCACGGCAAGCGGCATCCCCGATTTCCGCAGCGTGGACGGTCTGTATCACCAGCGGTTTTCCTATCCGCCCGAGACTATGCTCTCTCACAGCTTCTACGAGGCGCATCCGGCGGAGTTTTTCGACTTCTACCGGACCAAGATGATCGCCCTTAACGCCAAGCCCAACCACTGCCACGCCAAGCTGGCGGAGCTGGAGCGCGCCGGCAAGCTCGATGCCGTGGTGACGCAAAACATCGACGGCTTGCATCAGGCGGCTGGTTCACGGCGCGTGTTTGAGCTGCATGGCTCGGTTCACCGCAATATTTGCCAGACGTGCGGCGCGGTCTACAGCGCCGAATGGATTTGCGCGCGCGAGCACGAGGATGCCACGGGCGTGCCCGTGTGCCCTGCGTGCGGCGGTCGCATCAAGCCCGATGTGGTCCTCTACGAAGAACCGCTCGATGAGCGTGTGCTTACCGGCGCCGTTGCTGCCATCGCCGCAGCCGACGCCCTCGTCGTGGGCGGAACCTCGCTCGTGGTGTATCCGGCGGCGGGCCTCATGCGTTACTTTACTGGCGATATGCTGGCCATTTGCAATTTGGCGCCCACCGATCAGGATGCAAATGCCGACCTGCTGATTTCTTGCGACATCGCGGCCGCGTTTGCGTTCTAGCCCGCGCGCGCGGATACAATAGAAAGACTGATTGCAAAGCGACCCCGCCGCCAGCGCCCAAGCGTGGCGGCGTGGGCATTTTAGGAGGATGTTCATGGCGAACGACAGCAAGACATGGCGGTGCGGAAAGTACGAGCTCAGCTTTGACCGTCCGCGCATCATGGGCGTCCTCAACGTGACGCCCGATTCGTTTAGCGACGGCGGGGAGCACTTCGACCCGGATGCCGCCATCGAGTATGGCCTGGCGATGCTCGACGCCGGCGCCGACATCATCGACGTGGGCGGCGAGTCCACGCGCCCCGGCTTTACCCCGGTCAACCCCGACGAGGAGGCGCGCCGCGTGCTGCCCGTTGTGCGCGCGCTGGCCAAGGAGGGCGCCATCGTCTCGATCGACACGCGTCATGTGGCGGTTGCCAAGGCGGCCGTGCGCTGCGGCGCCTCGATCGTCAACGACGTGACCGGCTTCACCGACCCCAAGATGGTCGAGTTCGTTAAGACGAGCACTTGCGGCGTCATCGTGATGCATGCCGGCGAGGTCGCCGCGCCCGTCCGCACGCACGCAACGGTGCAGCTCGATACCTCGGCAGCGGCGTTTGTTGCCGAGAAGGCGCGC
>DBFNYT010000175.1:0-7987 GCA_048425625.1 Collinsella sp. | reverse complement strand
TTGGAACGGGGGAAACGGCGGTCGACGAAACTGGAGAGGAGGTATTACGAGCTCCTGTGCGAATTGGAGAGAGCGCTCCCGCAAACTGCCTCTTGACAACTTATAGGAGCGTCGGTTTTGTTGTAAAAAAAGCCGGTCTGGTCGGCGAAACCCGATTTTTCCCCGCACTTCCGAAAACAGCGGTTCAGCAGCGCCAAAAAATGCCCTCAAAATCGAGAGTTAATGAGCAGGTGTAGCCGTTCGCCGCAAATTACCGTCCGTTTATAGAACCCACCCCCAGCGTGCTGTCCCCTTACGGTTGAATAAATACACATCTATGGAATTACGTAAGAGAGGACTGTTCCTATGAGCTACAAGACCGTTTGCGTTGCCGGCGGCGGCGTGCTGGGAAGCCAGATTGCCTTTCAGGCAGCCTACTGCGGCTTTGATGTAACGATTTGGCTGCGCAGCGAGGGCAGCATCGGCCGTGCCCAGCCCAAGATCGATCATGTGCGCGAGGAGTACATCGCTGCTATCGAGGGCATGGCGGACGGCACGGGCGAGTGGTGCGCCGGTATCGCCGATAGCGGCAAGCCCTTCGACAAGGAGGCGGCACTCGCCGCCGTCGAGCGTGCCTACTCCACGCTCAAGCTGGAGCTCGATCTTGCCAAGGCAGTGGCCGACGCCGACCTGGTCATCGAGTCCATGGCCGAGGACACCCAGGCAAAGATCGACTTCTACAAGAAGCTTGCCCCGGTTCTCCCGCAAAAGACCGTCGTCGTAACGAACTCCTCTACGCTGCTGCCGAGCACCTTTGCCAAGTACACCGGCCGCCCCGAGAAGTACCTGTCGCTGCACTTTGCCAACTCCATCTGGAAGAACAACATGACCGAGGTCATGGCGCAGGACCAAACCGACAAACGCTACTTCGACGAGCTCGTCGACTTCGCTAACGACATTCGCATGCTTGCCCTGCCCGTCAACAAGGAAAAGAACGGCTACCTGCTCAATTCCATGCTGGTGCCATGGCTGCTTTCGGGCCTCGACCTGTATGTCTCGGGCGTGAGCGATCCCAAGAGCATCGACCTCGCATGGACGCGTGGCACCGGCGCACCCAAAGGTCCGTTCCGCGTATTCGATACGGTTGGTATCCAGACGGCTTACAACATCGTTATGCAGTACCAGAAGGTGCCGGGCCTGGTGAGCCCGTTGCTCAAAAAGATGATGATGCCCTACAACTTTAAGGCCATGGCCTCCGTCCTCAAGAAAATGCTCGACGAAGGCAAGCTGGGCGAAAGCTCGGGCGAGGGCTTCTTCAAGTACTAAAAAATGATCCCTTGGGGACGGAGGTAAACGGATCATTTTCGGCCGCCAACAGTGAGAAGATGGACTCAGAAATAGAAAGGAGTGGCAATGGGCCGGCTCGGGCTTTGAGGACAAGCTGCTGCAAGCCCAAGGCGATTTTTCGCTCAACGCGGGCCAGCACAGTGTGACGTATCTGCCGAGTTCTGACGCGGCAACGACCGGTCGCTACCAGGTACTGCTGTACGACAACAACTTTGGCGCGGCCGAGAGCTATCCCAAGTTCGAATGGGGCCAGCTGGGCGCCGCGGTGGCGACCGACTATAGCAAGGGCACGCATCCGTTTGGGCACATCTTTACAGTGGACGAGACGGTGCGCACCTACGAGCTTGAAGACCAGACCGCGGTGCCGTTCTCGGGCTACGTCAGCAAGGCGCAGCGCGTCGGCAATTCAAACAGTATGCTCGTGGCATCGGGCCAGGCCAAGACCTTCACCGAGTACGATCGGTACGGTCTGGCCATCACCACCTACGAGATGGAAGCCGAAAAGTACATCTACCGCGTTTACAAGTACGAGCTGTAGGGCCGCCCCGCATCACTTCACGTCAAACTCCACGCAATCGAGTTCGGGCACATTGAGGTCGATGAGCTTGCGGGCAACGCGGCGGTCGTGTGCCCCGAGCGCCTCGCTTGTCGTCACATGGGCGACAATCTCGCGCTCGACGATGCCCCTCTCGTCGCCTTCGGTGGCCGAGGTCTCGACGGCGACGGTGTAATCCTTAAAGCCCGGCAGTACCGCGGCAAGCTCGCGCGTGGTTTCGGTGACGCCGTAGCCGTCCTGCACGCCGGCTTGCGCCGAGCCAATAGACCCCGCCGTCATAACGATGCAGGGGATGGCAAAGACTACCGTGCCTACAATGATGCGGCGGCGCACCTTGCGTGACAGCTCGTCGACCTCGGCGTTTTCTTCAGCAGTCACAATACCGTCGCCGTTGAGGTCACGCTTGAGCGGTACACGTAAGAGAAGCAATACGGCTTCGGCTGCCAGCGCGATAAAGACCACGTTGATGCCAAACTCGTAAAGCGCCGAGAGAAACAGTGACCCGCTTGCGATGGCGATGCCATAGCCCGCCGCGCACAGGGGCGGCATGAGCGCGGTCGCCACGGCCACGCCGGCGATGAGCGTGGCGGGTTCCTGGTCGCGCGAGTTGCCCAGGCCACCCGCAAAGCCGCCCGCGAGCGCGACGGCAAGGTCCCACACAGTCGGTGTCGAATTGTCGATGATGGCGGCCGTGGTGGTGCCAAGGGGTGAGAGCTTAAAGTACAACGTGGACGTGACCAGGCAAAAGGCCATCTGTAGAGCCAAGCTCGCGATGGCCTCGACGGTAATCTCGCGGTCGAGCGTGGCGATGCCGTATGCCATGGCAAGGACCGACCCCATGAGCGGGCAGATGAGCATGGCGCCCACGATGGCAATGTCCGAGTCGATATCGAGGCCGATGCTCGCGATCAACATGGCAATGATCAGGATGCATAAGTGTGAGCCAGTCAGGCGCGCCCCGTTTACAAAGCGCTTGCGAATCACGTGATAGGGCGCGCGTCCCTCGCGAATGTTGAATGCCTGCTTTAGAAAGCGGCTTGCGTTCTCCATGGCCTCGCTATGGGCAGGACGGATGCCATGGCGCCGATGATGGCGCTCGCGCAGTCGCTTGAGCTGTTGTTTATCGAGTTCCATGTCCACCTCGTATTGCCGCAGGAACGCGGGTGCGTTCGCAGCATGTACTCTACACCGTGACGGGCGGGGCGGTCATCTTGACATGGAACTTAGGCGAGCAGGCAAAGGAAGACACGCCACATACGAGTACTGCCGAGGGTTTCGACAGATACAGAAAGAGCGCGGGGCCGGATGGTCTCCGACCCCGTGCTCTGCGTTGGTGCGTTGTTGTTTGGTTTAGCCCAGCAGGCTCAGGCCAACAGAGATAAACGCCAGGATAACGCCGACGATAGACTCGCCACCGAGCAGGCCGCTGGCGACAACCAGGCCCTGCTCCTGGAAGGCGGCGTCCTTGGCGGCCTTTTCCTCGTCCGAAAGACCGGCCTCGGCGTCGCGGTGAGCAGCCCACTTGTCGTAGGCGAGCTTAACGCAGGAGCCCAGGAAAGCCGTGAGCGACATGTAGAACGGCAGGTACACGCCCAGGCCGATCATCATGGCCGGAATGCCGAGCCAGTACATGACGATGCCGGCGATAAAGCCGCCCGCAAACCACGGCACGCTCGGGATGCCCGAGACCATGGTGGCGACGACGCTTGCCTGCGCGGCCACAAAGCTCTTGTCGGGTCCAAAGGCGTCCGGACCATAGGCGGTTACGAGCGCGACCATGACGGCGGCAGCGACCAGGGCGCCCACGATGCCGCCGATGGCCTGGCCGACCCACTGTGCACGCGGGTTGGTGCCCAGCACGGCGCCGGCCTTAAAGTCGTTCATGACGTCGCCCGCAAGGCCGCACGCTACGGCCACGATGCCGGCGATAAAGAACAGTTTAACCTGCGCGAGCTGCGCGAAGGCAGCCACGATGAGCATAACGATGAGGCCAAAGATCTCCATGGGGTCGATGCCCGTCTGGCCGCAGCTCTGCGCACTCATGATGGTGGTGACAAAGGTGAACAGCGTGACGATGACGGCCGGGACGGGACCGAGGTCGAGCGCGATGGCGACGATCACGGCGATGGCGGCGGTGCCCAGGCCGATGATGCCGGCGTCGAGCTTAAGCGAGCCCGAGATGAGCGATTGCTCGTCGGTGTCGGTGGAGCTGTCGGCGGCGAGGCCGCGGACGATACCGGCGACCTGCGGCAGGATGTCCTTAAGGACGACGGCGACGCCAAAGCCCATCATAAGGCCCATACCGAGGGACTTGACGATACCCTGCGCGGTCACAACATCGAACAGGCCGGCAGCGGTGCCGCCGACGATGATTCCAAAATTGCCCAGCAGCGCGCCAGCAAACCAGAACGCGACGGGGGCGAAGCCCACCAAAAAGCCGATGGACAGCAACATGGGCGAGTTATAGATGGCAAAGGTCACGCCGGGGATATTGAGCGTGCACAGCATGCTGGGCACCACGCCCAGAGCGTCGCGCAGCACGCTGTAGATGCCTGCGATGGCCATGGAGCCAAAGAGCTGCTTGCCGGTCTTGCCGCCGGCCTCGGTGGCGCGCAGAGTCTGAGCTGCGGCGTTGCCGGTGGGGAACTCCAGCGCGGCGTCCACGATAAAGTGACGGTGGATGAGCGCGGTGGCCAGTAGGCCCAGGATAGTGCCGGCGAGTGCCACGATAAACATGTCGAGCCAACTGATCTGGTCGGCATAGCCCAGCATCCAGGCGCCCGGGATGGTAAACGCCAGACCGCCGGCGACCATGGCGCCTGCGGACATGATGGTGTGGGTGACGTTGGCCTCGTTGAGGCTGGCGTTGCCCATGAGCTTAAGGAAGAACAGCGAGATGACGGCAGCGAAGATGATCGGCCAGGGGAGTGCGCCCATCTTGAGGGCAGTGTAGGCCGAGCTTGCCGTGATAATCACGCAGCCAAGGACGCCGATGACGACGCCGCGCAACGTAAGTTGCCCGCGCATCGAAGCGCGGTTCGAGGGATTGCTCATATAAAACTCCTTTGCGTATATCCGCTTCCCCCGGGAGCGCCGCTACGGATACGGCGCGGGAAGTCGGGTTACCAAGGGCCGCCGCGTGAGCTCGCGCACGACCGCGCACCAGTATAGCCGCAAGCTAGTCATTTTGGGATGACTGGTTTAGGTAGGCGATATACTGCTGGGCAGACGAAAGGAGCGCCGACGATGCTTAATGGGTGCGCATATATATTGACGGTCGACGTGGGCAACACGTTCATTCGCTTTGGCCTGTTTGCAGATGATTCGGCCGCGGCGCAGGAATGCCCGCTTGCGACGTGCGAGATCACCACGCCGTCGAGCATCACGGCAGACGAGGCGCGCATGCGTCTCGTGCAGGTCATGGCCGCACTGGCGGCCGATGCGGGCATGCCGGGCGCGCTTGTGCCCACGGCTGCTGTGCTGAGCTGCGTGGTCCCGGCGCTCGAGCGCCCGTGGAAGGCGGCACTTTCCCGTACCTGCACGGGGCGCGTGCTCACGGTGGGGCCGGGACTTAAGACCGGCATGCCCGTGCACTACGATGACCCGGCCGAGATCGGTCCCGACCGCATCGCCGACGCCGTGGCTGCCCGCGCCGTCTACGGCTCGCCGTGCATTGTGATCGACCTGGGCACGACGACCAATATCGAGGTCATCGACGCACACGGCACCTTTGTCGGCGGCGTTATCGCGCCGGGGCTGGCGCTCGGCGCCCGTTCGCTCTCGGCCGCTGCGGCGCGCCTGCCTCAAGTTGAGCCCTCGGCGCCGACACACGTCATCGGCCGTAACACGCGTGAGGCCATGCGCTCGGGCGTGGTTCTGGGCGAGGTGGCACGCATCGACGGCATGCTCGACATGGTGCTTGCCGAGATGCGTGCGACCAAGGCCGCGGGGGAGGGCGATGTGCCCATCGTCATTACCGGCGACGATGCCGAGGCGCTTGCGGCGCTGGTCGGCCATAGCCTGACGGTCGACGATGCGCTGACGCTGCGGGGCCTCGCCGAGCTCTACCACATCAACCAAAAGCCCCGCCGCGCGTAGCGATGGGGGCAATGGGACAAAAACGTCTCCACCTTCCACCTGCTACAATGGGTCAAACTATTGCGATTTCGGAGGTGTCTGCCATGTCGGACGATCTTCATCAAACCGCGTCGGGCAAGCGCCTGGACGTCATTAGCTGGGACGAGTTCTTTATGAGCGTGGCCATCGCCGCGCAGCGCCGTAGTAAGGACCCCAACACGCAGGTGGGCGCGTGCATCGCCAGCACCAACCACCGCATCCTTTCGGTGGGCTACAACGGTACGCCCTCGGCGCTCAACGACGACTTTTTCCCGTGGGGCACGAGCGATGACCCGCTGCAGGACAAGCATAACTACGTAGTCCATGCCGAGGCCAACGCCGTGCTCAACTATCGCGGCTCGCTCAAAGACCTTGAGGGTTCCACGGTCTACGTCACGCTGTTCCCGTGCCACGACTGCGCCAAGATCCTGGCACAGGTGGGTGTGGGCGAGGTCGTCTACCTGGACAATAAGTATGCCGACACCGATGACGGCCGTATCAGCCGCCGCATTCTCGACTCCTGCGGCATCAGCTACCGCCAGGTCATCGTCGATGTTCACATCGGCACCAAGGGACAGACTCAGTAGCAACGGCGGTAATGGCAGTGGCGTATGGCGGTGCCATCCGGCACCAAAAGTAGCCAAAAGCCCCGTCCCAAATTGACCGGTCGTGAAAGTCGTGTCCGCGTGCATGGCGGGCGCTGGAGCGGGTACATGGCTGTAGTAACATAGCTCTGTCCGCGGGCTTGCCCGCGTTATTGTGAGAAAGGAGCCCCTGTGGCTGTTAACGAAGAGCTGCTTAAGAAGGTTCTTGAGGAGATCCGCCCCAACCTGCAGGCTGACGGCGGCGATATGGAGTACATCGGCGTTGACGACGAGGGTGTCGTTCAGCTTGAGCTTCAGGGCGCTTGCGCAGGCTGCCCCATGAGCGCGCTGACCCTGTCCATGGGCATCGAGCGCATCCTTAAGGAGCACGTGCCTGGTGTTACCCGCGTCGAGCAGGTCAATGCCTCTGGCGAGACCGATGGTCTGTACGACGAGTACGCGCCGTTCTAAGATGCGAAAGCTGCGGGTCATGTGTTCCGCATAGACGTTACGCCCAAATTTGCGGCTGCGAGCGCAAGGCCCGCGGCCGCATTTGTATGCAGGGAGCAGGGATCGACATGCTCAACGACCTCTACCATATGCTTGATCCCGTCGCGATTTCGGCGGGCCCCATCACCATTTACTGGTATGGCCTGGCCTACGTGGTCGGTGCCCTGCTCACGGCGGTCGTTATGTACCGTACGCAGCGCCGTTGGGGTTTTAACATCACGATCGATGATTTGACGAGCGTCGTCGTCGGCGTGGTCTTTGGCCTCATCATCGGCGCCCGCCTGTTCTACGTCATCTTTTATGGCGACGGTTACTATTGGGCCCATCCGCTGGAGATTTTCGCCACCAACGAGGGCGGCATGAGCTTCCATGGTGGCCTGGTCGGCGGCATCATCGGTGGCGTCCTCGTGTGCCGCATGTACAAGCTCGACGCCTGGACCATTGCCGACCTTGCCGTGATCGGCGCACCGCTTGCTTTGTGTCTGGGACGTTGTGCCAACTTTGTAAACGGCGAGCTGTGGGGCAAGCCGACCGACCTGCCTTGGGGTGTGGTCTTTGGCGGTACTGCGGGCGACATGCCGCGCCATCCCTCCCAGCTCTACGAGGCATTTCTTGAGGGCATCGTGCTGTTCTGCATTCTGCAGGTGCTCAGCCGCAAAAAACCGCTGCTACCGCAGGGTACGTTTATGGGCGTGTTCGTGATGGGTTACGGCATCGTTCGTTTCCTCGTCGAGTTCGTGCGCGTGCCCGACGCTCAGCTGGGCTACCTGCTGGGCGGCGTGATCACCATGGGTCAGCTGCTGAGCCTGCCGCTTGTGATCGCAGGCATCGTGCTCATTATCTTTGCCCGTCGCCGCAACCGGCCTCAGCGCGTCTACCTCGACGCCTAACCATC
>DBFNYT010000174.1:0-7901 GCA_048425625.1 Collinsella sp. | reverse complement strand
GCGCCGGCGGCGTCGATGGCACGCTGGCTGCGAATCACGCGGACGCGGCAGCCCTCGGGCATACTGCGGGGCACGCGGCACTCAATGATATCGCTGGCTGCGGCATCATCGGCGGCAATGGTGGTCAGGAATTGGTCGAACTCATCGTCGTGGCGAAGCTCCAGCAGGTCTCCCTTGCCCACGGGCTCAAACAGCTCAATGCGGGCGATGGCGGCACGGCGACGGCGGTCGTCGGGCTTGAGGCCGCGCACATCGCGGTTGGCCGGGCGGCTGCCCAGCACCGTGCCCACGATCTGGCCGCGGTTGTTGGAGCGCTCGTAACTCATCATCTCGTCGCCCGAGGTGCCGTCCTGATAGGCGTGCGTAAAGTCACGGTTGAAGCAGCGCTTGAGTTGGCGCTGGCGAGCAGCGTCCTCGTCCTTATCCACGGCGACCTCGGCCAGCATGTCATCAATCTGATGACGGTACACGTCGACGATGGAATACACGTAATCGGGGGCCTTCATGCGGCCCTCGAGCTTGAGTGATGCGGCGCCGGCGTCATACAGACGGCGAACGAGCTGCGACGTGTTGGTGTCGCGCGGGCACAGCGCGCGCTCGCGACCGGCAGGGGAGAGCGAGCGGCCGTTCTCGTCAATCAGCTCGTAGGGCAGGCGACAGGGCTGAGCGCACATGCCGCGGTTGGCCGAGCGGCCCGCCATGGCAAAGCTCGAGAGCAGGCATAGGCCCGAGTAGCAAAAGCAGATGGCACCATGGCTAAAGACCTCGAGGTCGACATCGGGTGCGGCGTCGTGGATGGCAGCGATCTCGTCAATGGAGAGCTCGCGCGAGAGGGTCACGCGGTCGGCGCCCTGCTCGCGGCACCAGATAGTCCCGCGGTCATCGTGGATGTTCGCCTGGGTCGAGATATGCGTCTCGATGCCGGGCATGGTGCGCTTGACCTCAAAGAACAGGCCCCAGTCCTGGATAATGAAGGCATCGGCGCCCAGCGTGGAGCAGCGGCGGATGAGTTGCAGCGCATCGCCCATCTCGGACTGCTTGATGACGATGTTGACCGTGACGTAGACGCGCGAGCCGGCCAGGTGCGCGGCGCGGCAGGCCTGCTCAAAGGCCTCATCGGTAAAGTTGGTTGCCTTGCGGCGGGCGTTGAAGCTGCCCATGCCGCAGTAGATGGCGTCTGCCCCGGCAGCGAGTGCGGCGGCAAAGGGCTCCGGGCCTCCGGCGGGCGCCAAAAGCTCGGGTCTGCGGTTGGTGGTTCGACTGGCGGTTGCGGTCATATCCTGCCTTTCAAAATGCTCAGATACTCAAAAGTATAGTGGTGCTGTTGCGGCGGACGAGCCCTGTGGCCCAAGCAGGATAAAGTCTTCAGCAGCCCTTGCAGCAAAAATGATCCGTTTCCCTCTGTCCCCAGCGGATCAGGTGATCCATAGGGGGCGGAGGGAAACGGATCATTTTGAGCTTCACCGTCCGGTCGTGCCGTTCAGCTGCCAACGGGCGCCGTTGGGCGATAAAATATTCTCTCCAGCTGATAATATTCTTGCATCAAACAGAAACCTTGAGTACTATCCCAAATCAAGCGCGGTGTTCAGACCGAATTGTGCCTCCCGGTGCGAACGCCGCGCTCACGCTCTCTATCTGATCGTAAGGAGAAAAACATGAGCAAGACCGTCGTGTCTTCCGATAACGCACCCGCAGCCATCGGACCGTATTCCCCCGGTATCCAGACCGGCAACATGGTGTTCCTGTCCGGCCAGCTGGGCATCGACCCCACAACTGGCAAGATGCCCGAGGGCGTCGAGGCCCAGGCCAAGCAGTCCCTTGCTAACGTCGAGGCCCTGCTGACTGCCGCCGGCGCTACGTTTGCCGATGTCGTCAAGACCACGGTCTACCTGGCCGACATTGCCGACTTCGCTGCCGTGAACGAGATCTACGCCTCCAAGTTCGAGGCCCCGTTCCCCGCGCGCAGCGCTTTCCAGGTTGCCGCCCTTCCGGCTGGCGGTCTGGTCGAGATCGAGGTCGTCGCCGCTCTCTAAGGCGTTGGCAACAACTAAACATGACATGCAAAAAGACCCTGCAGCGCGTGCGAGCTGCAGGGTCTTTTGTTAAGTGACGGATCGCTTGTGGAGCCGCGCTCCATTTTGCTCGTTAGCCCTCCTTGCGAACTTTTTGCAGGTAGCGGTAGACGCTGGGCTCCGAGATGCCCAGCGCGGTGGCGGCGCAGGCCACGGCGCCCTTGAGCATGAACACCCCGTTGCCGTTGAGGTGGCGAATGACGTCCACGCGGTCGCTCTGACTAAGCGACGCTACATCCAGCCCGCGCGCGCTCAGCAACTCGGCAATGCTGCGGTCGATGAGCTCCTGTGTGGACTCCGAAAGGCTTTCGACCTCGATAGGGGCGGGCTCCGTGCGCGTCGGCGCCGCGTCGAAGCACGCCATGAGCTGCTGCGCCATGGCGTTGATGGAGCGTACGGTCGAGAGGTCGGTGTTGACGCAGAGCATACCGACGATCTCGTCATTCTCGCGGATAAAGTACGTCGCTGACTCCAACGTCTTGCCGCCGGCACCGCGCCCCTCGTAGCCCGTAATAAACGGCAGGTCGCGATACTTGGGGTCGTGCATGATCTTGAGCGCCAGATCGGTGGCGGGGCCGCCGACCTTGCGGCCGCTCACGATGCCGTTGCGAATATCGACGATGGCGTGGTCGGGATCCGAGAAATCGTGCAGCACGATTTCGCTGTTTTTGCCGAGTATCTGCTCCAGAAAATCGACCATCGGCAAAAAGCGGCGTACGGTCTCGTTCACGGGCAACTCCTTTGGGTGAAAACGGAAATGTTCATAACAATTTTTTCTCATGGTAACACGCTGCCCACCATCTCGTATATCCGCAGGTACATTGCGTAATGCAGACGAACGGTAGGAATTTAGCGGTAAACGGTTGACCAAAAGAAAAGTTAGATGTTATTTTGACCAGACACTTTCCTGACCTGCGGAAATGCGTTATTTCAGCTGAAGAATAGTCTGATAACAAAAAATTATTATTGAGAATGAGAATCATCTTTAATACGATATGCAATGAAGGCACAACCTCAACCCCGCACTGCGTCACAATAGAGCGTTAGATGCGAAAACAACTACTTCGAGGATTGGTGGTCAAATGACCCAGGAGACGGTTACGAACGGCACTGAAGCCCTGTTCACTCGCGAAGGCATGCCTCCCGTTAAGGAAATGATCCCGTGTGCCCTTCAGCACGTACTGGCATCGTTTGCCGGCATCATTACCCCGGCGGTCATCATGGCCGGCGTCTACGGCTTTAATAGCCAGCAGAGCACCGACATCATCCAGGTCGCCCTCATTCTTTCGGCGATCGATACGGCCCTTCAGGCCTTCGCTCCCTTCCGTCGCATCGGCGGCGGCCTGCCCATCGTCATGGGCGTTTCGTTCGCGTTCCTGCCGGCCCTGCAGGCCATGGGTGCCTCGGGCTTTAGCTTTGGTGCGCTGCTGGGTGGCGAGATCGTCGGCGGCGCCGTCGCGGTCCTCTTTGGTCTGGCCTACAGCAAGATCAAGTGGCTGTTCCCGCCCGTCGTGACCGGTACGGTCATCTTCTCCATCGGCGTTTCGCTGTATCCCACGGCCGTCAAGTATATGGCCGGCGGTATGGGTACGCCGCTGTGGGGCACCCCGCAGGCCTGGTGCGTCGCTCTTATCACCTTCGCCGTGGTCTTTGCGCTCGCCAACTTTGGCAAGGGCACGCTCAAGCTGGGCTCTGTGTTTTTTGGCATGATCGTCGGCATGATCGTCTCCATCCCCTTTGGCATGATCGACTTCTCCAGCGTCGCCACCGCTCAGGTCTTCGCCCTTCCCAAGCTCATGCCCTACGCGCTCGAGTTTGATCCCGAGGTCTGCATTACCCTCGCCGTCGTGTTCCCCATGGTCGCCATCCAGGTTATCGGTGACGTCTCCGCCGCCTGCCTGGGCTCCATCGACCGTATGCCCACCGAGCGCGAGCTCTCCGGCGCTATCGTGTCCCAGGGTCTCACCTCTATGGTCGGCGGCCTGCTTGGCGGTCTTCCCACCAGCGCCCTTGGCCAAAACGTGGGCATCATCTGCTCCAACAAGGTCGTCAACAAGTGGGTCTTTGTGATCATCGCGGCCGTCTTTGCCATCGCCGGCCTGTTCCCGCAGCTCTCTGCCGTCCTTTCCGCTATCCCGCAGCCCGTCATCGGCGGCGCGACCGTCGGCGTCTTTGGCACCATCACCATGAACGGCGTGCGCATGTTCACCCGCGAGGGCCTCACGCAGCGCACTACCACCATCGTCGGTACCTCCGTCGTCTTTGGCCTGGGTATCTGGATGGCCAGCGGTTGCCTTGCCGGTGAGGGTATGCCCACCTGGGTGCCCACCGTCATCGGCTCCAATGCCGTAACCCCCACCGCCATCATGGCCATTGTCCTTAACCTGATCCTTCCGCAGACGCCGGTCGTGGCTCAGCACATCGATGCTGCCAAGGACGCTGCCGTGGATCTGGTCTTGCCCGAGAGCAAGAAGTAACCAATTCGGTGCTATTCGTCGGCGGGCGCATCGCCTCGTCCGCCGACGTCATGCGGTGCCAAGCCGCACTTCAAAGGGTTTGTCCCTTTGGTGAAGCGTTGACGGGAGAGGGCCCGTTTCCGGTGTAGGCCGGCGCTTCGCACTCCGCCATGTCAGAGGTGTCAAACCCCGCCCCTGATGTTGAAGGGAGCATTTATGCTTCTGGTCGCTAACGGTTCCGTCTTTACCCGCAATGCTCAGGCCCCGTTCATTCCAAACGGTGCGGTCGCCATTGACGGAGATACGATCGTCGAAGTAGGTCCCGAGTGCGAGCTCAAGGCCAAGTACCCGGATGCCGAGTACGTCGATGCCCAGGGCAACCTCATCATGCCTGGACTCATCAACTGCCACACCCACATCTACTCGGGTCTGGCCCGCGGCCTTGCCATTAAGGGCTGCAACCCCACCAACTTCCTGGAGAATCTTGAGCAGCAGTGGTGGAAGATCGACGACAACCTGACGCTCGACGGCACCAAGGCCAGCGCCTATGCCACGATTCTGGACTCCATCCGCGATGGCGTCACTACGATCTTCGATCATCACGCGAGCTTCTGTGAGATCCCGGGAAGCCTCTTTACCATTAAGGATGCAGCTCAGGAGCTGGGCATGCGTTCGTGCCTGTGCTACGAGGTTTCCGATCGCCGTGGCCAGGAAAAATGCGACCAGGCCATTGCCGAGAACGCCGAATTTGCCCAGTGGGCCGCCAAGGAGCGTCGCGATAACGACAACCACATGATCGCTGCCATGTTTGGCGGGCATGCCACCTTTACGCTGTCGGACGAGACCATGGATAAGATGGCCGAGGCCAACAACGGCCTGACCGGCTTCCACATCCATGTGTGCGAGGGCATGAACGACGTGTGGGATTCCCGCCTCAACCGCGGCGGCATCAGCCCCGTCGAGCGCCTGCTGCAGCACAACCTGCTGGGTCCCGACACCATGCTGGGCCACTGCATCCACGTGACGCCTGCCGAGATGGATATCGTCAAGGAGTCCGGCACCTGGCTCGTCAACAACCCCGAATCCAATATGGGCAACGCCGTGGGCTGCGCCCCCGTGCTCGAGTTCTTCCGCCGCGGTATTCCCGTGTGCATGGGCACCGATGCCTACACCCACGATATACTCGAGAGCCTTAAGGTCTTCCTGATCATTCAGCGCCACAACGCCGCCATGCCCAACGTGGGCTGGTACGAGGCCATGACCATGCTGTTCGAGAACAACGCCAAGATGGCGAGCAAGTACTTCGATCGCAAGCTCGGTGTGCTCGAGGCCGGCGCTGCCGCCGACGTTATCGTTATGGACTACAAGCCCTTTACGCCGCTGAGCGAGGAGAATATCGACGGCCACATGCTCTTTGGCATGATGGGCAAAAACTGCCGCACCACCATCATCAACGGCCGCGTCCTGTACAAGGATCGCGAGTTCGTTGGGATTGATGAGGACAAGATCAACGCGTGGACCATGGCTGAGTCCAAGAAGCTCTGGAGCACGCTCAACGATTGCACCTACTAATTCACAAGTAGATTCACGCGCGTCGGGTGTTTCGCCGCATTCGACGCGCGTATAGGCGACCTCCGCGGGGTCGCCGGCGCTGTGCTAGCGCTACACCGTATTTGCGCCCGCCGCGCGGTCTCGCCGGGCGTTACAGAGAGGAGCTCACTATGAGCGACATCATGAGGCCGATCCCGTTTTCGCAGCTGATGAACTGGATCATCGAGGAGCACAAGACTCAGGGCGCCGTCTTTGGCGTGCGCAAGATGGTCACGACCAACCAGGAGGGCGCGCTTCCCATTTTTGACGAGCGCATCGAGACTCCGTTTGGCCCGGCCGCCGGTCCCAACACGCAGCTTGCCCAGAACATCGTGGCCTCTTATGTGGCCGGTTCCCGCTTCTTTGAGCTTAAGACCGTTCAGGTTATGGACGGCGAGGAGCTCTCCAAGTGTGTGAACAAGCCCTGCATCGTGGCGCAGGACGAGTGCTACAACTGCGAGTGGTCGACCGAGCTCGAGGTTCCGCAGGCCTTTGCCGAGTACGTGAAGGCATGGTTTGCCTGCCACCTGATCGCTCGCGAGTACGGCCTGGGCAGCCCGGACGGCTTTGTCTTCAACATGTCCGTGGGTTATGACCTGGAGGGCATCAAGAGCCCCAAGGTCGACGCCTACATCGAGGGCATGAAGGACGCCAGCGGCTCCGACGTCTGGAACGAGTGCCGCGCATGGGCGCTCGCCAACCTGGACAAGTTTGAGCATGTCGACGCCGCGTTCGTCGAGTCCATCCCGGCACGCGTCTCCAACTCCATCACCGAGTCTACCCTGCACGGCTGCCCGCCGGCCGAGATCGAGCGCATCGCGACCTATCTGATCACCGAGAAGGGCCTCAACACCTACATCAAGTGCAACCCCACACTGCTGGGCTATGAGTTTGCCCGTCAGCGTCTGAACGAGCTGGGCTTTGACTACATCGTCTTCGATGACACGCACTTCCGCGAGGACCTGCAGTGGGCCGATGCCGTGCCTATGTTCGAGCGCCTGATCGCCCTGTGCGCCGAGCGCGGCCTGGAGTTTGGCGTCAAGCTGACCAACACGTTCCCCGTCGACGTGACGAGGAACGAGCTGCCCTCTACCGAGATGTACATGTCCGGCCGTTCGCTGTTCTCGCTGACCATCGAGGCTGCCCGCCGCATTACCGAGCAGTTTGACGGCAAGCTGCGCATCAGCTACTCCGGCGGTGCCACGGTCTACAACATCCGCGCCCTGTACGATGCCGGCATTTGGCCCGTCACCCTGGCGACCGACGTGCTCAAGCCCGGTGGCTACGAGCGCTTTAGTCAGATGGCCGGCGAATTTGGCGATCTGGACGGCAAGCCGTTCGCGGGCGTCTCTCTCGAGGCTGTGACTGCGATCCAGGCTGACTCGCTCACCAACCCGCTCTACAAGAAGCCGCTGCGTCCGCTGCCCGACCGCAAGGTCGCCGGCAAGAGCCCGCTTTCCGACTGCTTTACCACGCCGTGCCGCACGAGCTGCCCCATCCAGCAGGATATTCCCGCCTACCTGGCGGCTGTTGACGAGGGCCGCTACGAGGACGCACTCAACATCATCATCGAGCGCAACGCCCTGCCGTTCATTACCGGCACCATCTGCCCGCATCCCTGCGCCCGTGCCTGCGAGCGTGCGTTCTACGAGCCCGAGGGCGCCCAGATCCGCGCCAGCAAGCTCAAGGCCGCCCGCGAGGCCATGACCGCCGTGCTGCCCAAGCTGCGCGCCCAGGCCATCGCCAACGACGGCGAGCGCAACGTTGCCGTTATCGGCGGCGG
>DBFNYT010000173.1:0-6955 GCA_048425625.1 Collinsella sp. | reverse complement strand
GGGCTCGGTATAGCCCGAGCCGCCGGTGCCGGTAAAGGCGTCGAGCGAACGCTCAAAAGCCTTCATAAGCGTAATGTCAAAGTTGATGCCCAAAATGCCGACGGGCTTGCCCTCGTCGTTGCGGATAAAGATCGTCGACGATTTGAGCAGCTTACCGTCGGTGGTTTTAGTGAGGTACGGCTCGCGGTCGTGTACATCGGTGGCGCCCTCGTGCATGGACTCAAACACGATATGGCTGGGGCCGTCACCCAGTTTGCGCCCGCTGACGTGGCCGTTTTCAATCACTACGATGGAGTGGTCCACGTCATCGGTCTCCAGATCGTGGACGACGATTTCGCAGTTGGGGCCAAATTGGAGCGCCAGGCCGTGTGCGAGGCGCTTGTAAAACTCAATCTGTGCGGGGGTCATGGGTACCTTCCTAAAAATTAGTTTGGGCTCACTGTGCCATAAACCACACCTGTTCGCAAATAACGAAAGCGTCGCTGCGTTGTGTGACCGTTCGGCGGCGAAAAGGTACCGATTACGGCAACAAACAATTCGTTAGGTATGCCAATCAAAAAGTGTGATAGAACATTACTAACAAACTTTTTGTTTGGCATCCACATAAAAGTTCAGCCGTGTGAATGGGATCGGGCTGAAACGCGTATGCGGGGGCCGGCAAGAGAGGACTTAAGGAGTTCACCGTATGGCCGATAAGATCCAGTGGGCGGGCAACACGATGCCCAAGAGCGATGACAAGCGCTTGGGAATCATGAGTCTCGACCACGTGAAGAAGGCCCGTGCCTTCCACCAGTCGTTCCCCCAGTACACCGTCACTCCGCTTGCCCGCCTGGACGGCCAGGCCGCGCGCCTGGGCCTGTCCAACCTGTGCGTTAAGGACGAGAGCTATCGCTTTGGCCTCAACGCCTTTAAGGTCCTGGGCGGCTCGTTTGCCATGGCCAACTACATTGCCGACGAGACCGGCAAGGACGTTGCCGACTGCACCTTCGATTACCTGACCTCCGATCAGCTGGCCGAGGACTTTGGCCAGGCCACCTTCTTTACCGCCACCGACGGTAACCATGGCCGCGGCGTGGCATGGGCTGCCAACAAGCTGGGCCAGAAGGCCGTCGTTCACATGCCCAAGGGTTCCACTAAGCCCCGCTTCGATAACATCGCCGCCGAGGGCGCAACGGTGACCATCGAAGAGGTCAACTACGACGAGTGCGTGCGCATGGCCGCCGCCGAGGCCGACGCCTGCGAGCGCGGCGTCATCGTTCAGGACACCGCCTGGGAGGGCTACGAGAAGATCCCGTCCTGGATCATGGAGGGCTACGGCACCATGGCTTCCGAGGCTGCCGAGCAGCTGCGCGAGATGGCCATCAACCGCCCGACGCACGTGTTTGTCCAGGCTGGCGTGGGTTCGCTCGCCGGCGCCGTGGTGGGCTACTTCACCAACCTGTATCCCGATAACCCGCCCACCTTCGTCGTGGTTGAGTGCGCGCCTGCCGCTTGCTTGTACAAGGGCGCTGCCGCCGGCGACGGCGATCCGCGCATCGTGGACGGTGACATGCCCTCCATCATGGCCGGTCTGTGCTGCGGCGAGCCCAACATTTTGGGCTGGGATATCCTGCGCAACCACACCACCGCTTTCGTGTCCTGCCCCGACTGGGTCACCGCTCGCGGCATGCGCACCCTGGGCGCTCCCGAGAAGGGCGACCCGCGCGTCATCTCCGGCGAGTCCGGCGCTGTGACCACCGGCCTGGTCGAGACCCTCATGCTCGATCCCGAGTACGCCGAGCTCAAGGAGCTCATCGGCCTGGACAAGACGAGCTCCGTGCTCTGCTTCTCCACCGAGGGCGACACCGATCCCGACCAGTATCGCCGCATTGTTTGGGAAGGCGAATATCCCACTTGCTAATCGTTGGGGCGGAGTAAATAGGTATCGCTCCGCCACCTCACAGGTAGATTCCTTCGTTTGAAAGGTTATGAACAATGGCTAAAGAACTCGATTTCGACGCTATCAAGGCTGCTGCTGAGTCCCATCGTGCTGATATGACCCGCTTCCTGCGCGCTATGATCTCCCACCCCTCTGAGTCCTGCGAGGAGGGTGAGGTTGTTGCCTGCATCAAGGCCGAGATGGAGAACCTTGGCTATGACGAGGTCAAGGTCGACGGCCTGGGCAACGTCATGGGCTTTATGGGCGAGGGCGACAAGATCATCGCCATCGACTCCCATATCGACACCGTCGGCATCGGCAACATCGAGAACTGGGACGCCGATCCCTATGAGGGCTACGAGACCGACGAGATCATCTACGGCCGCGGCGGCTCCGACCAGGAGGGCGGCATGGCTTCTGCTACCTACGCTGCCAAGATGATGAAGGACATGGGCCTCATCCCCGAGGGCTACAAGATCATGGTCGTCGGCACCGTCCAGGAAGAGGACTGCGACGGCATGTGCTGGCAGTACATCTACAACAAGGATGGCATTAAGCCCGAGTTCGTCATTTCCACCGAACCCACCGACGGCGGCATCTATCGCGGTCACCGCGGCCGCATGGAGATCCGCGTCGACGTTCACGGTACCTCCTGCCACGGCTCCGCTCCCGACCGCGGCGACAACGCCATCTACAAGATGGCCGACATCATCGCCGACGTCCGCGCCCTCAACAACAACGGCTGCGACGAGTCGACCGACATCAAGGGTCTCGTCAAGATGCTCGACCCCAAGTACAATCCCGAGCACTTCGAGGATGCCCGCTTCCTGGGCCGCGGCACCTGCACCGTCAGCCAGATCTTCTACACCAGCCCCAGCCGCTGCGCCGTGGCCGACTCCTGCGCCATCTCCATCGACCGTCGTATGACCGCCGGTGAGACCTGGGAGTCCTGCCTGGACGAGATCCGCAACCTGCCGGCAGCCAAGAAGTACGGTGACGACGTGAAGGTCTCCATGTACATGTACGACCGTCCGTCCTGGACCGGCGAGGTCTACGAGACCGAGGCTTACTTCCCCACGTGGATCAACAAGGAGACCGCTCCGCACGTCAAGGCCCTCGTCGACGCCCACAAGGCCATGTTTGGTGACGAGCGCATCGGCTGCGAGCCCAGCATGGACAAGCGCACCGGTCGCCCGCTGTGCGACAAGTGGACCTTCTCCACGAACTGCGTCTCCATCCAGGGCCGTTACGGCATCCCCTGCGTGGGCTTTGGCCCGGGTGCCGAGTCTCAGGCTCACGCCCCCAACGAGGTCACCTACAAGGATGACCTGGTCACCGCTGCCGCCATGTACGTGGCTGCCCTGAACCTCTACGATCCGAGCCAGGCCGATGGCGACGCCACCGTGTTCCGCGCCGGTCTGACCAACAACAAGATCGATTAGTCCCATTCCTCGATTTTGTTGAGCCGGGGGCCGCTCGTGTCCCCGGCGCTCCCTGTTGACTTGGGGCCCGCGGTCGTTATCTCCCATGCTTCCTCAACGGTAGCGGGTCCTCGTCATAGCGCTCTGCATGTTCTAGCCACACGCGCATGCCGGAGCACATCTACTCATTGCGATCGTTTCACCTTTAGAAAGGACATTTACATGGACGCCAAGTTTACCGAGCTCGTCGAGCAGCTGAACGGCCTCGATTTTAAGGGTATGTACGGCAGCGACTTCCTGCACACCTGGGATAAGACCACCGATGAGCTCAAGGCTCTCTACATCGTCGCCGACGCCCTGCGCGAGCTGCGCGAGAACAACGTCTCGTCCAAGATCTTCGACTCGGGCCTGGCCGTCTCCCTGTTCCGCGATAACTCCACCCGTACGCGCTTCTCCTTCTCTAAGGCCGCCAACCTGCTCGGCCTTGAGCTGCAGGACCTGGACGAGAAGAAGTCCCAGATCGCTCACGGCGAGACCGTCCGCGAGACCGCTACCATGATCTCCTTCATGGCCGACGTCATCGGCATCCGCGACGACATGTACATCGGCAAGGGCGACGCCTACATGGCCGAGGTCTCCGAGTCTGTCCAGCAGGCTTACGAGGACGGCGTTCTGGATCACCGTCCCACGCTCATTTCCCTGCAGTCCGACTCCGATCACCCCACGCAGTCCTCTGCCGACATGCTCTACCTCATCAACGAGTTTGGCGGCCTCGAGAACCTCAAGGGCAAGAAGGTTGCCGTCACCTGGGCCTATTCGCCCTCTTACGGCAAGCCGCTGTCCTGCCCGCAGTCGCTGATCAGCCTGCTGCCCCGTTTTGGCATGGACGTCACCCTGGCCCACCCCGAGGGCTACGACCTCATGCCCGAGGTCGTCGAGCGCGCCAAGGGCTACGCCGCCGAGTCCGGCACCACCTTTAAGCAGGTCAACACCATGGCCGAGGCCTTCGAGGGCGCCGACATCGTGATCCCCAAGAGCTGGGCTCCGTTTGCCGCCATGGAGAAGCGTACCAACCTGTACGCCGAGGGCGACGACGCCGGCATCGCAGCGCTAGAGAAGGAACTGCTCGCCCAGAACGCCACCCATCAGGACTGGTGCTCCACGACCGAACTCATGGAGAAGACCGCCAACGGCCAGGACACCATCTTTATGCACCCGCTGCCCGCCGACATCTCCGGTGTCTCCTGCGAGCACGGCGAGGTCAACGCCGACGTCTTCGACATGCACCGCGTGGGCATGTACAAGGAGGCCAGCTACAAGCCGTACGCCATCGCTGCCATGATGTTCCTGCAGAAGGTTGCCGATCCCGCCGCTACCCTCAAGGCCCTCGACGAGCGTAACACCGCCCGTTGGCTCCAGGCCTAAAGCCGGGCTGAGGTAAGCCATGTAAAGGGGGCGCTCTGCCAACCGGCGGGGTGCCCCCTTTTTGCATCGTGGGCGTGCGGGATAAGCGCTTTCGATGTGGATGCCCGCGGCGCGAGTTATGGGTACGATGGTTTCAGGGGAGGTATCACCATGAAACTTGGATGCGTCATTATGGCTTCGGGCGAGGGCAAGCGGTTTGGCTCCAACAAGATGCTCGCCGATATCTATGGCGAGCCGCTGATTGCCCGGACCATCGATTCGGTTCCCCAGGGCTTCGATGTCGTGGTTTCGACGCGTTGGCCCGAGGTCGCCCGGATTTGTGAGGACAAGCATTGCCCGTGCGTGCTGCACGATGGCGAGCTGCGCAGCGAAAGCGTCCGTGCGGGCCTTTCGTGGGGAGTCGAACGCAACTGGAAAGGCTACCTCTTTTTGCCGGGCGACCAGCCGCTCGTGAGTTCGGATTCTTTTGAGGCTATGGTTCGTGCATTTGACGAGTGTGGCCGCAAGCATCCGGTGCGTCTTGCGTGCAACGGTGAGCCTTCGAGCCCGGTGCTCTTTCCGGCGGAACTGTTCGATGCGCTCATGCGTCTTGAGGGCAAGGACGGCGGCGGTTCGATCCTCAAGGAGCGTACCGACGTGGTGCTGGTCGAGGCGCGTGCCTACGAGCTGTGGGATGTCGATACCGCCAAGGGACAGCGACGCATAGCGGAGCATATCGCCGCCTGCTCGTATTTTGATCGCGTGGCCAACTGCATAAATCAATAAGGAGCAATTATGATCATCATCAAAAACGGCGCGCTCGTGACGCCCCAGGGGCTTCGCCGCGCCGATCTTGCCATGGAGGGCGATAAGATCGTGCGGATCGCCGCGGCGATTGAGCCGGCCGAGGGCGATACCGTCGAGGATGCCGCGGGCTGCTGGGTGTTTCCCGGCTTTATCGACGGCCACACACACATGCAGTGCTGGACCGGCATGGATTGGACAGCCGATAGCTTTGAGACCGGCACGCGTGCGGCTGCCTGCGGCGGTACGACGACCATCGTGGACTACGCGACGGCCGATCGCGGCGTGACCATGCCCGATGCCTTGGCCGAGTGGCATCGCCGCGCCGACGGAACCTGCACGGCCAACTACGCGTTTCATATGGCACTCGCCGAGTGGAATGAACGCAACCGCGCCGATCTTTCGGCCATGCGCGAGGCGGGCGTGTCGTCGTTTAAGACCTACTTTGCCTATGACCACCTGCGCCTGGACGACGCCGAGACGCTCGAGGTGCTGGAGGAACTCAAGCGCGTGGGCGGCATGCTCTGCGTGCATTGCGAGAACGGTACGCTGGTGAATGAACTGCAGAAGCGCGTGTACGAGCAGGGGATTCATGGGCCCGAGGGGCATGCGCTCAGCCGTCCGGACGTGTGCGAGGCCGAGGCCGTGAGTCGTCTGCTGTATCTGGCGCACTTAGCCGGGGACGCTCCAGTCAATGTGGTGCACCTTTCGACCAAGCTGGGTCTTGAGGCCATCCGTGCCGCCAAGGCGCGCGGGCAGAAGAATATCTATGTCGAGACCTGCCCTCAGTATCTGATGCTCGACGATACTTGCTATCTGGAGCAGGGCGAGGACGGCTTTGCGGGCGCCAAGTACGTGATGAGCCCGCCGCTGCGCCATGCCGGTGACCGTGCCGCGCTGCGCGAGGCGCTTGTGGCCGGCGAGATCGATACTATTGCGACCGATCATTGCAGCTTTAACCTGCACGGGCAAAAGGACCGCGGACGCGACGATTTCCGCGCGATTCCCAACGGCGGACCCGGCGTGGAGCATCGTCCTGTCGCGATCGCTACGAGCTTTGAGGGACAGCTGGGTCCCGAGGATCTGTGCCGCTTGATGAGCGAGAACCCGGCGCGCATCTTTGGCATGTATCCGCGTAAGGGCTGTCTTGCCGAGGGCGCCGATGCCGACGTGTGCGTGTGGGATCCCAAGGCGCGCTGGACCATTAGCGCGGCGACGCAGCATCAGGCTGTGGACTACACGCCGCTCGAGGGTTTTGAGGCACATGGCCGCGCCAAGGCCGTGTTTGTGAACGGCGTGCTGGCGGCACGCGATGGCGAGCCCACCGGAGCCCAACCCGGCCGCTACGTGCCCCGCTAACAGGAAGGGCGCCGGATTCCCCTCCGCAGTTGCGGTGAAATACGGACTG
>DBFNYT010000172.1:0-8315 GCA_048425625.1 Collinsella sp. | reverse complement strand
CGTTTTTAACCTCAGGAGTAATTAGGGAGGGACATATGCAAATTAGAGGAGAAGCCGCGATTGCCTGCGGATTCATGGCAGGTTTGGCAACGGGATTGCTGTTCGACGGATGTTTCGATAGCTACATTAATCGCTTCCGCGATTCTGGTTTTTCGAGCGGAAAATCCAACGAACAAGTTTCGGAGCGCCAAAAGATGGTGATGTCTGGCGAGTCCCGTGGCATGGACGTCTCAACGGTCAATGTGATTGTCACCAAAAGTGGCAAGCGCTATCACAACGCCGCGGGATGCAAGGGCCTTCCGCGAGCCGCCATCAGAACAAGTGTGCCACTGGCATCCGCACTCAAACGAGGCAAAACGCCCTGCCCAGTATGCTGCCCGCCAACGGCTTAGGCGATTCCCCAAATACGCTCCGCAACGCCATGAGCTTCTGCGAACGCACGGACTCGCGCTTTGTCCTTTTTGGAAAGTGAGCCGAACATCTTTGCCAGCTTTTTCTCGTTCAACAGCGGGAGCAAGTTATTCACGGCATGGGCATCTTTTTCGGCCTTTTTGCCTCGTTCGCCGTTGATTATCATCTTGTGAATTACATAGGCCTCAGGGGCAGGAACAGTCACGATGTGGTTGAAACAGCGAACCTCGATGGTATTTTTCAAAATGACGTCCATATGCCATAGCGCCTGAGCCGTCACTCCGATGTTCGTTTTGAGTGCGGGTTCTCTTCCGGCGCCCATTTTCCCGATGAGAAACTCAACTTCAAGACCGGTGATATCTAGTAACTTTGTTGTTCCGTTCATGCGGTCGGATTCGACAAAGAAGCCTCGTTCTTTTGCGAGGACGGTCAAGCGTGCCGCCGGGCTGGGTCGCCGTAGGTTTCGGACAAGGAAGTCAACATCCATTGTTTTGATATTTGGACAAAAGCCCGGCAACACCTCGGCTTCTCTATAGGCAAATTCCGCCCAGGACCCGATGAGAATGACATGATCCATGCACCCTGCTTCCTCGACCAGGTCAAGCACTTTTAAGAAAGCTTGCTGCTGCTCAGTCAACATCTGGCACCCTTCCCAATGCTCGTATAATCTGCTTCTGGGATCGTTTCTGCTCTCTAATGGCAGCCGCGAGAGCTCTTCGGCGCTCGATTTTGGCTTGCAGTTCGTCAACGTCTGCAGCAGGGACATAGTCACTTTTGACTTTGTCGCCGACGCGATAGTTGAGGTAGCAGTATTCGTGACCTTTTATGTTTCGCATGCGGATGCTGCCCTTTGGAAGGAGGCCGATCTCCTGCTCCATGAGCCCCAAGAGGCGGCTCGAGCGTGCGTATTCCTCTTCTAGGACATCTTCTAAGACGGACACAGGGCCTCCCCTCCGAGTAGTTACCCTACATTCTATCAAATTGGGCTATATGTGGGGTAACTCAATCGTGTCCGCGCGACATGTGAAACTTAACATGCCGTCCCGCTCTGTTGCGGCGGCATGAATCAAAGCAACGACCCTCTAAGGAGTTCGATAGTAATGAGTGACAACGCAAAGCATCTCGCAAAGAAATGCGTAAAGGACGCGGGGCCGTGTCTCGCGCTGTGTCTGGCTGGCGCGGCGGTTGGGCTGGTGGCCGTTCTGGGGCCATTCGACGTGCTCCGAAGCGTAAGCTCGTTGCATATTTGCTTGGCTCTTGCTGGCGCCATGGCGACCGGCGGCGTGCTCGATCTGATCTTTTGGGTGTTTGACCCGTTTGGATGGAAGAACGAAGGGTAAGCCCTAAGGGATGGAATGCCTGGGGTTGGTATTGATTCCCGGCGCCGGATTGGTCTGGGCCGCGCGATGCGGAGGTGTTGCTGAATGTCCATTTTCGTTACTGGAGATGTTCACGGTATTGCCGAGTACGGGGCGAGCCGCTTCTCGTCGCGCAGTTGGCCGCTGGGTCGAACACTGACGCGCGATGACGTGGTGATTGTGGCCGGTGACTTCGGCTTTATATGGGGCGGCTCGAACATCGACAAATACTGGCTCGACTGGTTTGAGTCCAAGCCTTGGACCACGTGCTTTGTCGACGGCAATCACGAGAACCATCACCTGCTGGCGGGGCTGCCGGTGCGGGAGTGGAACGACGGCCTCGTCCATGAGGTGCGCCCGCACGTGCTGCACCTGATGCGCGGCGAGGTGTTCGACATCGCGGGGACCACGGTTCTTACCATGGGTGGCGCCGCGAGCCACGACAAGCAATGGCGCCAGGAGGGAAAGACTTGGTGGCCCGAGGAAATGCCAAACGAGAGCGAGATGGAGCATTGCCACGCTTCGCTCGACCGTGTGGGCTGGAAGGTCGACTATGTGGTGACCCACGAGGCACCGGTCGATCTGGCAGATGAGCTGTGCATGGAGTGCAACCGTGAGTTCTACGATGATTCGCTGCAGAACTTTTTGGGTGAGCTCGATGGTCGCCTCGACTATCGCACCTGGTTCTTTGGTCACTACCATGACGACGAATGGCGCGACGACAAGTATCGTCTTATCTACCAAGATATTGTGCCGATCGAAACGCAGCGTGCCGATGGATTGGGCGAGACGGCGAGCGACTATTCTAGGCAAGAGCGTTAGGAGGTCCCCATGATTTGGTTTACCAGCGATACCCACTTTGGGCACGAGAACATGCTGCGGTTCAGCGGCAGGCCGTGGTCGACCGTTGCGCGGATGAATGACGCCATCATCGACGGCATTAATAGCAAGGTTGCCGCGGACGACGAGCTCTATATCCTAGGCGACTTCAGCTTTAAGATGACGGCCCAGGATGCCTACGAGCTACGCAAAAGGATTGCCTGCAAGCGCGTTCATCTGCTGCCCGGCAATCATGACAAGGATTGGTCACAGCCCGCGGTGGCGGGTGCTTTTATCGTTGAGCCGCCCATCTGCGTGCTCAAGATCGACCGCCAGAAAATCGTGCTGAGCCACTATCCCATGGTTGACTGGCAGGGCATGTCGCATGGCGGCTGGCATCTGCATGGGCATATCCATAGTTGCGGCAGCGCGTATAACGAGTTCAACTGCAAGCAGGGGCTGCTGCGCTACGACGTGGGCGTGGATGCCAACGATTATGCGCCGGTGAGCCTGGACGAGCTCAAGGCGTGGTTTGCACAGGTAGATGAGCCGGTGTGTTGCGTTAAGTGGCCGTGGTGGGTCAATGCCACGGGTGACGAGCAGATTGAGCACGAGCTCGAGGCATATAAGAGGAAGGTGGTGGTCCGATGACGGTCTATGTGACAGGCGACGTCCACGGCGGCGTTGACATGCAAAAGCTCCGCGACTGGGAGCGTGGGGACAGCCTTACCGGTGACGACTACCTCATCGTTGCCGGCGACTTTGGCTTTCCGTGGGATTTTTCTGCCGAGGAATGCGCCGATATCGCGTGGCTGGAGTCGCGCCCCTACACGGTGCTCTTTGTCGACGGCAATCACGAGCGCTTCGATCACTGGGCAGAGCGCCCCATGGAACTATGGCATGGCGGGCTGACGCAGCGCCTATCGGACACTTCGCCCATACGGCGCCTGACGCGCGGCGAGGTCTTTGAACTCGACGGTTCAACGATCTTTACCATGGGCGGCGCCACGAGCGTGGACAAGGAATACCGCATACCGTATTCGAGTTGGTGGCCGCAGGAGCTTCCGGACGAGCGCAACTTTGGTGAGGCGCGGGCGAAGCTCGACAGTGTGGGCTGGAAGGTCGACTACGTGATTACCCATACCTGCTCCACGCGCATGCTCTCGCCCACGCTCTATCCGGTGCCTGGCTGGAACCGTCCCGACGTCGATCGGCTTACGGCGTTTTTTGACGAGCTGGAGGACCGCCTGGACTACAAGCGCTGGTACTACGGGCATTTTCATCGCGACGCCAACCCGGCCGAGCGCCACACCGTGCTCTACGACCGCATCGTCCGCCTGGGCGACAAACTCCAACCCTGGGACGTTGCGTAGGGGGGCATAGCTTCATACGATGCCTTGGGCAGTTACCCTACATTTCAACAATAACCATTATCTGTAGGGTAACTTGAGTCATGCTAGCGGCTGGAAGAGATAATGCCTGCCAGTCTAGAGTTTCAGCGCCATTCGGTTGGTGCCAGGTAGGGTGGTGAAGCCAAAATGCGCATAGAATGCTGCCGCCTCGTCATCTACTGGGTCGACAATCAAAGCCCGCGCGCCTGCCAAGGCAGATATTTTCAAGGCATTTTCAATGGCATCTTTGAGCAGCGATGCTCCCAGACCAAGTCCCTTGAATTTCTCATCGACTCCCATCATCCCAAGCAGGACTGCGGGAACTTGGGAGGGTGAGTTTCGCACGAACCATCCCCCGTCGACATTTTCACGAGCCACGGAGTGCGTGCACAGCGTATAAAACCCAGCGACAGTGCCATCACAATATGACGCGTATATAACCGCGGACCCTCTTCTTCGCGCTGAGGCTGATCTGTTTTTGGCCCATCCATCGACGAGAGTGTTTCCGCAGTGGAATGCCTCGATGTCTTGACCAACAGGGAGTTGAACAGGCTTGGTAAACGCGCTCATTCCCAAACTGCTTTACGGTCAAGCAGCGCTTTTGTGGCTTCAGGCATAGGGGAGTCGAGCATTTCGCAAAATGCATCGAACCCATCGGGAGAAAGATAGGTTGTTGACGCCTCGGCGATGTCGCGTGCGGAGCTCTCGTCAAGGTGGGCCGTGGCCCACTGGGTGAGAGTCTGCCCGCGCAATGCCGCGGCGCGCTCGTAAGTAAGGCGTTGACGTTCGGTCAGCCTTAGATCCATACGGCGTTGTTTCTCAATCGTTGGCATGGCAAAACCTCCTTTGCGTTATTGTACGGAATTATTCCGTACAAAACAAGACGCAGAAGGAGGCGCTCTTCGAAAGAGGGGGACGGAGACGGGAGATGCCATTAGTTGACGGGCTCCTTACAGCAAAAGGTCTCCACCCATAACGATGTTCTCCCTGTGCTTGCGGATGACGTCCCAGCTAAAGTGCTCAACCAGTTGCTCGGCTGTACGCGGCGTGGTGTCCGGCGCGATGCCTGTTTGTCCGGCGAGCCAGCCGAGCAGCGCTTCGGGCGTGCCAAAGCGGGCGCGGAGTTCGCCCAAGTCGAGGTCGCGGTCGCGCTTGGAAAGGCGGCGACCGTCCGGTGACATGAGAAGCGGAATGTGCGCGTAGCGCGGCGTGGGCAGTCCCAGTAGATGCTGCAGATAGATTTGACGCGGCGTGGAACCCAGCAGGTCGCATCCGCGCACGACCTCGGTGATACCCATGGCGGCATCGTCGACCACCACGGCCAGCTGGTAGGCAAACACACCGTCGCTGCGGCGCACCAAAAAGTCGCCGCATTCGGCAGCGAGCGCCTCACATTGGGCGCCGTACGTGCGGTCCACAAACTCGACCACGTCGTCCACGAGGTCATCGACGGTGGGCACGCGCAGGCGTGTGGCCGGGGCGCGTAGGGCACTGCGGCGGGCGACCTCTTCGGCAGAAAGATCTCGACAGGCGCCGCGGTAGATGGGAGTGCCGTCGCTAGCGTGCGGCGCGCTTGCGGCGTGGAGCTCGGCGCGTGTGCAAAAGCAGGGATAGGTGAGGCCGGCGTCTTTCAGCCGGCGCAAGGCGCTCTCGTACAGGTCTAGGCGGTCGTGCTGGTAGTAGGGGCCTTCGTCCCACTCCAGCCCCAGCCAGGCCAGGTCGTCAATCAATTGGGCGGCAAGTTCGGGGCGCTTGCAGCGATCGTCCAGGTCCTCAATGCGTAACACGATACTGCCGCCCTGGCCGCGGGCCGAAAGCCACGCGCATAGGCAGCTGAACACGTTGCCCAGGTGCATGCGGCCCGAGGGCGACGGGGCAAAGCGCCCCACGACGGGCGCGAGGGCGGGGGCGAGCTTGCTGTTGGACGCCGTCGACGTGGCCACGGCGTGTGTTGCTATGTTGCATGCGTTGATATCCATGCGGACGAGTATAGCGCGGGGTGAGGTGGGGGGCGTCGTCGATGCTCGCGAGTTGCCGAGGCTGCGTGTTGTGCGCGGCGGGCACCGCTCAACACCTCGATTACCGCCCCAAGCTCAGCCCCTTCAACCCCTCAAACGACAGAAACCCCGGCAGCTCTTCGCAACTGCCGGGGTTTCCGCGGAAAAGGGGGACATGATCCTCAAGCGAACGGCAAAGGGGCAAACCGTTTTCGCTCAACTGCTTTATGCCCCTCGCTCGCCAGCTTAATCGGCTTACGCCGCGGCAACACAAAGCCGCTACACCTGTGACGGAGCTATGAAGTGGTATCTATTGCCGGAGCGGGCTATGCCAAGGAGTGTTCCAGATTGCCGGCAGATAAGGAATGTCCCCAGGTGCCGGCCGCGGGCGTGACTTTCATCCCGTTTGGCGCTCCGGTCGCCTAGATGTTCGTCATGCGTACCCGCAAACGTGGGACAATGGCGCTGTTGGTTTTACAGACAAAGGATGTGCCTATGAACACCCTCGCCGCCAAAGTCAGCCGGCAGCGCCGCCTGTTTGCGCGATTTGCTTCCGTCTGCGCACTCGTCGCGCTTGCATTGCTGCTACTGCCCGCCGCCGCACACGCCGACGGTTATTCCATGACCCAAACCTACATCAGCGCCACGGTCGAGGCCGATGGATCGCTGACCGTTGTCGAGGGACGCCAGTTTGATTTCGACGACGACATCAACGGCGTGTTTTGGGAGATCAATACGGGCACCAACCAGCAGGGCGGCACGGCGGACGTTGACGTGCTGAGTGTCGAGGAAGAGGACACCGCGTTTAACAAAGTCGATAGCGCGAACAAGGGCGATTCTGGCGTCTACACGGTCGAGCAGGCCGGTGACGGCGTAAGGATTAAGGTGTTCAGCCCCCACGAGAGCGGCGACAGCGCGATCTATTACGTGAGCTACACCATGACCGGTGCGGTTATGAACTGGGCCGATACCGCCGAGCTCTACTGGAAGTTCGTGGGCGACGGCTGGTCTGCGGATTCCGACGATGTCGAGATGGAAGTGCGCTTCGCAAATGCCGCTGCCGGGACGGCGGCCGTCAAAGGCGATAACTTCCGCGCATGGGGCCACGGTCCGCTGGCGGGCGACGTGTCGCTCGATGAGGACGAGCCCATGGTCACCTATACCATTCCCTGCGTGCATCAGGGCGAATTCGCCGAGGCACGCATCGCCTTCCCCAGCGACTGGGTGCCGCAGCTTGCCGTCTCGGGCGAAGAGCGCATGTCAACGATCCTGAGCGAAGAGAAGGAATGGGCCGACGAAGCTAACGCCCGCCGCGCTCACGCTCGCATGATTGCCAATGCACTTGCCGTGCTAAGTGTTGTTGCGGCGGTGGCCTTTACCGGCACAATCGTTATGCTCAAGCTGCGCAAGCGCAAGCCCAAGCCGCTTTTCCAGGACGAATATTTCCGCGATGTGCCCTCGGCCGACCATCCCGCCGTGCTTTCGGCCCTCATGAGCTGGAACGAGGTGCCCGATCAGGCATATATCGCCACGCTCATGAAGCTCACTGACGACCGTGTGATCAAGCTGGAGCAGGCGACCGTGACCAAGGCCAAGAAGGGTCTGTTGGGGCGTGAAAAAGAAGAGCAGACGTATCGCGTGACGGTGAGCGATGCGGGCTGGAAGTCGGCCAAGGGCATTGACCACATGGTGCTCAAGGTCTTCTTTGCCGGTGCTAAGCCTGACGAGAACGGCGATCGCTCGCGCACGTTCGACGAGCTGCAGCACTACGTCAAGCAGCATGCTACACCCGTGGGCGACAAGCTCGAGGACTATCAGAACACCGTTAAGGGCAAGCTGGCCGATAGCGAGTACGTTGCCTCGGACGGCATTGTCGCAATGGTGTTTGGCCTGGTCCTGGGCATTCTAATTGCCTTTATTCCTATTGGATCCATTTTCTTTACCGACGGCGCGCAGGCGAACATTATCGCCGCGGTTATCTCGGTGCCGATTGTGCTGGTGGGTATCGGCGTGGGCCTTACGTTCCGCCGCTTTACGCCGGAGGGCGCCGAGGTGGCGGCTCGCTGCAAGGCACTTAAGCATTGGCTCGAGGACTTCACTCGTCTAAAGGAAGCCGTCCCCGGCGATCTGGTGCTGTGGAACAAGCTGCTGGTGATGGGCGTGGCGCTGGGTGTTTCCAAGGAAGCGCTGCGACAGCTGGCCGAGGCCGTGCCGCCCGAGGTGCGCGAGGCTGACGGCTTCTATGACAATTATCCCTGCTACTGGTGGTACTACCATCATTACGGTATCGAGTCTCCGCTCGATTCGTTCGATGACGTGTATCACGAGAGCATCCGTGA
>DBFNYT010000171.1:0-4932 GCA_048425625.1 Collinsella sp. | reverse complement strand
CGGAAAAGGCTGCAGCGAGAACGAGCGTACAAATCCATACGGCCTTGTCTCTTAGGATTAGTTTGAGAAGAAGTCGACAGTACATTCAGAAGCACCTGCATTCCTCAAAGAATCGTTAGATTAAAAGTAACAGATTGAATGAAGATGCGCGCGGCGGGGGCGAGGCGAATGGCTGAACGGTATCGATATGCGGGTTTAACGGCATATCGACCACATAGATTATTAACTCGCATTTCTACCCGCCCTCTCCGTAGAGCCGCCGATACGCGCTTAGCGCACCCTCGGCGCGTCCGGCAGGCCTTGCGAAATGGGATCCGGGAGACTTCGGCGCAGCATCATCTTGCGGAATGCTTCTAATGAGCCTCCCATCCTTCAAAAACAGAATCTCATCGCACAGCCTATCGACCGAATCCAAGATGTGGGATGACATGATGATGCACGTACCAGAATCGGCCAGCTTCCTGAGGATCTCTGAATGCAAGCCCACCCTGCTGGGGTCGAGCGCGTTCATGGGCTCATCTAATAGAAGGTACCGCGCACCCGTCGCATACGCAATCGCCAGGGTAAGCTGCTGCTTCATGCCCTGGCTCAGAGTGCGGATCCTCATCTTCGCGAACTCGCCTATCTGCGTTTGTTCCACTATCTCTTCGATATCGCGAGCATGCGGCCACATATCGCAAACCATCTTGAGGTGATCTTCCGCACGCAATCCGGGATACAGCAGCGTCCCCTCACCAGGTGCATAGAAGATCATAGAACGGACCTCTCTCGCACCCGTACCCTGCACCTCATCCAGAACGATGCTCCCGTCCACGCGAGGACCCGGCAAACCTGCCATCGCACGCAGCAACGTCGTCTTTCCATGCCCGTTCGGAGCGACGAGACCGTAGACCGTACCCGGGGCAAACTCAGCGTCCACCGAATCTACGAGCACCTTCTTTCCATAAGAGATCGTCAGCGTTTGAAGGCCAATCATCGAGATCATCCCCTTTCGATCTTTGGAACACTCAGGCGCACCATCAACGGAGATACGGCGCCCAAAACCACCAGCAGAGCGCCCGATGCGCCGACGACCTCTCCAAAAGGCATCGCGTTCGTCCCTCGCCCAAGGAACCCAATCGTCCCCACCTGGGAAGCGGGATCAAACGAGGCGAATGGAGCCAGCAGCGCGACGCCCATGCCCGCGCTTTCAACATGAGCGCTCAACGAACCCAACACCAGGAGAACCGCGCAAACCACCCCGGTGACAACGGGGTTGCGGCTAATCGCTGCTGTCAACGCAGCGACGACGGAAATCACGCCGTATGCCATGACCAGCAACGGAATACTGCACAACACCGCCTCCCCCACCATGGACGTTGTCGAAGCTCCCGCCCGAATGAGAGCGACGGGATACTCCGATCAACCCGCACCGTTCTTAATCAAGGACACAACCGCAGCGGGAACCATCGACACCAAAAGCAGCGCCAGGCCAAGCAGGAG
This sequence comes from Collinsella sp., assembly GCA_048425625.1. Taxonomy (GTDB): domain Bacteria; phylum Actinomycetota; class Coriobacteriia; order Coriobacteriales; family Coriobacteriaceae; genus Collinsella. Next base: position 3,450 of record DBFNYT010000171.1, on the reverse strand, counting down.
AGACAGCGCAACAGCCGTCAGAAAACGCACATGCGCTGTTGCGGGGACTTGGAAAACCAGAAGGGAACGGCACCGCAGGTAGGTGCACGCAAGCGATGTGACAACCACGGGCAACAGCCAAAACAAGGAAGGAAGCGCTGCCTGGAGATACGAAAGAAGGATTAACGGGGGCATCTTCGTACTCAATTCGTAAACCTTGGGGTCCGGCAAGCTTGCGATCGACTCGAGCAGAAGGGCGCGCGCCTCCGCACGAGAAGGAGTCTCTGGCTCGATTCCAATCGATTGCAGGAGGGTCGCATCTGCCGCGCTCAGCTCGCCTCGAGCGCGCTCGTATGTCGCAAGGCTTCGAAACCCCTCCGCAGGCGTAGGTGCATACACGAAACCCGAAAGAGCATCTCGCATGTTTTCCAGGGCCGTTTTGCCCTCGGCGTCCATATTCGCAGCGTCGCGCTCTAGATACCGATCTATTGAACGAAGCTCGCCATCCCTATACCGACCAGCGGAAACGCCATCGGTGTCGGGAAACATCTCAACCAGAGCCGGGACCAGCATCGCCGTCGACATTGCAACCGCGCATACGGCGAGGACGGGAGAATGCAGGAGCAGTTTCCCCATCGTTCTTACGTATGCAACGGCGGAGGCACAAGCGCTCGAACGAGTTGCCGTTCTCGATGCAGTGAAGGAACCTCTCTCAAGACAAATCGGGGATATCGGGCACGCGCAGCCGCTCTTTCCAGCAACGCAAAGCAGGCTAATTGCCAGCACCTCGATCCCGATTGCGCATACGAGGGCAATCGCGCCACGCTCGAAGCAAAGTCCAGGCAGATTCACTATCTGCGTTGTCGGGTACGGGCTATAGGCGCCTACGGTCAACTCGGTGTTTGCATACGTAAGGGGATTTAACAGGGCGAATTCACGTAAAGCCATGGATCTTCCGTAATACCCGGGAACCATCGTCACCCCCATCAGGGCACATACGAACACGATTCCAAGCGCAGGGCTATTGGCAATCTTCACGGCAAGGTGAACGACGAGCGAAATGAACGCCGCCATCAAGAATTGCAAGATGGTCGTCTGCGCGAACACCAGCCAAGCCGGTTTGATAACCGGAGTCGCAAATTGAATGTAGCCTATCGGATAGAACGGCGAGCCCGGGCCATTCTTCACGAGCGCGGCGATTATCCCTGGAAGATTGATGGCGAAGACGGCAAGCATTGCAAAAGCACTCGCCCATACGCTCGATGCAACAAGCCTACCCGGCTCACCCATCGGTGCCTGGATGATGAGCTTTCCACGTTTGTTAAGGCGCGCGGCAAGGAACGAGACGGCAACGGCCGTTGCGACCCATAGCAAGTATTCCTTCGATCCGTCATAAAAGGAGTACCCTCCGTCCGATATCTGCAGAAACGGAAGCAGAGGAGAGAGCGGCGCCAAGATAAGTCGCCCCGTGTCAAGAGGGTACAGAAGTGCAGGCATGCTTGATGAAGAGGTATAGACGCCCTCCTCTCCCGCATTCACAAGCGCGTCCGCATAGGATGCTGACAATTCCTGCTCAACGCGGGTTATTCCCGACTCGAGGTATTCAACCCGTCCGTCGATGCCAGCCGCACTCCTGAAGACTGGCAAAGCACAAAGAACCATCAACGCAGCAACGGCAACACGGAGCGACCTAGAGGAGAGGAGCGACCTAAAGATCACCTTCGAGATTTTGAACATACGTATCACCAGCTCGTTTCAACACGATTCAGCCCGATGCGCGGGGTTACGGTTGCAGCATGCTGTGATTACTTGCCGGCAAAGTCAATTTAACATAAACTGTTAAAAAGTAACCTGAGTTTTTTAAATTCTTCGGAGGTTATTATGAGTTCCGACAATCGCACTCCCCGGCTTCATTCCTTCCGCATCGCATGTGCGATAGCCTCTGCGGCCCTTTGCGTCACCGCCATCGCACAAGTGGCGTTCTCCTTAAAGCCAGCAATCGAAGTGCTCGACAACCCTGTGATTGCAGACTCCCCCGCGTATCCAGCCCTTGCGATCTCGACATTGGCCCCTGCCGTCATCGGTATCGCTACGACCATCCTCAGCGCCGTTCTCGTGTGGACGATCAAGAGCGCAGACCCCTTCAAGAAAGGGTCTGCGACGTGCTTGAAGGTGCTCGGCATTCTCTTCATTGTTCAAGCTGCCACCAGCCTCTACGCCGGCTCACTCGAAACCTCCGTTTCGATGTTTGGCGGCGAGGGGGCCGTCGGCGCCCAGGAGATCGCTTCATCATTCGACTGGACCTCTCTGGTTCTCGGCATCGTCCTGTTCATGCTTTCCCAGCTCTTCCTATACGCTCGGGAGCTGTACCTCGACTCCGACGAGATTGCGTAAGGAAACGTCATGCCCGTAATTGTTCGCCTCGACAAGATCATGGCCGAGCGAAAGATTTCCTCGAACGAACTTGCCGAAAGGATTGGAACCACGCCCGTGAACCTGTCCCGTATTAAAAAAGGGCATATTCGCGGCATTCGTTTCAACACGCTCGAGCAGCTATGCCTCGCCCTTCGTTGCCAACCTGGAGACCTTCTCGAAGTCATGAGCGAAGAGGATGCCCGAAAGGAGTTCGGACTCGATTGGTCCGCCGAGGATTAGAGGGCGGTCGTACTCGCCCTGCACACGGGGATGCGAATCGGCGAGGTCTGCGGCCTTCGGTGGTGCGATGTGGATTTCGAGACGGGCCTGATCTCGATCAGACACTCGGTGGCGTACGCGAAGGGGATGGGCTCGTTCATCAAGGACACCAAGACCCATGACGCCAGGGGTATCCCCATCGACCCGGTCGGCCTACTCCCCTTCCTGAAGGAGACCCACGAGATCGACTGCGGAAAGCTGCGCTTGCGCGGCCTTACCGGGGCGGTCGAGATCGGGGACTGCTACATCCTGTCGGAGCCGGGCGCGACCTTCGCGACGACAAGCTATATCCGCAGGGCGTTCAAGACGTTCTCGGAGACCAACGGCCTCATGGGCACCAACGACGAGCTGATCACGTTCCACGGCCTTCGCCACACGTTCGCAACGCAGTGGATCCGCCAAGGCGGCGATATCAAGGCGCTCCAATCGATCCTCGGCCACAAGGACGCCATGGCGACGCTCAACGTCTACGCCGACATCGAGCCCATCACCAAAATCCATAACATGCTGCGCGCCACGCCGTGCCTTTGGCGCGGGCACCTCGGGCCGAGGGTCGATCCGGGTCCCATGTTCCAACAGAGGATCCAGGAGTCCATCGAGACGCTCCAGGCGTTCGGCTACGGCATCACCGAGCCGGACGACCGAAATATCGCCATACGCGACGTGAAGACGAACAGTTGGCTCTAGCTCACCGAGTACGCGGCAGTGCTGGGCCCATCCCAACTGAGGTCACGGTGGTCCGATAGGGGCGCCGCCCGCGGCATGCGCCGCGGAGCG
>DBFNYT010000170.1:0-12548 GCA_048425625.1 Collinsella sp. | reverse complement strand
AGCCCCGTTGTCCGCTCCAAGCGCAACAGCCCGGCTACTACGGTAGCCGGGCTTTTTCGTACCCATCACATAGGCTCGAACTTTTTTCAAATTATTCGAAAATAGTTCTTGCATTCGGGTGGATCATCCCGTATATTAAATCCTCGCAGGCGGACATGGCTCAGTTGGTAGAGCACAACCTTGCCAAGGTTGGGGTCGCGGGTTCGAGCCCCGTTGTCCGCTCCATTTGGGCGTTTAGCTCAGGGGGAGAGCGCTTCCCTGACACGGAAGAGGTCAGAAGTTCAAATCTTCTAACGCCCACCAAATGTTCGCAGCTCAGAGGCTATGTCCTCTGGGCTGTTTTGTTTTATGCCGGCAAATATGCCAGCAAATATTGATCCAAGGTTTGTACGCGATGGTCTTCGCATCCCGTAGGGGGGTGCCGACAGATTGCATACGTCCTGGCCGAGCGTGACCGCAACATGTTGGTCAAGCATAATCTTTTGGATTCTTTTGGCGTGAGTGGCTTGGTTTTAGTAGGATTTGTCAGCGGCTTGACTAAGGGGGTTTTATAACTGCCATGCAGGTAGCCGTGTTGGTAACGTTTTACCGACTCGCCAAGAACCCCTCATTTATAATGCGTCTGCAAAATAACCAATTGCTTTGACCTGCTGAAACACTATATGTTGTGTTTGACCTAAAAAAAGAATACAGGATATAGATGCGTCTTTGTCGTATGATAGATGGCGGACAGAGAACGAGGACCTTATCCACCCCATTTGGACACGCCTTTGAGCCGCTTGATCGGCCGCGAGGAATGTCCGCATGAGGACTTATGGTTTATCGAGAACACAGATTGCGCGACGGCGCCGCAAGACAGGGGCAAGCCCTGCCGGGCATCGTTTGGCTCTGAAGCGCAATGAGGCTACGACGCGAAAGAGGCAAGAGGATGAAGATCATCAAGCGCAGCGGCACCGAGGTTGTCTTTGACATCGATAAGATCGTCAATGCCATCCGCGCCGCCAACTTGGAGGTCGAGGAGAGCTCTCGTCTAACCGACCGCCAGGTGGTTTATGCGGCGCAAAACGTCGCCGAGGCATGCGAGAACGCGGGCCACACCGTTTCGGTCGAGGAGATCCAGGATTTGGTCGAGGACGAGATCATGCGTCTCGACTGCTACGAGGTTGCCCGCCACTACATCATCTATCGCTATGTTCAGAGCCTGAAGCGCCAGAAGAACACGACCGACGACAAGATCCTGTCGCTGATCGAGTGCAACAACGAAGAGGTCAAGCAGGAGAACTCCAACAAGAACCCGACCGTCAACTCCGTTCAGCGCGACTATATGGCCGGCGAGATTTCCAAGGACCTGACCCAGCGCGTGCTGCTGCCCCAGGAGATCGTGGATGCCCATAATGAGGGCCTGATCCACTTCCACGATTCGGATTACTTTGCTCAGCACATGCACAACTGCGATCTGGTGAACCTGGAGGACATGCTCCAGAACGGCACCGTTATTTCGGGCACGCTGATTGAGAAGCCGCACAGCTTCTCGACCGCCTGCAATATCGCGACGCAGATCATCGCCCAGGTTGCTTCCTCCCAGTATGGCGGCCAGTCCATCTCGCTGACCCATCTTGCCCCGTTCGTTGAGGTGAGTCGTCAGAAGATTCGCGGCGAGGTCGCTCGCGAGCTTGAGGAGCTCGGCGTTTCCGCATCTCCCGAAAAGGTCCGCGAGGTTGTTGAGGATCGCCTGCGTGACGAGATCCGTCGCGGCGTCCAGACGATTCAGTATCAGGTCGTGACCCTTATGACCACGAATGGCCAGGCGCCGTTCGTGACGGTCTTTATGTATCTTAACGAGGCCCGTACGCCGCAGGAGAAGCACGACCTTGCCATGATCGTGGAGGAGACGCTTCGCCAGCGCTACGAGGGCGTTAAGAACGAAGCCGGTGTATGGATTACCCCGGCATTCCCCAAGCTTATCTATGTACTCGAGGACGATAACGTTCACGAGAATTCCCCGTACTTCTACCTGACCCAGCTGGCTGCCAAGTGCACCGCCAAGCGCATGGTGCCCGACTACATCTCCGAGAAGAAGATGCGCGAGCTCAAGCTGTCGAAGGGCGAGACCGCCGGCAACGGCGATTGCTACACCTGCATGGGTTGCCGCAGTTTCCTGACGCCCGACCGCTCGGGCAACGGCTTTAACAATGTCGCCAACGCGCTGAACTATGACCCGAACAAGCCCAAGTACTACGGTCGCTTTAACCAGGGTGTTGTGACCATCAACCTGCCCGATGTCGCGTTGAGCTCGCATCAGGACATGGACAAGTTCTGGAAGATCTTCGACGAGCGCCTTGAGCTGTGCCACCGCGCCCTGCTGTGCCGTCATGAGCGTCTGATGGGTACGCTTTCGGATGCCGCACCGATTCTTTGGCAGTACGGTGCCCTGGCGCGTCTGAAGAAGGGCGAGACGATCGATAAGCTGCTCGTGGGCGGCTATTCCACCATCAGCCTGGGGTATGCCGGCCTGTATGAGTGCGTCAAGTACATGACGGGCCACAGCCACACCGAGAAGGAGGGCACGCCCTTTGCCATGGCCGTCATGCAGCGTATGAACGATAAGTGCGCCGAGTGGAAGGCCGAAAGCGATATTGACTTCTCGCTGTACGGTACCCCGCTTGAGTCGACGACCTACAAGTTCGCCAAGTGCCTGCAGCGTCGTTTTGGCATTATCCCGGGCGTGACGGACAAGGGCTACATCACCAACAGCTACCACGTCCACGTGTCCGAGGAGATCGACGCATTCGACAAGCTTAAGTTTGAGGGCATGTTCCAGCAGCTTTCGCCGGGCGGTGCTATCTCTTACGTTGAGGTTCCTAACATGCAGGACAACCTCAAGGCTGTCATTCGCGTGATGCAGTACATCTACGACAACATCATGTACGCCGAGCTCAACACCAAGAGCGACTACTGCCAGGTGTGCGGCTACGACGGCGAGATCCGCATTGTCGAGGACGACGGTAAGCTGGTGTGGGAGTGCCCCAACTGCGGCAATCGTGACCAGGAGAAGATGAACGTCGCTCGTCGTACGTGCGGCTACATCGGTACCCAGTTCTGGAACCAGGGTCGAACCGAGGAGATCCGCGACCGCGTGCTGCATCTCTAATAACCATCCCAGGCCGCCCCGTAGCGAGGCCCCGGACCTTTACTCGCTATTTCGGACAGTCCTGGCTCACGACGGAGGCGCCACTGGCGCCTCCTGTTCGTGCGGAACTCATATCGAGCAAAGGTCCGGGGCCTCGCTACGGGGCGGCCAAGTTGACGTAGCTGAGATGCAGCATGAGGCCTGCTCACTCCTCGAAGTTCTTAGCGGAAATGAGTTGACTTGCAACAACGCTTTGCTTGCGAAGTCGGTTGAGCTGCAACTCAGTATTTATTAGACCTCGAACCCTATGCTCGATGTTCGCTTCGTTCACCGAGTATCGCTCGCGAGGGGTCTGGAGTATATCGTCCCGCCCGCAGTTCTGCAGCGAGCGCAGCGAGCGAAGCTGTTTGAGGACGGGATGATATACTCCAGACCCCCAGAAAGGTTACCTATGAACTACGCGAACATTAAGTATTTCGACATTGCTGATGGGGAAGGCGTCCGTACTTCTCTGTTTGTGAGCGGGTGCCGTCGTGGGTGCAAGAACTGCTTTAACTCTGTCGCGTGGGACTTTACTGCGGGTGAGCCCTTCGATCGTGCCGTCGAGGATAAGATTATCGAGAGCCTCGATCACCCCTTTATTGACGGTCTGACGATTTTGGGCGGCGAGCCTATGGAACCCGAGAATCAGGCGGGGCTTGTTGACTTTATCGAGCGTGTTCGCGCTGCCTATCCGGTAGAGTCGGGAAAGACTATTTGGTGCTTTACCGGTGATGTGCTCGAGGAGCTCATGCCGGGTGGCCGTCATCATACCGAGGTCACGGACCGTATCCTTGCCTGTCTTGATATGTTGGTAGACGGTCCGTTTGTTCAGGACCTGTACGATATTTCGCTTCGTTTTAGGGGTTCGAGCAATCAGCGTGTGATCGATATGAACGCCACGCGCGCCCGTGCCGAGCGCGAGAACGTTGCGCTTTGCGATGCTGTTGAGCTCTGGCGTGATGATCCGGTCTATTCGACCCATACTATGTAGCTTGTGGCCGATGCCGGAGGGCGTGGTACCATAGAGCGAACGCAAAATCGGAAAAGTGAGGCCCAGATGGTCGATCAGGAAAAAGTCGAGGCCGCCATTAAGCTGTTGCTTGAGGGCATAGGCGAGGACCCAACTCGGGAGGGCCTGCTGGAGACCCCGGCGCGCGTTGCCCGTATGTATGGCGAAATCGCCGGCGGTATGGACCAGAGTGCCGAGGAGCACCTGTCCAAAACGTTTGCCGTCGCTTCGAACGATTTGGTTATCGAGCGCGACATCACGTTCTACTCGCTGTGCGAACATCATCTGCTGCCGTTTTATGGCAAGGCTACCATTGGCTATATCCCCAACGGCCGTGTCGCAGGGCTCTCTAAGCTTGCTCGCACGGTTGAGGTTTATGCCCGCCGTCTGCAGCTGCAGGAGCAGCTGTGTGCGCAGGTTGCCGACGCCCTCATGGAGTATCTCGCTCCCCAGGGAGCGATTGTGCTCATGGAGGCTGAGCATATGTGCATGACCATGCGCGGCGTGCAAAAGCCTGGCACCAAGACCGTGACGCTCGCTCGCCGCGGCGTCTTTGAGACCGATCCGTCGCTCGAGGAGCGGTTCTTTAGGATGCTGGGCCGTTAGCATGAGGGTCGTCAACGACTTTACATCGAAGACCGATGAGGGGACGCCGCGTCGCGGCTTCATGGCTTCGGGCCTGGCCCCCTTTGATGCCATGCCTCGCATTGATTACATTTGTGCCAACGGGCTGTTTCGGCGGCACCTGGGCAACATTGCGCAGTTGGAATCGGGGCGCATCTTCTGCCGCCACGGTATTGACCATCTGCTCGATGTCGCTCGCATTATGTGGATTAAGAATCTCGAGGAAGATCTCGAGTTTGACCGCGAGGTCATCTACGCCACGGCACTTCTTCACGATATCGGCAAAGATGAACAGTATGAATCGGGTATATCCCATGATGTTGCAAGCGAACGCGTCGCTGATGCAATTCTCGGCGGCATGCCCGATGGCGTGGCGTTTGAGCCGGCCGATGCCGCAGCCATTAAGACGGCCATTCTGGGCCATCGAAAGCTGCGCGTGAACAGCCAACCGCTCGAGCGTCTGCTCTATGCAGCCGACAAAGCGTCGCGCGCCTGCTTTGCATGCCCCGCGCGCAATGCTTGCAACTGGAGCGATGATAAAAAGAACCTGTCGATTCGCGTGTAGTTAGTTTGCGCGGTCGGGGTTCTAAACGAAGGAGACGATCGTGATGAGTAACAAAAAACTGCCCGAGAATGCAACCAAGACTGAAGGTGCCGAGCTCGCACGCCGTGGAAGGGGCGAAATATCCACCGCAACGGCGGTGCCCCACGTGAGCTATGACGATCTGCGCCATGCCGATCGCATTACTATCGACGGTCTCGAGGTCTTTGCCAACCACGGCGTGTATCCCGAAGAGAACGCGCTGGGCCAGAAGTTCATCGTGTCCTTGGTGCTCTATGCCGACCTGCGTGCAGCGGGGGAGCACGATAACCTGGACGCCTCGATTGACTACGGCTCGGTGTGCCACGATGTCGATGGCTATCTGCGCGAGCATACGTTTAAACTCATCGAGGCGGCAGCCGAGGGTGTGGCCCAGATGCTGCTGCGTCGTTACCCCTTGCTGCTTGGCGTGCGTGTTAAGCTCGATAAGCCTTGGGCGCCCGTCGGTCTTCCCCTGGCAAGCTGCGGCGTCGAGATCGAGCGCGTGCGCTAACCGGTTCTAATACGTCTCTATGGGTGGCTGCTTGAGCCGCTGCGACAGCGCTCTATTGTTGGGGCAGTACCTGTCGAGCAGGGCGTGAAACCGCTGATTGTGGCTTGGCTCGAGCAAGTGGACGAGCTCGTGGGCGACAACCATGTCGAGACACTCGATGGGATAAGCGGCAAGTTCGCGTGCGATGCGAATGGCTCCGGTCTTGGGCGTGCATGATCCCCAGCGCGTTTTCATGCTGCGCACGGAGACGCGGGAAACGGCGACACTCATTGTGATTTCGTATGCGTGCACGATGTCGCGTAGCGCTGCGGTGACCTCGGTCGTATAAAGCTGGCTGATGTGGGCTTGGAGCTCGTCGGACGTTAGGCCGTCGAGGATTGCGCGCCGCTTGGCCTGTGGGCCTTCGTCCGATTCGTCGGTACCCATAAAGTTTGCGAAGGTGGCCTGCTTGGGCCGCGGCGCGGGTGATGCAAAGTTGTGATCGAGTGCATCCTGTACCGTGATGGGCTTGCCCCAAAGTGCAATGACGGACGAGGTGCTGAGCGGCTCTCGCGCCGTCGCCCGATGTTGCTCGCGCTTGGCAAGTCGGCTGACAATCCAGGTGCTGTTGCGCTTCACAAATGCCTCGATGCGCTCGCGGCTGGCGCCGAGCGGTGCGCTGGCGTGGACCTCACCGCTTGATGTGACGCGTAGGTTGAAGTTTTTGACGCGCTTTTTGGTAACGACGACGGAGATGGGCGTCCCATCCGGTCGGGATATGGAAATCGTAAATTGCTGCGTCAAAAGCGGTCCTTCAGATTGGGGACGGGCCGGCATGTCGACCGTTCGGCATGCCGGCCCGCTCAATGGATGTGAAATTAATAACGCTCAAAGAAGGCAAGCGCGTTGTCGCTACAGAGCTTCTGCATCACGGTCTTGCCAAAATGCTTGGAAAGCATGTTCTGGAACTCGGGCATCATGCTGGCATCGGAGAGGAAAGCGGGCACCGTGGCACCGTCCCAGTCGCCGCCGAGCGCGATGACGTCCTCGCCGCCCAGGTCGAGCCAGTGCTCGATATGTGCCGCCAGCTGGTCGAAGGTGACGTCTGCGGCGGTCTTGTCGGTTGCGTCGTTGGATAGGAACTCGCTGCAGTAGTTGAGGCCGACGATGCCGCCCATGTCGCGAATGGTGCGGAACTGGTCGTCGGTGAGGTTGCGCTTGACGCCGCAAACCGCACGGGAGTTGGAGTGGCTGGCGACGAAGGGGCGCGTGACGTGGGCGACAACCTCGTCAAAGCACTCATCGTTGAGGTGGGAGACGTCGAGTACCATGCCGGCGTGCTCCATCTGCGTAAGTGCCTCGATGCCGGCGGCGGTGAGGCCGGCGTGGGTATCGTGTCCGCTCGCGAGCGGTCCCTGCGCGTTCCAGCTGAGTGACGACATAAGCACGCCCAAGCTCTTGAGCACCTCGATCAGTGCGGGGTCCTCGGCAAAGAACGTGGCGTTTTCGATGGTGTGGATGCAAGCGACCTTACCGTCCTTGAGCGCGGGGCGAATGTCTGCGGCGCTGCGTACGTTGACCATGCGGTCGTGGTTGAGCATTGCCTGGCCGCTCATATGCGCCATGATTTGCGCCTGGAAGCGCGCGGCGTGGGCGGTGGGAATCTCGTCGGGGACAAACGTGGCGAAGCACTGTGCCCACGGCGTGTTGCCGATCTTTGCGAGCGAGATGGCGCAGGCGTTGCCCTCGATGAGGTCGAAATCTTGCGGATGCGTTTCGTCGCCGGGGAAATAACCGTCGGTGCCGGCGGTAAAGCGCAGGTCGAGATCGAGCGTGGCCCAGCCGATTCGGTCGGCGGTGTCGCAGTGTAGGTCAAATACGGGATATGCCATGGTTCCTCCGGTTGCAGCGTTTCTTTGCAAACTGTCATTGAATTGTATGACTAGGGTATAGTTAGCGCCATATGTTCACGGCGGCCTGCGTTGTGCGCCGCCCTTATCACGGAGGTTACCATGTCCAACCAGGGCAAGAAGGTCAAGACCCATTATCGCGGCACGCTCGACGACGGCACGCAGTTCGATAGCTCCTACGATCGCGGCGAGCCGCTGGAGTTCACCTGCGGCGCCGGTCAGATGATCAAGGGCTTCGACGCCGCTGTTGTCGACATGCAGGTGGGCGAGAAGAAGACCGTGCACATCCCGGCTGCCGATGCCTACGGCGAGCACAATCCCGAGATGGTTCTGACCTTCCCGGCCGAACAGGTTCCCAACATCGAGCAGATCGAGAAGGGCATGAAGCTCTTCCTGTCCACGCCGAGCGGCATGCCTGTCCCCGCCGTCGTCATTGACGTGACGCCCGAGGCCGTGACGCTCGACGCCAACCACGAGCTGGCCGGCAAGGACCTCAACTTTGATATCGAGCTCGTCGAGGTCGAGGGTTAGAGTATGCCTGAACGCTTGGTTTCGACGACATGTTTGGGAAATCTCAACGATCCGTCCTATGAACTCCTGCTTCGCCGGGAGCTGGGCGGTGTCTTTGAGGTCGATGAGCTACTACTCGATTGGGACCAGGCCGATGTATGTGCGTTTGTGGGCGCGACGGAGCTGGGGCGCACGGTCGATGTTCGGCTGGATGCTGCCGACGGCGGTCGTCTTGCCGATGGCGACGTGCTCGCCATTGACCGTTCGGGCGTGGTGCCTGTGGCGGTTGTCGTGCGCCTGCGCAGCGCCGAGGTTTATTTGGTCGAAGTCGACCGCATGGATCCGATTGCGCTCGCGCATGCGTGCTGGGAGATCGGCAACATGCATGCGCCGCTCTTCCGGGGTGACTCGGATGAGCATACCGTGCGCATGTATACGCCGGTGCAGCCGGTTTTGGGCCGTATGCTTCGCGGTGTCGAGGGAGCTCGAATCTCGATTGTTTCGTATGAGCTCGATGCGGGTCGACGCTTTGCGTCGAGCGCGGCCGATGTTGTCGTGAGCATGGCTCCGGACTTTACCATCGTTAAAAAGACGCGCGACTAAGCGCGCGTATGCGCAAGACGGGCTTTGAGGGGTGACCGATCAAGGTCCGTCTTGCTGTTGATAGGAGGCTTTGGGGGAAGCATATGGGTCTTGAGGGAATCAAGCTGATCGCCTGCGATTTGGACGGCACGTTGCTGCATCCGGGGGAGCGCGAGCCGCGTTCCGAGGCCTTTGAGCTTATCGATGAGCTGCATCGTCGCGGTATCGTGTTTATGCCGGCGAGCGGTCGCCAATACGCGAGCCTGCGCTACCTGTTTGCTCCGGTGGCCGATGAACTCGCCTATGTATGCGAAAACGGAGCCCTGGTCATGAGCGAGGGGCGTGCCGTGGTCAAGCGTTCTATGGAGCGTGGCCTGGCCATGGATATCGCGAATGCCGTGGTTGCGTACCCCCATGCCGACGTGACCCTTTCGTGCGAGGGACACCTCTACACCATGAGCGGCAACGATGCGTTTGTTGACCACCTGCGTTATGAGGTCCATTGTGATGTGGCGGTAGTCGACCGTCCCGAAGACATTGACGAGAATGTCATTAAGATTGCCTTCCAGACGCCCGAGGCGGAGCAGCCGGCGGCGCTGGAGTATTTTGAGTGCCTCTTTAGCGACCGTGTTGACGTGATGACGTCGGGAACCGAATGGACGGACTTTATCGGTTTCGGTTCGGGCAAGGGGGCCGCGCTTGCCGATTATGGCCGTGCACTGGGGATCTCGCCTGACGAAATGATGGCGTTTGGAGATAACGAAAACGATCGCGACATGCTCAACGTGGTGGGCCATCCCTATCTGATGGAGAGCTGCAGCCCCACCATGCGCGGTGTCAATGACCGTGTCCGCTACGTGTGCACGGTCGAAGAAGAGCTGCGTCGTCTACTTGCTGAGTAGACATGTCCCAAACATCTACCGGCAGTCGGGGCAGAGACCCTCGAAGATGGTGTAGTGCGAGATGACGCTCCAACCGATTTGCTCGGACGCCTTGGTGTCGAGTTGGGCATCGAAGGGGAGCGGTACATCGATGACGCGGCTGCACGAGGTGCAGATGATATGCGCATGCGGCTCGATCGTGCGATCGAAGCGGCTGCCGCCTGGTGTCTTGATGGAGAGGATCTCCCCGGCATCGGCCAGGAGGTTGAGGTTGCGGTAGACCGTGCCACGGCTGATTTTGTCATCCTGTGCGCGCACGACGTTGTAGATTTCGTCGGCGGTGGGATGGTTGTAGCTTTGGCGCACGGCGTCAAGAACCAGCTTTCGCTGCCTGGTATTCCTTCTTTGCACCGCCATGCGCCTCGCCTCTTTTCTATCAACGGTCGTAGGTAAATGATACCGTATTTAGCACACAATACTAATAACGAGGAATGAAACTGTCTTCATTGGCAAGTGGGGCTTGGGCCTGGGCTTCTACGAGGCGAAAACGCGTTCCCATGCGCTCGTAGGAGGCATGAAGCGCCTCGAGATGAGATAGGATGTTTGCCGGAGCCCCCTGTATCTCCATCTCGACCGAGCCGTCTTCCATGTTGCGCACCCAGCCGGTGAGTGCGTGTGCCTGCGCGAGGTTGGTGTTGGTAAAGCGAAAACCAACGCCCTGGACTTGCCCCGCCCAGCGCAGGAAATAGCGCAGGGGAGTGTCTTGAGTGGCCTCGTCGCTTGCGAGCACAGTAAGCCTGCGGCGCAACTCGAGCTCAATGTTTGATGGTTTTTGAGGCTCTCGACTGCCGCCGGTGACGCTGGAGAAGAACGCATCGAAGAAGCCCATCGCTAGGCCTGCTTGCCTGCGTCGGACGGGAAGGTAATGCCGGCCTGCTGGCGCACGGCATCCATGATGCGCAATGAGACGAGCGTGACATCGCGGTAGTGGCCAAGTTCGTGACGTCCCGCCGGGGTCTCCCAAATCTCTTCCTTAACGTTATCGATGCCGCCGATGGCGGTGATAAAGTCTGTGAGTTCGTATTCCATAGTGTTGCTCGATTTGGGCAGGTCGAGCACGCGGCCGTTGTCGCCCTGTTCGCGCGGTGCCTCGGTCGCCGAGCCGCGTACGACATCGCCGCGATAGTCGATGCGGACGTTGCGGGGCGTGGACAGATGGTCGATCTGGATAGTGCCACGCTCGCCTTCGATCTGCGAGGGCAGCAGGTCATTCGTTATTTTGGAGTGCGCGAGCTCGACGGAGATACGGCCACCGCCGTAGCTGGCGAGGATGGAACCGCAGCCGTCGATGGGGCCGTGCGTGAGCTGTCGCGTGGCGGGGTCGAGCAGAGTAGCCATGCTCGTAAGGCCGGAGGGCATGCCGAAAATCTCGACCATGGGCTCGACGGTGTAGACGCCAATGTCCATGAGGGAACCCGATGCCATATTGCAGTCGAAGATATTGGTGGCGCGTCCCGCGAGAATCTCGTTGTAGCGCGAGGAATATTTGCCAAAGCGCAATGAGGCGCGGCGGATGGGGGCGATCTCGCCCAGGGCGTCCTCGATGGCGTGGAAGGCGGGGTCGTGGAGGGGACGCATGGCCTCGAGGGCCACGACACCTGCTGCCTCGGCAGCGCGGAAGACTTCCAGCGCCTGCGCTTCGGTGGCGCAGAAGGGCTTCTCGACGATGACGTGCTTGCCACCGGCGATGCAGGCAAGGGCCTGCTCGTAGTGAAGTGCGTTAGGGCTGCCGATATAGACGGCGTCGACGTCGGCGGCTGCCGCGAGCTCATCGAGTGAAGTAAAGTTTCGCTCGCCACCGCGCTCGGCGGTAAAGGCGGCACCGCGATTGGCATCGCGTGAAAGCGTGCCCACAAACGCGGCTTGATCGTTGGCGTTGACGACCTGGATAAAGTCGTCGGTAATCATGGATGTGCCGATGGTCGCTATACGCAGCATGTATCCCCCTCGTGCCGTTCGGTTTACAGGATGAGTGTAGCGCGAGGGGGCAGGAAATGGCGTGCGAAAACGCCGTTACAGGTCGCTCTCGTTAAAGCCGGTGTCGATATCGAGGTTGCTGCCGTCGGCCGCCGTGGTGGCAAGCTCGTCACAGCGCTCGTTGAGCTCATGGCCGGCGTGGCCCTTAACCCAGATGAACTCAACTTTGTGCTTGATCTTTGCGGTGAGCAGGCGCTCCCACAGATCGCGGTTCTTGACAGGCTGCTTGTTGGCGGTCTTCCAGCCGCGTTTTTTCCATCCGTCAATCCAGTGCTTGTTGAAGGCGTTGACGACGTACTGCGAATCGGAATGGACTTCGACGTCGCAGGGGCGGTTGAGCGCCTCGAGCGCCACGATAACGGCCATGAGCTCCATGCGGTTGTTGGTGGTCTTGGCGTAACCGCGTGAAAGCTCGGAGGTGAAGGTTTTGCCGGCGGGGTTGGTGTATTTGAGTACGGCGCCGTAGCCGCCGCGTCCCGGATTTGATCGGGCCGAGCCGTCGGTATAGATGATGACCTTCACGGGCTTCCTTTCGTTGGGTACGTTTCGTGTGAGTGACCATTGTAGCGCCATGCCCGCCGGGGGCTATCAATCTACGATTTCTACCCCGTCTTCCGACAGTTAGCTGGCATGGATGATGCGGTTGAGCTCGTCGAGGTATTGCTGCAAGAGGGGAGAGGGCTTGCGCTCGTCGTGCATGATATAGCCTACGTGCATCGTTGGGGCGTCTGCTAACGGGATCGATGCCAT
>DBFNYT010000169.1:0-3917 GCA_048425625.1 Collinsella sp. | reverse complement strand
GAGGACCTCGATGCCCAGCGCCGCATGGCTCATGCTCTCGGCGTCCTTAAAGGTGTCCCAGCGTCGCAGCTGCTCAAAGCGGCCCATATCGTGTAGCAGGCCGCAAAGCCATGCCAGGTCAATATCTTCTGACGACCAGCCCTGCTCGCGCGCTACGGCATCGCATGCCTCGGCCACGTGGTACGTATGCTCGATTTTGAGCGCGATGCGTGGGTTGGTGGCGTCGTAGGCATCGGTGTAGCTTTTGAAGGCCGCGCGCGCCCGGTCTCGATCGATAGCTGTCATAATGACTTCCTAAAAAGTTGTGTCTTTCGATCCGGTGGCAATTGTAGGTGAACTCGGTTGCTGCCGGATGATGATTCTGCCGTGTCGCTACATGCGGCTCGGAGACCTTGTCAGGATGAGAAACGTATGGTGCTCAAAATCGTTAGAACCGTCTGGCCAGTGATGCTTACCTATGTTGCAATAGGCGCGCCGTGCGGAATGATCATGGGGCAGACGGGAATGGAGCCCTGGATGGTCTTTGCTCTAAGCAGTACGTTTGTGACGGGCAGCGGCCAGTTTATGATCTGCAACCTGTGGCTGGCGGGTGTGCCTGCAGCATCGATCGTCGCGAGCGTCGCCGCCATCTCCTCGCGCTTTGCGCTTTACTCGGCATCGATCGCACCGCATCTGAGGGGTGCCTCGAAGCGTCAGACGCTGGCTGTTGCCGCGACACTTACCGAGGAGGCATATGGCATCTCGCTTGCCAAGTTGGTTGAAGGGGAGGATTGGGGCCCGCGCGAGTCCTTTGTGCTCAACGTAATCCTCATCGCAACATGGGGCGTTTCGTGTACGATGGGCGCCATCGTCGGCGCCGTTGTCGATGTTCCCACCGCCATTGCAGCCTTTGTCTGCACCTCGCTCTTTATCTGCCTGCTCTTTTCGCAGCGGCTGTCGCGCGGTAACGTTGTCGCGGCGGTTTCGGGCGCGGTGTCCGTCGCCGTATGCAAGTTCTTGGGCCTCGCGAATATTGCCGTGCCGGCAAGCGTCGTGGTCGGCATTGCCATTGCGCTGGCGTGCGATGCTGTATTTGACGGAAGAGGTGCCCGCGATGCCCGCTAACGAGTTCTTGGTTCTGTGGCTGTCGTCGTGGGCTGCTATCGCGTTCTTTCGCATCGCGCCGGCGTTCGCCTTGCGCGGGCGGACCCTGTCGCCCCGCATTACCGAGGCCCTGGGCTATATCCCGCCCGCTGCCTTTGCCGCGCTGGTCGCCAACGACTTGGTGAACCCCGGCGCGTTCGACGCGGGACTCTGGCCTGCCTTGGTTCCCTGGATTGCGGCCACCGGCGTCGTGGCGGTGGCAATCAAGACAAAGTCGATGTTGTGGTGCTGCGTTTCGGGCATCGTGTTCTATATCGTTTTGAGCCTCGTATAGGAGCAGGACGCGTTATCGTCCCGGCCTAACGAATCGAATTTCTCACCGAGGCGGTCTGCTTCTTCTGGTACCATGGTCAAACTTTACTGTAGCAAAGCGTGACGTGGGCTTTTGTTCTGCGTCAGCGGAAATGGGGGTTTCATGGCACAGGAAGCGACCGCCAACGAGCAAAAGAAATTCAAGGTACCGCGCATCCCGGGCGACATCATGATCTATCCGATGATCGTCGGCCTTTTGCTCAATACCTTCTGCCCGCAGGTCTTTGAGGTCGGCGGCTTCTTTACGGCTGCCTGCCGCGGCGGCTCCAACACCATCGTTGCCGCGATCTTGCTGTTCGTGGGCGCCGGCATCAGCTTTAAGTCCACGCCGGGCGCCATCAAGACCGGCATCGTCGTGCTGATTCCTAAGCTTGTAGTGGCAGCCGCGCTGGGTCTGGGCGTCGCGTACTTCTTTAACGATAACTTTTTAGGCCTGAGCTCGGTTTCCATCATCGGCGGCATTACGTTTTGCAACATGGCGCTCTATACGGGCATCATGGGCGAGTTCGGCGATGAGTCCGAGCAGGGCGCTGTCGGTATCCTGTTCTTTACGGCCGGCCCCGCCGTCACGATGATCATCCTTGGTGTTTCGGGTCTCGCCAACATCCCCGTCGGCACCATCATCGGATCCATCCTGCCGCTTGTTATCGGCATGGTCCTGGGCAACTTGTTCCCGTTTATCAAGAACCTGCTGGTTCCCGGCGCCAATCCCGCGATCGCTGTAATTGGTTTTCAGCTCGGTGCGTCCATGAGCCTTTCGAGCTTCATCGCCGGTGGCATTTCGGGCATCCTGCTGGGCCTCATCACGCTCTTTATCGTCGGTCCCATTACCTTTGCCTTCGAGCGCCTGTGTGGCGGCAATGGTAAGGCGGCTGTGGCATGTTCCACCATTGCCGGCACGGCCATGACCACGCCGGTCGCCCTCGCCGAGGTCGCTCCGCGCTATGCCGAGCTTGCGTCCACCGCGTATGCGCAGATCGCCACTGCCGTCATCATCACGGCAATCATGGCCCCGATTCTGACCGGCTGGGTCGATAAGAAGTTCTGCCAGAGCAAGGAAGACCTGTCGCCTGCCGGTGTCGAGGCCATCGAGGAGGCTGTCGCGGCCGACATCGATGGCGAGTAGCAATCGATACCCATCAATGATTCCGGCGTGCAACTCGCGCCGTTTGAGCGCCCGAACGAGAGCTGTCTTGCAGTGACGTTCGGGCGCTCTGCTATTATTCCCCTTACCCCTGCGGAGAAAGGGGCGTTTATTGCCCAGACACGAATCGGGCGATTCTGACCACTTGGATATTGAAGGGAGGGCGTCTAGTGGTTAAGGCACTCAAGATTGAGATATTCCTGCTATGCATGATTGTTCTTATCGGGCTTGCCGTACGAAGCCGTCGCTCCCTGTTCTCGAGCACCCAGCAGCTTTTGTTTAGCATGCTGGGCTACACGTCTGCTGCCTACATTTTCTTCGATATGATCTGGACGCTCTCGGACGGCGTGAGCACTCCTGTAGGCATCACGGCCAACTGGATTTCCAACGCGGTTTCGTTTTCGCTGTTCGCCATCGCGTGCCTCATTTGGTTTTTCTATTCCGAGACGATGCAGGGCTCACGGCTCCTGACCACGCCCTACAGGGTGGTACTTTTAACGTTGCCAACCGCATTGGTGGTCGTGCTGGCATTTACCAGCTACTGGACGCACGCTATGTTCTATATCGATGCGCAGGGCGTATATCGTCGCGGCTTTGCTTATATGATCCAGCCCATCGTGAGCTACTGCTACGTCATATATACGTCCTTGCATGCCTTTATTCAGGCTCGAAAAGTCGAAAGCCTGCAAAAGAAGGCCATTTATCGCACCCTCGCCTTTTTTGCGGTTCCCGCTCTGGTGGGCGGTACCTTCCAGGTTTTGTTTTCGGTACCGGGCCTTTGCGTCGGTATAACGCTGAGCATCCTGCTGCTCTACATCATCTGCCAGGAGCAGCTGATCTCGACCGACCCGTTGACTGGCCTTAACAATCGCAACCGTTTTGAGACCTATATGCTGTCGCTGTTCTCGGGTACTGACCAGGCCGAGGGTGTGTATCTGCTTATGATGGACGCTGACGGCTTTAAGCAGATTAACGACCGGTATGGACATGTTGAGGGCGATCATGCCCTCCAGGTCATATCTGCTACGCTCAAAGAGGTCTGCTCGGCGTCTGGTGGCTTTATCGCACGTTATGGTGGCGATGAGTTCGTGGTGCTTCAAAAGGCGACGGCGGAGCAGGACATCATAGACCTGTGTTCGGTGATTAACGACGAGCTCGCTCGTGCCAAGGTGCCGTATGCATTGCGGATGTCCATCGGTTACGCGTGGGTCGGCGATAGCGTTGACACCTGGCAAGACTTACTTCGCGCTGCCGATGCGGAGCTCTACCGCGTCAAGGCCGAGAAAAAGAAAGCCGGCGTACAAATACGCTAGAAAAA
>DBFNYT010000168.1:0-5801 GCA_048425625.1 Collinsella sp. | reverse complement strand
TTGCGGTGAAATAGGGACTGTTTGGCGGTCTCAGAGCTTCAATCAGTCCCTATTTCACCGCAACTTTGGAAAGGCACCATTAGCCATTGGGGACGCGCCGGACGCTGGGGTATCATGGCTTGGTTGATATATCTGCATTTACGCGCCTTGTAGGAAGGGGCTGCGCCCATGGCTTTTGAGCCCGCTCAACATAGCTTTATCACGCTCGAGGGCGTCGATGGCGCCGGCAAGTCCACGCAGGCGCGCCTGCTTGCCCGCGCTCTTGAACTCGCCGGCTACCAGGTTGTGAGCCTGCGCGAGCCGGGCGGTACCGCCATCAGCGAAAAGATCCGTGCTCTGCTGCTCGACCCCGCCAACACGGCGATGGGCGACACCTGCGAGCTGCTGCTCTACGAGGCAGCGCGTGCCCAGCTGGTGCACGAGGTCATCGCCCCCGCCCTTGCGGCCGGCAAGGTGGTCCTGTGCGACCGTTTCTACGATTCCACGACCTGCTATCAGGCGTTTGCCGATGGTCTCGACCGTCAGATGGTACGCGATGCCAACAACCTGGCTGTCGCCGGTACGCATCCGGCGCTCACGCTCGTCTACCACATCACACCCGAGCAGGCGGCGCTACGCATGGCAGCTCGTGGCGCGGCAGATCGCATGGAGGCAAAAGGCATGACCTTCCAAGAGCGCGTCTACCAGGGATTTTGCGCCATTGCCGCCGAGGAACCAAACCGCGTAAAACTCATCGACGCCACTGCGACCGTCGAGGAAGTCTTCGAGAAGACGGTCGAGCAGATTCGCGCATACGGTCTCGACATTCCGCAAGACGCCGTCACCGCCGCGCTTGCCCAGGAGGCCGAGTAACATGGCCCCCGCTCAGGCAAGCCTGCTGGCCAAGCTCGACACC
Organism: Collinsella sp.; assembly: GCA_048425625.1. GTDB lineage: Bacteria > Actinomycetota > Coriobacteriia > Coriobacteriales > Coriobacteriaceae > Collinsella. The sequence continues at coordinate 4,906 of DBFNYT010000168.1, read as the reverse complement.
CAAGAGCGCGTGCGCGACTTTTTGACCAATGCCGTCGCCAGCGGTCGCGCATCGCACGCCTACCTGTTTTTGGGCGCGCCCGGCGCGGGCAAGCTCGACGCCGCGTGGGCGCTCGCCCAAGCCTTCCTGTGCGAGCAGGATGGCTGCGGCTCATGCGATAGCTGCGTGCGCGTCGCCCGCCATACGCACCCCGACGTGCACTATTACACGCCCGAAAGTGCTACGGGCTACCTCATCGCGCAGACCCGCGAGCTGCTCGACGACGTGCCCCTGGCCCCCATCCGCGCCAAGGCAAAGGTCTACATCATCGACCGTGCCGAGCAACTGCGCGCCAACACCGCCAACGCGCTGCTCAAAACGCTCGAGGAACCGCCCGAGGGCGTCATGTTCATCCTGTTGGGCACCTCGGCCGACGTGATGCTGCCCACCATCGTGAGCCGCTGCCAGTGCGTGCCGTTTCGGCTGGTGTCGCCTACTGTGGCCGCGCAGGCCGTGAGCCGCGCCACCGGTCAGGATCTCGCGCGCTGCCGCATGGCCGTCGCCGTGGCGGGAAGCCCCACGCGTGGTATCGAGTTCCTCAAGAGCGCCGAGCGCCAGGACGCCCGTCGCCAGATGGTCCGCGCCATCGACTCGCTCATCGCCGCCGACGAGGCCGATGTGCTCAGTCGCGCCAAGTCGCTCATCGTCGCCGTCAAGGCGCCGCTCGCCGAGGTCAAGTCCACGCAGGAAAAGGTGCTCGAGCAAAATGCCGACTACCTGTCGCGTGGAGCATTGAAGCAGCTTGAGGACCGCAACAAGCGCGAACTCAACGCGCGCGAGCGTTCGGGTATCATGGAAGCGCTGGCGAGCGCGCGGACGCTCATGCGCGACGTGCTGCTGACGCTTCAGGATGAGGCGGCAGACGTTGTGAACGAGGACGTGCGCGACACGATCGGGCGGCTTGCCGCCGCGACCAATGTTGCGGGTGCCACCCAGGCGCTCGAGGCGGTCGCAACCGCCGAGCGCAACATCGCCAGAAACGTTACTCCCCAGCTGGCCATCGAGGTCATGCTGTTCGATATCAGGAAGGCACTGAAATGCCGTTAGTCGTACCCGTTAAGTTTACCTACGCCTCGCGCGACCTGTGGTTCGACCCGCAGGATCTGGATATCCTCGAGGCCGATTATGCCATTTGCTCCACCGAGCGCGGAACCGAGATCGGTCTGGTCACGGCCGATCCCTTCGAGGTGCCGCAAGACGAGATCGGTCAGCCGCTCAAGCCCGTGCTGCGCGTGGCGAGCGACATCGACCTACAGCTTGCCGACGACCTGGCCATCCAGGGCGACGAGGCGATGGTCGATTTCCGCCGTCTGGTCAAAGAGCTCGACCTCGAGATGAAGCCGGTCGGCGTCGAGTACCTGTTTGGCGGCGAGAAGGCTGTGTTCTACTTTGCGGCCGAGGAGCGCGTCGATTTTCGTCAGCTGGTCAAGGACCTGTCCTCGACGCTGCACATTCGCGTCGACATGCGCCAGATCGGCGTGCGTGACGAGACCCGCCTGGTGGGCGGCTATGCCCAATGCGGACAGGAGCTCTGCTGCACGCGCTTTGGCGGACAGTTTGAGCCCGTTTCGATCCGCATGGCAAAAGAGCAGGACCTGCCGCTCAACTCGTCCAAGATTAGCGGCGTCTGCGGTCGCCTGATGTGCTGCCTGCGCTACGAGTTCGAGGCGTACAAGGACTTTAAGAGCCGCGCGCCCAAAAAGAAGACGCTTATCGATACGCCGCTTGGCAAGGCACGCATCCAGGAATATGACACGCCGCGCGAGCAGCTGGTGTTGCGCCTGGAGAACGGCAAAGTCTTTAAGGTTAACCTGGCCGACATGACCTGCTCTGAGGGCTGCAAAAAGAAGGCCGCCGAGCAGGGCTGCAACTGCCGCCCCGACTGCGTGACGCGCGATGTGCTCGAGCGTATCGAGTCGCCCGAGATGCGCCTGGCGCTTATGGAGCTCGACCGCGAGAACGGCGTCGACGTGGGCGATGGCCTGTCGAGCGCCGACCGTCTGGCGGGCACGTCGATGCCCAAGCGCCGCCGTCGCGATGCGGACGCCGATACCCGTACCGGTCAGAGCCAGGGCGAGGGTCGCGGCCGCGGTAAGGGTCGCGGCAAGGCCGAGGCACCCGAGGCCGAGGAGGCTGCCGGTGGACGTCGCCGCCGCAAGCGCTCGGGTTCGGGCGATACCGGCGAGGCTGCTCCCGCAGGCAAGAATTCCTCCCGCGAGCGCGAGGCCCAGCAGCCTCAGCAGCAAAACCGCGGCGGTGGCATGAATCCCACGCGCCGTCGCCGCCGCCATTTGTCGAGCGAGGAGCGCGAGGACGCCTTCCGCGCCGCAGCCGCTCGCGAAGCCGGTGCCGCCCCCAAGGGTGGTTCGGGTTCCGATACGCCTGCCGACAAGGGTGGCAAGCAGCGCAACGATGACGAGCGCGCCCCGCGTCCGCGTCGTCGCCATTCCTCGGGCACGCAGCAAAAGCCCTCGGTGCCCTCCGTGGCCGATCAGGTCTCGGATGGCGAGGTCAAGGTCACGCGCCGTCGCCCCGGAGATGGCGGAGGGGCGGCCGCCAAGGCCGCGCGCGGCGCTGCTCGCGACGAACGCGAGTCGCGCGAAGATCGTGGTGGCGAGGGTTCGGCCGACCAGGGCCAGAAGCGCCGTCGCCGTCGTCGTTCCCGCAAGCCGCGTCAAGATGGTGGCGAGGGCTCGACCCAAAACTCGTCCGCACCGCAACCGCCCACCGGCGAATAGCGCCCGCAAACGGATTTAACCCGCCTGGCCCCAAACGCGTCGGGGTACCATAGCGCTGAATCAACAACCCTCCCTGCGACCGAACGTAGGGAGGGTTGTGTCGTGAAGAGACATTTGAATGTGTTGGGATGCCTGCAAGGTGCCGACATCCTACCGTTTGCGGATGAATTGCTACCGTTTGCCGAGCGGGCGGCGCACGAGGCGCTTGAGGCGTTGTCGCCCACGCGATGCGCCGGCTGCGAGCGCTCCGGCGCGCTTATTTGCCAAGACTGCTTGGCGGCGCTTGCGCTCATCGACTCGCGGCATAGCTGCACTCGATGCGGCGCCCCGTTTGGAGACTTGCTGTGCACCGAGTGCTCGGTCGAGGGTACGTCCTCGGCGATGGCCGAAGCTCTCGACCGGTGCCTGGCATGTGCCGTTTACACGCATCCGCTGCCGCGGATCATTAAAGCGTACAAAGACGCGGGCGAGCGACGCCTGGCGCCGTATCTGGCAGAGCTGCTATACGATACCGCCTTACATGCCCAGGTCGCGGCACCCGAACGCTTAGGCGGTGTGTTGTCCGGTGCCGATGCGGTGGTGTTTGTGCCCGCGACGGCGGCGGCGTTTCGGCGACGCGGCTTCGATCATATGGAAGCCATCGCGCGCCCATTTTGCGAGCTGTCGGGTGTTCCGCTGCTCGACGCCCTCGTTAAGTACGGCCATGGCGACCAGCGTGAACTCGGTCGTGAAGAACGCCGTGAACGCGCCCGAGGCATGTACGAGACCGTTGAGGACGTGCGGGGCCGCCGCCTGCTGCTTATCGACGACGTTATCACCACGGGTGCGACGATGGCAGCGGCTTCGGCGGAACTCAAACGCGCCGGTGCCGCGGCCGTTGATGGCCTTGCTATCGCACGCGTTTGGTAGGGGTGATTCGTGTGGCGGTAACAATCAGGCAGTGCAACAAACCGACAAAAGAGCAGCTAGCGGCTTCCGTGATCCTGACGGGCGCCTCGGCGTTGCGTATGATTCGAGCCGAGCGCCGGCAAATGGGCTACATCGGCTGGAAGAACCTTGAGCCCGAGGAGGAGCGCCGCGTGCTGTGCACGTCATCGCCTTCGACCGAGGATATTTATCTTTCCGACCTGGTGCGAATTGGAGCCAAAAGCGGCGAGGTGCAAGAAGATCTGTGCTTGCTGGTGGGATCTGCGGCGCAGCGCCGCCGCATGCCTGGCGTGGGCTGGTCCGTGTGTTCCGGGTTGCCTGCCGGCTCGATTCTAGAGGTGGAACCGGGGGTGTACAGCCTATCTCCCGAGGCCCTTTGTGTTGCCGTCGCCCGCGAGGTCGGCTGTATCCAGGCGTTTGCTCTGGCCCAGGAACTGTGTTCCAAGATTTCACTGAGCGATCGCGGGAAGTATCTGCCTCCCTACACCTCACCTGTTGCGAATAGACTTGCAAAGGACAAGGACCAACCGGCAGACGTGGGCTACTTTGAAGTCGAGCCGGTGTTGACGCCCGATCGCCTGACAGATTACCTCGCGGCATGCAAGGGGAGTGCGGCCAAACAACTGCGGCGGCTGTGTCCCTATCTGTCGGAAAACCTGCGCTCACCCATGGAGTGCATCATGCTTGCCATGTTTTCGCTTCCGTTTTCCTATGGCGGATTTGCCTGCGGTCCCTTTAAGACCGACTACAAGATCGAGTTCGATGACCGCGCGCAGGCAATCTCGGGGATGCCGCATGCAGTTTGCGATGCGTACCAGGAAACAGCCCGGTTTGACCTGGAATACAACGGTGAGCTGGGTCATTCCTCTCGAAGGGGACGTGTCCATGATGAAAAACGCAACACGGGCTTGATTACTATGGGAATCGAGGTCGCGACGGTCAACAACGAAATGCTCTGCGACATGGAAGCGATGGAAGCGCTCGCATGGCGCATCCACCAGCGTATGCGAAAGCGGTACCGGAATCGTGTCGATGCCCGCAGAAAGAAGCAAGAGGCGTTGCTTAAGGTCGCGCGCGCAGACGTGGTGTAAGAGTGTCCTGAGGTCCGTCGCTGCAAGTCCCGATGTTACTCCTTCTTGAGACCGCGCCTCTCGACTATCTCGTCCACTATCTCCCTGGCGCGCCGCCCGAGCGCGCGGCGC
>DBFNYT010000167.1:0-7405 GCA_048425625.1 Collinsella sp. | reverse complement strand
GCGCCCCGCACAGGCTAAAGCCCGTAACACAAAAGGCCCGCCATCGAATCCGATGACGGGCCTTGGAATTAACGTCCGAAAACAAACTCGGACTAGGCGTTCTTTTTACCGAGCTTAGCCTTAACCAGGCCGACCACGGTCGGGATGATCGACACGGCGACGATGCCGATAATCAGCAGCTCAAAGTGCTCCTGCACAAACGGAATGCCACCAAAGAAGTAACCCAGCAGCGTAAAGACCGTCGACCAGGTAATGCCACCCAGCACGTTAAAGATGACAAAGTTGCGCCAGTGCATGCCGCCCATGCCAGCGATAAAAGGCACAAAGGTGCGGATGAACGGGAAGAAGCGACCGAGGAAGATGGCCAGATGGCCCCACTTATCCAGGAAATCCTCGGACTTTTTAATGCGCTCGGGCGTCATAGCCTTTACCTTGCCCGAGGCGATGATTTTGCGGCCAAAGAAGTGACCGATCATAAAGTTGCACTGATCGCCTAGGATGGCTGCGGCCCATGCGGTGGCCAGAAGCGCCACGATGTTAAAGCCGCCGTTATGGGCAAAGAAGCCCGAGGCAAACAGCAGCGAGTCGCCGGGAAGGAACGGGAAGAACACCACGCCCGTCTCGATAAAGATGATCAGAAACACGCAGCCGTAGGCCATAAGCGGGCCGGCGGCGATCCAGCTGGCGATCGCGGTGCGCGGGTCCTTAAGCAGCTCGGCAATAAAATTAATGAAACCCATGAAGTAAAACCTCTCAGTTGTGGGCGCGGATACGTCCAAGTTGACCAGTATACGGTTGCGGTGCCCCCTCGTGCGCAACCCCACAAAAGCATGACTCCATTACCAGCAAGTTTGCATAACTGACATCTGTAGCGCAATGGCGCCAAGATTGTCCTTCCTAATCCCTAGCAAATCGCTATACTTTATTGAATCGCATTGCCATGGCGCTAAGGGAGGGCGGCCGGTGAGCTTTATCAATACCATTCGCGAGGATATCAAGACCGTCCAGGCGCAAGACCCCGCTGCACAAAACGGTCTGGTCATCTTCCTTTCCTATCCTGGCCTGCACGCCAAGTGGAACCACATGCCCGAGCACTGGCTCTGGGAGCACGGTCATCGCTCGCTCGCCCGCGTGCTCTCGCAAATCACCCGCCACATCACCGGCGTCGAGATTCATCCCGCGGCACAGATCGGCAAGCATTTCTTTATCGACCATGCCATGGGCGTCGTCATCGGCGAGACCACCATTGTGGGCGACAACTGCGTGCTCTACCAGGGCGTTACGCTCGGCGGCACCGGCAACGAGACCGGCAAACGCCACCCAACGCTCGGCGATAACGTCACCGTGGGCACGGGCGCCAAGGTGCTCGGCAACATCCGCATCGGCAACAACGTCAAGATCGGCGGCAACTCGGTCGTCGTCAAGGACGTGCCCGACAACTGCACCGTCGTGGGCGTGCCGGGACGCATCATCAAGCGCAACGGCTGCCGCGTGTTCGAGGAGAGCTTCGACGCCAAGCAGCATCGCGAGTACATGCCCGATGATGCCGCCGAGCAATCCGCGCTCAACCGTCAAGGCATCACCGAGAATGCCCGCCGCGTCAAGGAACTCGAGCGAGAGGTGGCCGAGCTCAAAGCCCTCGTCGCCAAGCTCGTGGACGAGCGCTAGGAACGCAAGCGGCACAAAACGACATCGGCATCAACGCAAGAAGGCGCGCCAGGGAATCCATCCCCGGCGCGCCTTTCTTTTTGATGTGACATGCGGGACTGTCCCTTTGTCACATTAGGCGAACTGGCTCAAGTAGAGGTCGGCGTAGGCACCCTCGGCAGCCAGCAGTTCCTTATGCGTGCCCTGCTCGATAATGTTGCCGTGATCCATGACCAAGATCAGGTCGGCGTCCACGATCGTCGACAGGCGATGCGCGATCACAAAGCTCGTGCGCCCGCGCATAAGCGCGTCCATGGCACGGCCGATGGCAAGCTCGGTACGCGTGTCCACGCTTGAGGTCGCCTCGTCCAGGATGAGAATCGCCGGGTTGTTGAGCAGCACGCGTGCGATGGTCAGCAGCTGACGCTGGCCCTGGCTGATGCTTTCGGCATCGTTGGCCACGCGCGTGTCGTAGCCCTGCGGCATGGTGCGCACAAAAAAGTCGACCTGCGCGGCGCGCGCAGCCGCCACGACCTCCTCGCGCGTCGCCTCGGGGCAGCCGTAGGCGATGTTTTCGGCAATCGTGCCATCGAACAGCCAGGCGTCCTGCAGCACCATGCCAAACTGCTGACGCAGCTCGCCGCGGTCCATGCGGCTCGTATCCACGCCGTCGAGCGTAATACGCCCGCCGTCAATCTCGTAGAAGCGCATGAGCAGGTTGATGAGCGTCGTCTTGCCTGCGCCCGTGGTTCCCACCACGGCAATCTTCTGGCCCGGCTCGGCGGTAAACGACACGTCGCGCATAAGCGGCTTGTCGGGCGAATAACCAAAGCGCACATGCTCAAAGGAGACGCGGCCCTCCACGCGACCCGGCAGCTTGGCGGCCTCCCCCGGCAGCGGATCAGCCTCCATCTCGGGCTCATCAAGCAGGTCGAACACGCGCTCTGCACTCGCCAGCGCGCTCTGCAGCGAGTTGAAGGTAAACGACAACTGCGTCATGGGCTCGGACGCCTCGTAGATAAACTGGAAGAACGCCTGGAACACGCCGACGGTCATGTGACCGGCAACCAGCATGCTGCAGCCCACAAGCGCAATAACGATCTGCGCCAAACGGCCGATAAAGCGCACTGCGGGGCCGACAGCATTGATCATAAAGTCGGCCTTGGTGCTCACACGAGCCAGTTCCTTCGAAGCCTCGTGCACCTCAGCGGAGCTCTGACGTTCGCGGTTAAACGCGCGGATCACCAGACGGCCCGAATAGCCTTCCTCGACCGCACTCGTAATCTTGGACACCCACTCCTGGCGCTCGCCCGTCACATCGTGTGTGCGGCGCGAGACGACCTTCGTCACCAGCAGCGACAGTGCCGTAAAGAACAGAAAGACGAGCGTGAGCGGCACGCTGAACACGAACATCACGCTCACAGCACCAACAACCGTGCCGATCGACACGAGCAGCTGCAGCAATCCGCGCTGCATGCTCTCGGACATCTTGTCCAAGTCGTTGGTCGCACGGCTGACTACCTCGCCGGGGCGATGTGCATCAAAGTAGGCAAGCGGCAGACGGTTGAGCTTTTGTGCGATGCGGTTGCGCAGGCGCAGGTTGAGGCGTTCGGCCACGCTCGACATCAAAAAGCTCTGGAGCGCGTAGAACGAAGTGGCGGCCGTCCAAATCAAAAAGTAGATGAAGATAGTCCTGCCGCAGTTCTCCCAGGTGATGCTGAAGGTGGCGTTGTTGACAAACGCTACCTGAATGTGGCCCCACAGCTCATCGATCACACGGGCGCTATATGCCGGCGCAGCGGTGTTAAAGATGGCATAGAACACAATGCTCGCGAACACGATATAGAAGCGCCAATGGTCGCCGGCAGCCTCACTCCACAGGCGGCGCACCGTCGCCCAGGTATCCCGAGGTGTCTCGTCCTCGTCTTCGTCGTCCACGTCGCGCATACGCTCTGCCTCGGCGCGGGCACGCTCGTCCTCGGCACGTTCGTTTTCCTCGTAGAGCGCTTGGCGGCGAGCCTCGCGCTCGGCTGCAGCCTTGGCGGCGTCATCCAGCTCGGTCGACGCGGCAGCCGTTTCCTCGACCAGTCCCGCGGCAGCGGCGTCATCAACGCCGCCCTGCTTCTTGAGCTCCTCGGTCATGCTACTCGCCTCCCTTCATCTGCGATTCCGCGATGGCGCGGTACACCTCGCAGGTTTCCATAAGCTCGCCATGCGTGCCCAGACCCACAACCTCGCCATCCTTGAGCACGACGATCTGGTCGGCGTGCAAGATCGTCGATATGCGCTGCGCGATGATGAGCACCGCAGCGTCACGCGTCTCGTCTTGCAACGCATGACGCAGGGCGGCATCGGTCTTAAAGTCCAGGGCCGAAAAACTGTCATCGAAGATATATAGATCGGCATGCTTCATGAGCGCACGGGCGATTGCCAAACGCTGGCGCTGGCCGCCCGAAAAGTTCGTACCGCCCTGGGCAACCGGGGTATCGAGCCCCTGCGGTTGGTCGAGTACAAAGGTGCTCTGGGCAACCTCAAGCGCGTGAAGCATGTCGCCCTCGGTCGCGCCTTCGTTACCAAAGCGAAGGTTGCTCGCCACCGTGCCCGAGAACAGCCACGCCTTCTGCGGCACATAGGCAATGCGCCCGCGGATTTCGTCTTGCGTAAGCTCGCGCAGATCGACGCCGTCCAGGCGAATGGCGCCCTTAGTGGCATCGTGGAAGCGCAGCAGAAGCTTTGCCACCGTCGATTTGCCCGAGCCTGTCGAGCCAACGATCGCAGTCGTCTGACCGCGACGGCAGGCAAAGCTCAGGTCGCACAGGGTGTCCTCGTCGGCATCGTCAAAGCGAAACGACATGTGGTCGAACACGGCCACCGCATCGGCTTCGTCTTGGGGCTCGCGCGCCCCGTCATCCAGCGTGCGCTCGCCATCGACGATGCTCGGCTCAATCTCCAACACCTGCTGCGCACGGTTCAGGCACGCGGCAGCACGCGGAAGCGTCAGCACCACCATCTGGGCCATCATCACAAAGAACAGAATCAGAATTGCATACTCCAGCACCGCCGAGATGCTCGCGATCTGCATGGCGTGGGCGCCCACGCGGTTGCCGCCAACCCACAGCACCGCCACCTCGGCGATGTTCATCAAAAAGAAGCTTGAGCTGTCGAGGCCCACAAACAGGTGGTTGACTTTGATGGCGTTGACGGCGTATTCGCTAAACACCTCGTCCAGACGCCGTTCCTCGTGGCGCTCCTTGTTAAACGCACGGATGACGCGCACGCCCACAATATTCTCGCGCAGCACCACGTTCATGCGGTCGATAAAGCCCTGTAGGCGCATAAAAATCGGCGCCGCGTTGGCAACCGTAAAGACCGCCGCCACCAGCACAATCGCAACGACTACGCCCAGAAGCGTGCCCATGGCGGGATCGATAAACCAGGCGAAGATGATGCCCGCCACAGCCAAAAACGGCACGGGCAGCACCAGCTGAATCGTCTGCAGAATCGCCTGCTGAATCACGTTGATGTCGTTGAGCGAGCGCGTGATCATCGATCCGGTGCCAAAGCGCTCAAAATCGCTGGCCGCGAGCTCGAGCGATTTGTCGTACACGGCATTGCGGATATCGCAAGCCACGTTGGCGGCCAGGCGCGCCGAAAGATAGCAGCCCAGCACCGTGCCGCCGCTAGCCATGCTGGTCGCGATAAACATGTATAGGCCGTTGCGTAAAATGTAGTCGACATCGCCCGTGGTAATACCGGTGTTGACCATGTTCGCCAGCATCGTGGGAACCAACAGCGTACCGACGTTATCCACCAGCAGCACCAGCAGCGTCACTGCGACAAGCCCTCGATATGGCTTTAGAAACCTCATTAACAGTCGCACGACTCCCCCTCACCTTGATTCTCGGCTTGGCTCTCGGCAGCGATATGCTGCTTAAAGGCATCGCACTCATCGCCGAGCACCTGAGAGAATTTGCCGATCAAGCGCATAATCTCGCGCTGCTCACATGGCTCAAGCGCGCCAAAGGCTCGCTGCTCGGCCTTGAGTGCCGGCAGCGCATAACGCTCGGCAAATCGCCTGCCCTCTTCGGTCAGGCTCACAACCTTGTTCTTACGGCTGCCTTCGGCAAACTCCAACGTTGCGAAGCCCCGCGCCGTCAAGGTTTTAATTGCCGAGTTGATGGTCTGCTTGCTGTAGAACCATTCGCTTGTCAGACGGCTTACGGCAATACTGCCGCCCGCCGTGCTGGTGTCGACGAGCATCCAATAGGCGCAGTCCGAAAGGCCGCAGGCGCGCGAGAACTCCGAATAGATATGGTCGAGTCCATTGAGCAACCGATCAAAGTCGACCAGCGTAACCGCACTATTCATCTATCCCACCATTCAATTGTCCGATTTTTGACCAATTATGTGTCTCTAGATTAGTCCGAGTTTTGACTATCGTCAACAGGCTCTCCGCAAATGCGTGCATTTTTATGGCCTATCGGCGGAAAAAGACCGCCGGCGCGGGGGCGGCGCCAGCGGTCACGTGAAAATCGAGTTTTATTGCCTGTTAAGCGGCGACGGCCTCATAGACCGTAGCGCCCGAGAAGCTGTCATGCAGGCTCTTGCCGGCAATCCACGGCAGCTCGACGACCTCGCAGACCGTGTTGACCAGCTCGGAGCAGTCAGTAAAGTGGCCCTTGTCGTTGAGGGCCTCGCAATCCTGAACACGCCAATAGCCATCGGTGTGCGTGATGTAGTACTCGTGATCGTTGATCGACACGAAAGCGCGCGTCTTGGAACGCAGCAGCTTCAGAAATCCTTCGAAATCGGTCTCGACGACATCTCCAGCCTGGAACATGATGTTACCTCCTGGCCCGGCGCCACCACGGCGCATTGATAAACGTTGGTACTCCTTTAGTAAAACCTTTATCAGAGGTTATGCGTTCGTCATTTAGGCAAGTGGTAAAAAACCGCAGGGTAGACGGGATAAAACGTTTAACCATCCCATTTGTTTGTCACATTCTGAAGGTACTTTTATGCAAACCTACTTTCCCAATTGGAATCTATCCTTTTGGCCGGGCAATTGACCGTCTATCGTTTGAGCCCGACGGGTATGAACGTGGCATCTGCAACGCCACCGCAAGGAGACACCATGGAGACCATCGAAGCGCTCATTCACCGCCGCAGCTGCCGCAACTACAGCGATCGTCCCGTCGAGGCCGAAAAGCTTGCGCGTATTATCGAAGCCGGCCAATATGCACCGAGCGGCATGGGTCGCCAACCGGTGACGTTTGTCGCCGTCACCGACCCCGCGACCGTCGAGCGTCTCTCACAGCTCAACGCCCAGGTCATGGGCAGCAACAGCGACCCCTTCTATGGCGCCAAGACCGTTGTGGTGGTGCTGGTTGACCGCAGCGTGCCCACACATCTGGAAGACGGCTCGCTCGCCATGGGCAACCTGCTCAACGCCGCCTATGCACTGGGTGTCGATTCGTGCTGGATTCACCGCGCGCATGAGGTCTTTGACTCGCCCGAGGGCCTGGAGCTGCTGGCCAGCTGGGGCCTGCCCGCCGACGGCAGCCTGCGCGGTGTCGGTAACTGCATTCTTGGCTACGCCGAGGACACGCTACCCGAGGCAAAGCCGCGCCGCGACAACATGGTGTACGTTAGGTAGCGCAGGAGTGTCCCGGGGTGCCGGCACAGACGATATGAGCAGGACATAAAAACATTGAGAGCCCCTGCTGCATGAAAGACCGCGGATCAGGCCGACAATGGT
>DBFNYT010000166.1:0-4554 GCA_048425625.1 Collinsella sp. | reverse complement strand
AACGAAAGGGCGCTGACCTTCTGGTCGCGCCCTTGAAGTTGAACGTCAGATTGTCCAAATGCGGCCCGCGCAGCGTCGGCTGGTCCGCCGTTCGTTAGAACGGCGGGACCAATAGGTTTGGAAAACCGCATAACAATCAGTTTGGTACCTTGACATTCCTGTCGGCCACTCCTAGATTAGTTAGGCACAAAACAATTCCACTACCTAACTAAAGAAAGGAGCGAAGCTTAGATATGTGTGTTGAACCACTCGTCCTTCCGCACGAGCCCGGCGGCGACCCGTCGCAGCCGGCAGACGTGCCCGAAGCAGTTAACGGCGAAGACAAGCTCGCCAAGCGCATCCTGAGCGGCCTAGGCTTTTGCGGCCACTACATGCACTTTCACGGCGGCGGCGTGTCCGGCAAGGCGCCCATCGTCTGCCTGCTTGCCAAGCAGGAAAACGGCGAGATGTCGCAGCAGGAACTCGGCATGCACTTCGACCTCAAGCCGGGGTCGCTTTCCGAAATCCTGTCCAAGCTCGAGTGCGCCGGCATCATCGAGCGCAGCCGCAATCCAAAAGATCGCCGGCAGCTCACCATTCGCCTGACCGAGATCGGCTGGGAGAAGGCCCGCATCGACCAAGCCGCCCGCATCCGCTTTAGAGAGCAGGCCTTTAGTGCCCTCAACCACGACGAGCGTGAACAGCTCGCCGAGATGCTCGAGAAAATCCGCGTAACCTGGGAGGAACTGGATGATTAAAACCCTTATGGGCAGCATCCGCGATTACATGAAGGTCACGATCGCCACGCCGCTGCTGGTGCTTGGCGAGGTAATCTGCCAGATGATGATCCCGTTTATCACCGCCGACATGATCGACGCCATCAAGGACGGCACCGCCGTTACCGAGATGCTGCCCACCGCCGGCCTTCTCGTACTCATCGCGCTGACGTCACTCGCCTTTGGCGCCGCCGCGGGCATCACCTGCAGCCATGCCAGCTGCGGCTTTGCCAAGAACCTGCGTCACGACCTGTTCTACAAGATCCAGACGTTCAGCTTCGCCAACATCGACGAGTTCTCGAGCTCCTCGCTCGTCACCCGCCTCACCACCGACATCAACAACGTGCAGCAGGCCTTTATGATGCTCATCCGCATCGCCGTGCGCTCGCCGCTGGTGCTGGTCTTTGCCTTTACCATGGCATACGCCATGGGCGGCAGCGTCGCCATGGTCTACCTGGTCATCATTCCGCTGCTGGGCTTTGGCCTGTTCTTTATCATCTATAAGGTGCGCCCGATCTTTGCCCGCGTGTTCCGCAAGTACGACGCGCTCAACGAATCGGTCGAGGAAAACGTCACCGGCATGCGCGTGGTCAAGAGCTACGTGCGCCAGGACTACGAGAAGGAGAAGTTCGCCACCGCCGCGCGCGACGTCCAGATGGACTTCACCCGCGCCGAGAAGCTGCTCGCCTTCAACAACCCCATGATGAACATCTGCGTCAACGGCGCGTTCGTCGTCATCATCTACCTGGGTTCCAAGCTCATCATCACGAGCCAGGGCACTCTGTTCGACGTGGGCCAGCTCTCCTCCATCTTTACCTACGGCTTCCAGATTCTTATGAGCCTAATGCAGCTGTCGATGATCTTTGTCATGGTAACCATGGCAGACGAGTCGGCGCACCGCATTACCGAGGTGCTGGCCGCCGAGCCCACGATCGCCAACCCGACCGAGCCCGTGCACGAGGTTGCCGACGGCTCCATCGACTTCGATCACGTGAGCTTTAAGTATTCCGAGCATGCCCGCCGCCAGGCGCTCGACGATATCGACCTGCATATTAAGAGCGGCGAGACCATCGGCATTATCGGCGGCACCGGCTCGGCCAAGTCGACGCTCGTGAACCTGATCGCCCGCCTGTACGATGTCACCGAGGGCACCGTGCGCGTCGGCGGCGTGGACGTGCGCGACTACGACCTGGACGCGCTGCGCCACCAGGTAGCCATGGTCCTGCAGAAAAACGTGCTGTTTAGCGGCACCATCGCCGAGAACCTGCGCTGGGGCGACCCGAACGCCACCGACGAGGAAGTCCGCGAGGCAGCGCATCTGGCCTGCGCCGACGAGTTTGTCGACGGCTTCCCCAAGGGCTACGACACCTGGATCGAGCAGGGCGGCTCCAACGTTTCCGGTGGCCAGAAGCAGCGCCTGTGCATCGCGCGTGCCCTGCTGCGTCGCCCCAAGATCTTGATCCTGGACGACTCCACGAGCGCCGTCGACACCAAGACCGACGCCAAGATCCGCGAGGGCCTGGCGAGCTACCTGCCCAACACGACCAAGCTCATCATCGCCCAGCGCATCAGCTCCGTGCAGGACGCCGACCGCATCATCGTCATGGAGGGCGGCCGCATCAAGGACATCGGCAACCACGATGAGCTGCTCAAGACGAGCGAGATCTACCGCGAGACCTTTACCTCGCAAAATAAGATGAGTGCCGAAGGCGAGGACGCGGGCGAGACCGCCGCAGCCGACACCGAGGCATCCGCACCGCAAGCTCAGACCCAGGAAGGAGGCGAGGCACATGAGTAAGGCCGCTACCGCCGAGCGCGCGCGCAACCGCAAGGGCGGCACCATGACGCGCCTGATCAAGATGCTCTTTGGCTTCTACCCGGTGCTTTTGCCCCTCGTCGTCGCCGGCGTTGTGCTCTGCGCCATCATCAACTCCATCGGCGCGACATTTCTCCAGAGCGCGCTGCAGGTCATTAGCGAATCGTGGCAGTCGGGCGACTGGACGGCCGCGCAGCCCAAGATTCTGAAGCTCGTGACCACCCTCGGCTGCATCTACGCCGTGGGCGTCGCCTCCTCGCTCTTCTGGAACCGCGCCATGGCCGTCATCACGCAGGGCTCGCTCGAGAAGCTGCGCGAAAAGATGTTCAACCGCATGCAGGACCTGCCGATTCGCTACTTCGACACGCACCAGCGCGGCGACATCATGAGCCACTACACCAACGACATCGACACGCTGCGTCAGATGATCAGCCAGTCGCTACCCAACCTGCTCATGACGATCATCGTCATCGTCACCGTGTTCTTCATCATGCTGTATTACAGCGTGTGGATGTGCCTGGTCATCATTGCCGGCATCGCCTTTATGACCTTTATGACCAAGCTGCTCGGCTCCAACTCCGCGCGCTTCTTTATCGCGCAGCAGACCGAGCTCGGCGTGGTCGAGGGCCATATCGAGGAAGTCATGAACGGCCAGAAAGTCGTCAAGGCGTTCTGTCACGAGTCCGCTGCCGAGGCCGATTTTGACGAGCGCAACGAGAAGCTCTTCGAGGTCTCGCAGAAGGCCAACATGTACGCCAACATCCTCATGCCGATCCTCGGGAACCTGGGCGACTTGCTCTACGTGCTGGTCGCGCTGACCGGCGGCATCTTCCTGGCGCTGGGCGTGCCCAACCTGAGCCTCTCGGGCATGGCGCTCTCCATCGC
Organism: Collinsella sp.; assembly: GCA_048425625.1. Lineage (GTDB taxonomy): Bacteria > Actinomycetota > Coriobacteriia > Coriobacteriales > Coriobacteriaceae > Collinsella. The sequence continues at coordinate 1,098 of DBFNYT010000166.1, read as the reverse complement.
CGTCGTGGTGCCGTTCCTCAACATGACCAAGCAGTTCTGCGGCCAGATCGGCCAGATCTCGCAGCAGATCAACGCCGTGGTCATGGGCCTTGCCGGCGCCGAGCGCATCTTTGAGCTGCTCGACGAGGAGCCCGAAGCCGACGAGGGCTACGTGACGCTCGTCAACGCACAGGTGAACCCCGAGACCTGGCAGCTCGAGGAAGCCGACCACCGCACCGGCATGTGGGCATGGAAGCACCCGCACCGCGCGACCGGCGAGATCGAGTACGTGCCGCTGCGTGGTGACCTGGTCATGGATAACGTGGACTTTGGCTATACGCCCGACCACGAGGTGCTGCACGGCGTGTCCGTATATGCCAAGCCGGGCCAGAAGGTCGCGTTTGTCGGTGCCACCGGTGCCGGTAAGACGACCATCACCAACCTCATCAACCGCTTCTACGACATTGCCGACGGCAAGATCCGCTACGACGGCATCAACGTCAACAAGATTCGCAAGTCCGACCTGCGTCGCTCGTTGGGCGTGGTGTTGCAGGACGTGAACCTGTTCACCGGCACCGTGATGGACAACATCCGCTACGGCAATCTGGACGCCACCGACGAGGAGTGCATCAAGGCGGCCAAGCTCGCGGGAGCGGACGACTTTATCACCCGTCTGCCCGACGGCTACGACACCATGCTCACCGGCAACGGCGCGCAGCTGTCGCAGGGCCAGCGCCAGTTGATCTCGATTGCGCGCGCCGCCGTCGCCGATCCGCCGGCAATGATTCTGGACGAGGCCACATCGAGCATCGATACCCGCACCGAGGCCATCGTGCAGGCAGGCATGGACAAGCTCATGGAGGGTCGCACGACGTTTGTCATCGCACACCGCCTGAGCACCGTGCGCAACTCCGACGCGATCATCTGCCTGGACCACGGCCGCATCATCGAGCGCGGCAACCACGACGAGCTGATCGCCAAGCGCGGCTACTACTATCAGCTCTACACTGGAGCGTTTGAGCTGGAGTAGGACCGGTTACTGACGGAGGGCGCCCCGGGGGCGGCGGGGTAATTCCTCCGTGCTCAAACATTCTCGCTTCGCTGCGAAACTGCGCGCGG
>DBFNYT010000165.1:0-4127 GCA_048425625.1 Collinsella sp. | reverse complement strand
CGAGGCCCTGCGCGAGGATATCCGCGCCGCGCTCGAGGAGGGGGAGCCCGCCTCTGCGGTGGCCAAGCGCCTGTCTCAGAAGTATTCGCGCCGCAAGCGCGATGTCTATGCCATGGTGCTCGATATGCAATAGATGGAGGATATCCAGCCCTTGCGCTAGAATCATCCTCTGTATGCAACGTTTTACTGGAGGACAAACCCCATGGATCAAAGCAAGCCTTCGTTCTTTATCACGACGCCCATCTACTACGTCAACGCCGATCCGCACCTGGGCACGGCTTATTCCACCATCATCGCCGACGTTCAGGCTCGCTATCGCCGTTCCGCTGGCTATAACGTCAAGTTCCTGACCGGCATGGACGAGCATGGCGAGAAGGTCGCCGAGGCCGCAGCCAAGCACAACATGACGCCGCAGGAGTGGACCGATAGCCAGGCTCCGCACTTCAAGGAGCTTTGGAGCAAGCTCGAGATTTCCAATGATGACTTCATCCGCACCACCGAGCCGCGCCAGCATCATGCCGTGCAGTACCTGTGGGAGCGCATGAAGGAGTCCGGCTACCTGTATAAGGGCAGCTACGACGGCTGGTATTGCGTGCCTGACGAGACCTACTTTACCGATACGCAGGTCCAGAAGGGCGACGAAGAGTACGGCAGCGTCGGCCAGCACCTGTGCCCCGACTGCCACCGTCCGCTTGAGCGCGTGCAGGAGGAGTCCTACTTCTTTAAGCTTTCCGCCTTCCAGGACAAGCTGCTCAAGCTCTATGACGAGCACCCCGACTTTGTCGAGCCTGCGTTCCGCATGAACGAGGTTCGCAGCTTTGTCGAGGGCGGCCTTAACGACCTTTCCGTGAGCCGTACGAGCTTTGACTGGGGCATTCAGGTCCCGTTTGACGAGGGTCACGTGACCTACGTGTGGTTCGATGCGCTGCTCAACTATATGACGGCCGTCGGCTACGGTGTCGACACCGACGAGGCGCGTGCCGAGCTGGCCTATCGCTGGCCCGCGCAGTTCCACATCGTGGGCAAGGACATCATCCGCTTCCACTGCGTCATTTGGCCCGCCATGCTCATGGCCATCGGCGAGGCCCTGCCCGAGCACGTCTTTGCCCACGGCTTCCTGACCGTGCGCAATGCCGAGACCGGCAAGGCCGAGAAGATGTCCAAGAGCCGCGGCAACGCCATCGCTCCGCAGGACGTTATCGACATGTTGGGCGTCGAGGGCTATCGCTACTACTTCATGACCGACGTCGTCCCCGGCACCGACGGTGCCATCAGCTTCGATCGCATGGAGCAGGTCTACAACGCCGACCTGGCCAACAGCTGGGGCAACCTTATCTCGCGTTCGCTCAACATGAGCGGCAAGTACTTTGATGGTTGCGCGCCCGCCAAGCCCGCATCGTTCGATGCGTTCGACAACCCGCTGGCAAAGATCGCCGATGGTCTGGTCGAGCGCTACATGGCCAAGATGGACGTGCTCGATTACGGCGGAGCCAAGGACGAGGTCATGGAGCTCATCCATGCCGCCAACCACTACATCGAGGACTCCGAGCCTTGGGCACTTGCCAAGGACGAGGCCAAGGCTGACGAGCTGGCGTTTGTGATCTACAACCTGCTCGAGGCCATCCGCATTGCCGCCCACCTGCTGATGCCGCTCATGCCTCAGACCTCTGCCGAGGCCCTGCGCCGCCTGTCCTGCGAGGACGAGGCCGCGACCGACGACCTCAAGGGCATTTGCACTTGGGGCCTGCTTGCCGGCGGTCAGCCCGTCGAGAAGGGCGATCCGCTGTTCCCGCGTCTGGCGTAGAGACCGCGCGAGCGCCATATCGGCAATTTGCTGTTTAGCTGTAAGGGCATGGCCACCACGGTCCATGCCCTTTTGTTTCAAGACGCCGCCATCATGCTAAGGAGGCAACCATGACAACTTCGCCTTTGGCAAACCCCACGGCCACCAGGGAGCTGCTAGAGGAGTTTGGCCTTGCGACCAAGCATCGCCTGGGCCAGAACTTCCTGATCGACAACCATGTAATTGAGCGCATTTGCGAGCTTGCCGAGCTTGCAGGTGATGAGCGCGTGCTCGAGGTTGGTCCGGGCGTTGGTACGCTCACACTTGCGCTGTTGCAGGAGGCGGCGTGCGTCACGTCGATCGAGGCCGATCCCGAGCTCGAGCCGGTGCTCGATGCTCACGCCGCCGACTACGCCAACTTCCGCTTTATCATGGGCGACGCGCTCAAGGTGGGCCCGGAGCAGATTGAGCAGGTTGCGGGCGGTACGCCGACGGTGTTTGTCGCGAATCTGCCCTACAACGTGGCGGCGACGATCATCCTTCAGTTCTTCCAGACGATGCCCGCGCTTAAGCGCGCTGTCGTCATGGTTCAAAAGGAGGTTGCCGATCGCATTGCCGCAACGCCCGGTAACAAGACCTATGGCGGCTACACGGCAAAACTCGGCCTGTACGCGCAGGTGACGGGTCGCTTTGAGGTGCCGCCGCGTTGCTTTATGCCGGCGCCGCACGTGGACTCGGCCGTCGCGCGTATCGACCGTGTTGACGGCGTGGTGCCCGAGGGGCTCGATCGCGAATTTGTGGCCCGCGTGATTGATGCTGCATTTGCTCAGCGTCGCAAGACGATTCGCAACTCCATGAGCGCCAACGGCTTTGCCAAGGACGTGCTCGATGCTGCCTTTGAGGCTTGCGGTATTGCACCCACCACGCGCGCCGAGACGCTTGATGTTGCTGACTTTGTCCGTCTGGCCCAGGAGCTAATCCATGATGCCTAATGCCGAACGTGTGACGTTTACCAAGAAAAAGAAGACGGTTGCTTGTCCCGTGCCCTTGGCACCGCTTGCCGACACGCATGCGCATCTGCTTTCGTTCTGGGGCAAGGATGTGCCTGAGACGCTCGTGCGTGCCAAGGCGGCGGGCGTCGACCTGTTGGTGACGATGTTCGACCCCATCGCTGATAAACGCAGCGTGACGGACTATAGCGACTGGCTGACGCGCGAGATTCTGCCGATGCAGGATATCCCGCAGATCAAGTATCTTGCCGGCGTGCATCCGTATGGCGCGCCGGACTATGCCGACGACGTTCACGCACAGGTCGTTGCCGCACTCGATGATCCCTTATGCGCCGGTATTGGCGAAATCGGCCTGGACTACCACATGGACTATGACGACGATATCGCGCCGGCACCCCATAACGTGCAGATTGACTGCATGGCGCGCCAGCTCGAGCTTGCCGTGTGCCGTAACGTGCCGGTGGAGCTACATCTGCGTCACGAGGACACGGACCAGGAGCGCACCTCGCACGTGGACGCCTACAACGTGCTTCGTGAGGTGGGCGTGCCCCAGGCCGGTTGTGTGCTGCACTGCTTTGGCGAGGACCGCGCCACGATGGAGCGCTTTGTGGAGCTGGGCTGCTATATCGCCTATGGTGGTGCGGCCACCTTCAAGCGCAACGACGACGTGCGCGAGGCATTTGCGGCAACCCCACTCGATCGAATTTTGTTCGAGACGGATTGCCCGTATATGGCTCCGGAGCCCATCCGCGGTCTTGAATGCGAGCCCGCAATGATCTCCATTACGGCAAACGCGCTGGTTAACGACCGTGTCGATCGCACTGGTGAGGACGCCGAAACAATCGCGCAAGCCGCTTGGGAGAATGCCTGCAAACTTTTTCAAAAATAGTTCTTGCGTTCGTGGTGGCGCTCCGTTATTCTAATTCCTGCACGCGGGCGTGGCGGAATTGGCAGACGCGTACGGTTCAGGTCCGTATGGGGGCAACCCCATGAAGGTTCAAGTCCTTTCGCCCGCACCATTGATTGAAAGAGCTCCCAGCAATGGGAGCTTTTTTGTTATGGGCCGTTTTGGCAGATTTGACATATCGATTTCGCGCGGTAGATGTCCCTGTGGTCAAAAAGTGGCAAATATGAGTACTGACATGAAAATAGAGACATTTCATGAAGCTATTTTTGCTCATTTTGCGCAACAGATGTAGGTCGCGCGCGCAGACATGGTGTAAGAGTGTCCTGAGGTCCGTCGCTGCAAGTCCCGATGTTACTCCTTCTTGAGACCGCGCCTCTCGACTATCTCGTCCACTATCTCCCTGGCGCGCCGCCCGAGCGCGCGGCGC
>DBFNYT010000164.1:0-8231 GCA_048425625.1 Collinsella sp. | reverse complement strand
TCGCCGCGGGCGCCCTGTCACTTGCGCTCGCGGGCTGTGGCGGCGGGGCTGCCGGTGCCGGGTCCGCCGCGGGCTCGGTTGCCACGGACGGCGCCGGTGCTGCCGCAGAGCCGGTCGAGGTGCACGTCGCCTCGCTCAAGGGTCCGACGTCGATCGGTCTGGTGCAGTTTATGGACCAGGCAGCCGATGGCGAGACAGACAATGAGTTCGACTTTGCGATCAACACTGCCGCCGACGAGATCGTGCCCAAGGTGATTCAGGGCGATGTCGACATTGCCTTGGTACCCGCCAACGTGGCGAGCGTTCTCTACAACAAGACCGAGGGTGCGGTACAGGTCATTGATATCAATACGCTTGGCGTGCTGAGCGTGGTGACGGGCGACGCGGACGTGACTTCGTTTGGTGACCTGGCGGGTCGTACCGTCTACATGACGGGCAAGGGCACCACACCGGAGTACGTCATGAACTATCTGCTGGAGCGCGCGGGCCTGACCGGTCAGGTGGCGCTTGAGTTTAAGAGCGAGCCCACCGAGGTGCTCTCGGCGCTGCTTGCCGATCCGTCTGCTGTGGGCGTGCTGCCCGAGCCCTTCAAGACCGCTGCCATTGCAAAGAGCGGAGGCAAGCTGTCGGCGCCGGTAAGCCTGACCGATGTGTGGGATGAGCTGGCGGGCGACACGGGCTCCCGTTTGCTGACGGGCGTAACCGTGGTGCGCCGTGCCTTTGCCGAGGAGCATCCCGAGGCCGTGGCGGAATTCTTGCGCTGCCATGCGGCGAGCGTTAAGGCCGTCAATGCGGCGCCGGCAGACTGGGCGCAGGCCGTGGTCGATGCTGGCATCGTGGACAACGCCAAGATTGCCGAGAGGGCGATTCCCGGGTGCATGCTTGTGTGCCAGACGGGCAAGGATATGAAGGCGGCACTTAGTGGGTATCTGCAGGTGCTGGCCGACGCGGACGCGAGCGCCGTGGGTGGTAAACTTCCGGCTGACGATTTCTACTACATGGAGTAGCCCGTGCGTGTGTTTGCTCGACAAATGACAGAGCGTATGAAGGCGGTGGCGGCAGCAGGTGCCGTCGCCGCCTTTTGGCTTGCCGTGTGGGTCTTCGCGGCGGCGCTGGTGGCACAGCCGCTGATTTTGCCGGGTCCGGGTGCTGTTGTGGTGGCGTTGCTGCGGCTGGTATGCGATGCCGGCACGTGGGCGATTCTGGCGGGCTCGGGTGCGCGGATTCTAGGCGGTTTGGCGCTTGCCGCGGTGTGCGGTGGTTTGCTGGCCGGAATTTCGTCGCGCTCGCAGGCGTTTGTCCGCTTGGTGGCTCCGGCGCTTTCGTTTGTTAAGGCGACGCCGGTTGCCTGCGTGGTGGTCCTGCTGCTCATTTGGCTGGGGTCGGCGCGCGTGAGCATTGCGGCGGTCTTTTTGATGGCGCTTCCGGGCGTGTATTTTTCGCTGGTCGAGGGTTTGACGCAAGCGGATAAGCCGCTGGAGCAGATGTTTCGTCTGCATGGCGTGCGGGGTTGGCGACTGTTTTGTGCCCACACCTGGCGCGAAGTCCTGCCGTTTGTGCTTTCGTGCGCCCGCGCCGTGATTGGCATGAGCTGGAAGGCCGGCGTGGCGGCGGAGCTGATCGGCATGGCGACGGGCACCGTGGGCGAGCGCATCTATCAGGCGAAGCTGCTCATCGAGACGGCTGACCTGCTGGCTTGGACCGTGTTGGTCGTGGCGGCATCGCGGGCATGCGAGCGTGTGCTGGTGTGGTTGCTGCGGGTTTCGGGACCCGTGGCGTGGCGCGCGGCCGTGCGGGCGCATGGGCATGGACTGCGCGGGCGTGCGGGGGCTGCGAGCGATGGCGCCGCAGCGGAGCTTGCGCTTGCCGTGGGCGATCGTGCGCCCTGGGCGCCGGCGCTGGATGGTCTGGTGCTCAACGTGCCTGCGGGTGGGCGTATCTGCGTGATGGGCGCTTCGGGCATGGGCAAGTCGACGCTGCTTTCGTTGGCAGCGGGGGAGTGCGCGCCGTGCTCGATGGTGTTTCAGGATGCACGCTTGGTAGAGGGCAGCTCGGCTTTGGATAACGTGCTGGTGTGTGCCGATGCGCGCGTGGATGCTTCGAACGCTACGACCTTGCTGCGCCGGTTGGTGCCGGGAATCGACGTGCATGTTCGCGTGGCTGAGCTTTCGGGCGGGCAGCGCCGTCGTGTCGAGATCGCTCGAGCCCTGCTGTGTGGCGGCTGTGCCGTCATTCTGGATGAGCCCTTTACCGGCCTGGACGCCGCCGCGCGCGATGCGACGGCCGAGGCCGTGCTAGACCTGCTCGACGGTCGCACGCTCTTGCTCGCCACGCACGATGCCGTCGACGCTCAAGCCCTCGATATCTCGGACATCATCACGCTCTAAAAACTTACTCAGCAACAAAATGATTCGTTTTCCTCCGTCCCCATGGGGTCTTGTGTGGTATTCTATCTGCGGGGTAATACTTAGGCATACCAAGTAATACCACCGCCGTAGAAACAAACTCCGGATGCGGGCCAATCGGGTTGCCTTCACAGCCCGTCGCCCAGCCGCGTGGCCCGCATCTATCCGCACTACCGTCGTTTCAAAAAGGAAGCGCCATGGCAGAACACATGACCCCCGTAGTCGCGAAGGTCTTGCCCGAGGAGAAGGCAGCCTTCGCGGCGGCAACCCAGCTCGTGGGCACCACGCCGTCCAACGCCATCCGCATGTTTATCGCCGCGTTCAATCGCTGCGGCACCTTCCCGTTCGACATCTCGCCCAGCGGGGCTTTTGGCAAAGACTGTCCCCAACAGCTAGTCGTTGAAGAACGTTCCCAATGACTAGTCGTCGGGAGGAGGTTGGCATGCTCAATGCGATGATTTGGGCGCTTGCCTGTTTTGGCGTCGTTGCTGTCGATATTGCCCTGAGCGTCGTTTTGTTTTCCGCCCTTGGCGTCGCATCGGTGTTCATGGGTTTTTCGATCGATGACCTCGACATTCAATTGCTTCAGGCCGTCGCGCAGACAGCATCGTTTTTGATGGCGCTGCTGTGGTGGCGTTATCTGTGGCCGCGTTCGTTTATGGCACGCCGGCAAAGCGAACACCCGCTCGGCGGGGGAGCGCGTGGGGCGTGGAAACGCATCGCCTGCGTTATCGTGATCGGCCTGGCCCTGCAGGTGGTTGTTGGCTACGTGACCGACGCCGCGCTGTCGCTGTTGCCCGATGCCGCGGCCGACTACAGCGAGCTTGTCGAGGAAACAGGCATGGGCGACACCAGTTATCTCGCCGTCCTGACTACGGTACTCGGCGCCCCATTTTGTGAAGAGCTGCTGGTGCGCGGCATTATTTTTGAGTTTTCGATCCGAGCGTTTAATCCGCAGTGCCGCCCACTTTGGAAGCGCCGGCGTCGTGCGAGCGCGCAGGATGGCGCCATGGTGCCTTGGGCGGCCCCAAGCACGTGGGGTATCGCCGCGGCAATCGTGCTGCAGGCGGCCATCTTTGGCTTTATGCATATGAACTGGGTGCAGGGCTGCTATGCGGGCGCTGCCGGCCTCATTTTTGGCTGGGTGCTCGTGACGACCGGAAAGCTCCGCTACACGATTCTGCTGCACTTTGCCTTTAATGCCGGGTCGTATCTCATGACGTTGCTCTGGTTTGTGAACACGCCGCTCGATGTGGCAATTACGGTCGCTATCGCCGGCGTCATCCTCGTTGAGGCAATGCGTTCGCTGCGCCACGCGTGTGGGGTGGATGCAGCGAGCGCACCGCTGCCCTAGTTGCGGCGTCCGCCTCCGTTGGCGCCCTGACGCCCCTGGGCTGCGCGATTGCGACCGGCAGTGTTCTGTGCGCGCGACATGCCGCTGTGCCCCTTGCTACCCTTGGGCCCCTTGCCGGCGCCACCGTGCGGCTTGCCGCCCTTCTTGCCGGTTCCATGCCCGCCGTTGGCAGATGTCTCGCCCGGGCGCGGCGGCACGGGACGAATCAGGCAATGCTTGGTGTAGCCAATCAGATCGCGGCGGCCGGCTTTTTCCAGCGCCTCGCGCACGAGCTTGTAGTTCTCGGGCTTGCGATACTGGATGAGCGCACGTTGCATGGCCTTCTCGTGCGGGTCGCGCGCCACATAGATCGGCTGCATGGTGCGCGGGTCCACGCCGGTGTAGTACATGCACGTCGACATGGTGGACGGCGTGGGGTAGAAGTCCTGCACCTGCTCGGGCATGTAGCCCATGTCGCGCACGGCCTCGGCAAGGTCCACGGCTTCCTTCATGGTTGAGCCCGGGTGGCTCGATATCAGATACGGCACCACGTACTGCTTGAGTCCGTATTCGCGGTTCAGGCGTTCAAATTTACGGCAGAACGCATCGTAGACGGCGCGGCTCGGCTTGCCCATCACGGACAGCACCGCGTCGCTCACATGCTCGGGCGCTACGCGCAGCTGGCCCGAAACGTGATGCTCCAGCAGCTCGCGCAAAAACTCGTCCGAGGCGTCGGCCATGGTGTAGTCAAAGCGGATGCCGCTGCGCACGAAGACCTTCTTGACGCCCGGCAGCTGGCGCAGGTCGCGCAGCAGCTGCGTGTAGCCGCTCTCGTCGACCACCATGTTCTTGCATACGCTCGGCCACAGGCAGCGCTTGTTCTTGCACACGCCGTGCTTGAGCTGTTTGTCGCAGGCCGGGCGGCTAAAGTTGGCCGTCGGTCCGCCCACGTCGTTGATGTAGCCCTTAAACTCCGGGTCGCGCGTGAGCAGCTCGGCCTCGCGCATGATCGAGTCGTGGCTGCGCATCTGCAGCACGCGGCCCTGGTGGAAGGTGAGCGCGCAAAACGAGCACTCGCCAAAACAGCCGCGGTTGGAGCTAATGGAAAACTTGATCTCGGCAAAGGCCGGCACGCCGCCTGCCGCGTCGTAGTCGGGATGCCAATCACGTGCGTAGGGGAGCTCGGCCACCTCGTCCATCTCATCGGTGGTGAGCGTCGCCGACGGCGGGTTCTGTACCACATAGACGCTGTTGGGATAGGGCTCCACCAGGCGGTGTCCGGTGATGGGGTCCATGTTTTGCTGCTGCACGTTAAAACTGCGCGCGTAGTTGAGCTTGTCGGCGGCAAGGTCGTCCCAGCTGGGCAGCAGGTCGTAGTCGTAGACCTCGTCGAGTGAGCTGGTGCGGTAGACGGTGCCGTTGATATAGGTAATCTGATCGACGGGCAGTCCCGCGTCGAGCGCGTCGGCGATCTCGACAATCGCGTGCTCGCCCATGCCGTAGATGAGGATGTCGGCGCCCGAGTCGAGCAACACCGAGCGCTTGAGTTTGTCCTGCCAGTAGTCGTAGTGGGCCAGGCGACGCAGGCTCGCCTCGATGCCACCGATGATGATGGGAGCGTCCTTGAACGTCTGGCGGATGAGGTTGCCGTAGACCGTGACGGCACGGTTGGGACGGCGCCCCTCCTCGCCACCAGGGGTATAGGCATCGGTGTGGCGGCGGTGCTTGGTCACCGAATAGTGGTTGACCATGGAGTCCATGTTGCCGGCACTGACCAAAAAGCCCAGGCGCGGCTCACCGAGTACGCTGATGCTGGCGGGATCGGTCCAGTCAGGCTGGCAGATGATGCCCACTTTGTAACCGTGTGCATCGAGTACGCGGCTGATGATGGCCATGCCAAAGCTGGGATGGTCCACGTAGGCGTCGCCGCAGATGTAGACAAAGTCGCACTGGTCCCAGCCGCGCGCATCCATGTCGGCGCGGCTGACGGGGAGGAACTTGTCGCGGCCCGGGCGCCAGGGGCGCGTGGGCGCTGCTGGGGTATGCGTGGTGTGCCCACCCTGCGCCTTGCCGCCGCGCTTTTGCTGCTGGCCCTGTTTGCCCTGCTGACTGCGCTGGTTGTTCTGAGCGTGCTGAGGCTTTTTTGCCACGATCCCTCCCGGTGTCTGTATGCTGCACGTAATTGTAACCAGTCTTTTTGGGACGGAGCTAAAAAGACTGGGGGAGTACATGGGCTGGCGGATCGGCGTGCCGATGCGGGCGCCGTTTGTTTCCAGACTGTGTATCCCCGTGTCGAAGGAGCCGTCTCGCGCGCACGCCATGTTGTCAATGGGTTACAGTATGAACGGCGGTTATGTTTCCGCCAACGCACGAGGGGGTCGTCAACAAGGAGGATGCACGACGATGCAGCGTGCCAAACAGATATCGGAGTCCATCGAACTGGGCATTATCCTGGCGCTCGCCGGCGGCTTTATGGATGTGTATTCGTACATTGGGCGCGACCATGTTTTCGCAAACGCGCAGACGGGCAACATCCTGCTTGTGGGCGTGAGCATCTCGGAGGGCAATTGGACACTTGCGGGGCGCTACTTCTTCCCTGTGGTGTCGTTTGCCGTGGGCATTATGCTTGCCGACCTGGTACACGAACGGTTTGGCAGTGTGATTCACTGGCGCCAGGTGACGGTGTTCTTTGAAGCCGTCATCTTGCTGGGCGTGAGCTTTATCCCCGGTGGCGGTTACAACCTGCTCGCCAACTGCCTCACTTCGTTTGCCTGCGGCATGCAGGTCGAGAGCTTCCGCAAGATTCACGGTCATGGCATCGCTACGACCATGTGCATCGGCAACTTGCGCAACGCGCTGCAAAACGTGGACGATTACATCATCACCCACAGGCGCGGCTTTTTGGAAAACGGCCTGCTGTACTTTGGCGTGATCTTTACCTTTGTGTTTGGCGCCGTGTTGGGCAACTGGTGTATTGAGCGCATGGGCCTGCACGCCATCGTCGTGGCGAGCTTGCTGCTGTTTGTCGCGTTTGCCATCATGTTCATCGACCGCGAGCGCGACTTGCGCTTACGCTGGAAGGTTGCGGCCGAGGCTTGGAAAGAGGGCTGTCGAAAGTAACCGAATGCGGCAAAGGGGCTGTCCCTTTGCCGCAATATTTTTCATCACCTGTTGAAACGCTTTAACAAATTTGACGTTCTCACGCGTTTTTTGTTTCAAAAGCGTTAGGATGGGACTCATAGCGTGGGGCGTAATGGGTGCCCCGCACACGATGGGAGGCTATCAATGGCTAATCGTTTCGTTCTCAACACCATTTCTTATCATGGTTCCGGCGCCATCAAGGAGATCCCCGGCGAGCTCCAGCGTCGCGGCTACAAGAAGATCTTCGTCTGCTCCGACCCCGATCTGGTCAAGTTTGGCGTCACCGCTAAGGTGACCGACGAGCTCGACGCTGCCGGCATCGCTTGGAGCCTCTACTCCGAGATCAAGCCCAACCCCACCATCCAGAACGTCAAGGACGGCGTCGAGGCCTTCAAGGCCGCCGAGGCTGACGCTATCGTGACCATCGGTGGTGGCTCCTCCATGGACACTGCTAAGGCCATCGGCATCATCATCAACAACCCCGAGTTCGCTGATGTCCGCAGCCTCGAGGGCGTTGCTCCCACTAAGAACCACGCCGTGTTCACCATCGCCGTGCCGACGACCGCCGGTACCGCTGCTGAGGTGACCATCAACTACGTCATCACCGACCCCGAGAAGGTCCGCAAGTTCGTGTGCGTCGACACCAACGACGCCCCCGAGGTCGCCGTTGTCGACCCCGACATGATGGCTTCCATGCCCGCCGGCCTGACTGCTTCCACCGGCATGGACGCTCTGACCCACGCCATCGAGGGCTACACCACCAAGGGCGCTTGGGAGCTCTCCGACATGTTCCACTTTGAGGCTATTAAGCTGATCAGCGAGAACCTGCGTGACTCCGTCGCCGAGGCCAAGTCCGGCCAGCCCGGCTCCGGCCGCGAGGGCATGGCCCTTGGCCAGTATGTCGCCGGCATGGGCTTCTCCAACGTTGGCCTGGGCATCGACCACGCAATGGCTCACACCCTGTCTGCTCACTACGACACCCCGCACGGCGTCGCTTGCGCCATGCTGCTGCCGATCGCCATGGAGTTCAACAAGCCGGTTTGCGCTGAGCGCCTGGCCAAGGTTGCCGTCGCCATGGGTGTTGACACCACGGGCATGAGCACCGCCGAGGCCGCCGATGCCGCCATCGCCGCCGTTAAGCAGCTCTCTGCCGACGTGAACATCCCACACGTCTGCGAGGCCATGAAGGCTGACGAGATCGAGATCCTGGCCAAGGACGCCATGGCTGACGCCTGCTTCCCGGGCAACCCGCGCGAGGCGACGCTCGACGACGTCATCGAGCTCTTCAAGAAGATCTGCCCGGCTGCCTAACTTGGTTCGGCGGGCCCCTGCCCGTTAGCCCCACAATCGTC
>DBFNYT010000163.1:0-2939 GCA_048425625.1 Collinsella sp. | reverse complement strand
CCTGCATGATGCTGGGGCCGCGACGGTTGTGCATCTTGGCGCGGATCACGCGGCCGAGACCGGAGAAGAAAGGCGCGACGGCCATAACGACCACACCCTGCAGAACGGCAAGTACGATGTTGTTCATGCTCTCCCCTCCTTAACCCATTTGCACGGCGAGCACGAGGAACACCACGAGTGCCGCGACGATGTAGCAGATATAGATGCTGTAGTTGCCGCCCTCGAGCTTAGTCGCGAGGTCGGCGAGCTTCTCGACACCCTTATGCGGGGCATCGACGAGAACCTTGTCGGGTACGGACTCCACAGCCTCGGCCACACCGGTGAGCTTCTGGAAGAAGTGCGCGATGGACCAGCAGACGGCCGTGCAGCGGTCGCGCAGCGTGTAGAGCGGCTGCATAAACCAGGACACCTCGGAGGCAAAGGTCGTGGCCACGACGGGCATATGCTCGTTGGGAGCATAACCGCATGCCCACGGCTGGGACTTCTGCACCTTGCCGACGGTCTTGAGCTTGCGATAACCGCAGGCAAGGCCGACGAGCACCACGAGCGCAATGGCGATCGCGGGCGTGGAGGTGGCAGCGCCGGAGTACTGGTTCATGAGCTCCATGCCCTCGGCGGCAAACACGCCACCGTACGGATGCAGCACGGACGCGGCGACATCGACCAGCACGGGCGCGATCACGGGAGCGCCAATGCCCAGCACGACGCAGATGGCCGCGAGCAGGCCCTGCGCAAACACCATGGGGGCGGGAACCTCCTTGGCATTGGCCGCGGCCTCGGAGCGGGGCGCGGAGGCAAAGGAGACGCCATAGGCCTTGACGAAGCACGTGACAGCCAGCGCGCCGGTAATGGCAAGCGCGACGGCAGCGAACACGGCCACGATCATGACGGCCTTGTCACCCTGCATGGCGGCATTAAACAGCGACTGGTAGGTAAACCACTCGGACACAAAGCCGTTGAAGGGCGGGATGGCCGAGATGGCCAGCGCGCCAACGAGGAAGCAGATGGCCGTTGCCGGCATACGACGGAACAGGCCGCCCATCTTCTCCATATTGCGCGTATCCGTGGAGTACAGCAGTGCACCGGCGCCCAAGAACAGCTCGCCCTTAAACATCGCGTGGTTAAACGTGTGGTAGAGGGCGGCCATCAGAGCCAGGACGGCGATGCCGACCGAGTTGAGCGCCATAGCGGCCATGGAGGCGCCGACGCCGAGCAGAATGATGCCGATGTTCTCGACGGAGTGATAGGCCAGCAGGCGCTTGATGTCATGCTCCTGCAGGGCGAAGGCCACGCCGAGGACCGACGAGATCGCACCGAAGACCATGACCATAAGGCCCCACCAGACCTGAACGCCCGAGGCGGAGAGCAGGTCGAGACCAACCTTGAGGATACCGAAGATACCGATCTTGATCATGCCGCCGGACATGAGGGCCGACACGTTGGACGGCGCCTCGGGATGTGCCTTGGGCAGCCAGCCGTGCAGCGGGATAATACCGGCCTTGGCGCCAAAGCCAAAGAAGGCGAGCACGAAGCACACGGATGCAACCGCGGGGCTAAACTGCGTGGCGCGGAAATCCGCAAAGGCAAACGAGCCACCGGCGCAGTTGGTCATGGTGAGGAAGCTCGCCATGATGAGCACAAAGCCCACGTGCGCGATCACAAAGTAGAGCCAACCGCCATGGATGGAGTTCTCGTTCTCCTCGATCACGACCAGGAAGTACGAGGTCAGCGACATGAGCTCAAAGGCGACCAGGAACCAAAACACGTTGTCGGCGGTGATGACGAGCATCATGGACGCCACGAAGGTGTTAAAGAAGAAGCCGGCGCGGCCCTTTTTGCCCGGGTACTCATCAAAATAGTTGAGACCGTAGATCGAACCGGCAAACGCGAGCACCGAGATGAGCGCCACGAACAGGCCGGACAGCTGATTGAGCAGCAGCTGGAAATGGGCAAACGGGAAGAACACGATGGTGTCGACCGACGTGACATCGCCCAGCACGGCCTGGATACCGGCCACAAACGAAAGCACCGCGGCGACGGCGCCGATAAGGCAGCCGGCGGTCTTGGCGGCGTTATCGGCCTTGATCAGCAGAACCGAGGCGAGCGCACCGATGCACGAGACGGCAAGCGATGCGATAAACAGCGTCATGCTATCCATTGTTTACGCTCCCTTCTGCTTTCTCGGACAGGCCCTGGGCCACAGCGGTAACGTCGACGACCGGACCGTTTTCGATCGAGCGCAGGCGCTTGGCCTCGTCGAGCTCGCGATCGGCCGCGCCGCCCATGACGGTCAGCGCCTTGGTGGGGCACGCCGCCACACAATGCGGGCCGTCCGGATCGAAGGCACACAGGTCGCACTTCACAGCGCAGGTGTACTGGCCGGGAGCCCACGTAAGCAGGCTGCTCAGGGACTTAGGATACGAAGGCGTCGGATCGCACATGCCTGCGACACCGGCGATAGACGTGCCATCGGGATGGATGGCACCGAAGGGGCACGCGATGGCGCACAGCCTGCACCCGATGCACTCCTGCTCCTTGACGTGGATGCGGTCGCCATCGTGCTCGATGGCATTCACCGGGCAAACCTCGGCGCAGGGGGCACCCTCGCAATGGTGGCAGGCAAGGGCGGCCGAAATACCGCCGGTCTTCACGAGCGCCAGACGCGGCGTATCCTGAAGACCCTGCATCCGGTGGGCGTCGGCACAGGCGGACTGGCATGTTCCGCAGCCGATGCACCTCTCCGGGTTGATGTCGATGAAGCGGTTCATCCCCACTTCCTTTCAAAATAACGGGCCGGGCTCCCGAACGTACGGGACGCCCGGCCCAAAAAGCCAACGAGAACGGGACTACACGATTTGATTCACGTGCGTCTCGTCGTCGAACTTGGCGGCGCCGGGCTCAACGTCCTGGGGAGCGGCGGCGTCGACCAGAGCCTGCTT
>DBFNYT010000162.1:0-13632 GCA_048425625.1 Collinsella sp. | reverse complement strand
GTCGGCCAGCTCGGCATCGGTCATGGCGTCGCGCTCGGCAGCCAGCTCGGCAGCTTCGGCGCCCTCCGAACCCTCGGCGGCGTCCACCGGCACCAGCTCGACCAGCGCCATATGGTCGTTGTCCAGCACCAGCTCGCGCAGCAGGTCCTCAAAGTAGCTGCCGTCCAGCTCGCCGCGCAGCTCCTCGTACACCGGGCCGTACTTGAGCGCCAACGTCGCGGCGTCGTCATCGTAGAGCCAGGTGCTCAGCGCGTCGCACGCAATGGCCACGCCATCGGCGATACCGTAGTCGCGCTGACGCAGGTCGTATTCGTTGCTGCTGATGATGGCTTCCAGGCGCTCGCGCGGAACGCCGTGCTCGCACAGGTCGCGGCAGGCGCCCTGGAACACACGACGCAGCTCGCGCGCCACGCCGGGCTGCGCGTTTTGCAGCATGATGAGCTCGTAGGGCTGCAGGCTCTCGGCTGCGGTGTAGCTCACCACGTTGCCGCCCAGGCCGGCGGCCAGAATGGCCTTCTTAACCGGCGCTTCGTTGGAGCCCAGCAGTGCCTCAAACAGGATATCTGCCGCGATCGTGCGCTTGCGGTCGAGCGCACTGCCCAGCACCAAGCCCAGGCCCACCAGGGCGTTTTCGGGCGTGGTGGCCATCTCGATACGCTTGTACTCGCAGGTCACAGGCGCCTGCACGCCCAGCGGATTGGGCGCCAGCGTGGACGGGTCCTCGCCGGCGGCAACGGCTGCGTCCATGCGGCGGCTCGCGGCGCTCGGCTGCGACAGATAGCGCTCGTCCAAAAAGGCCAGGGCGCGGTCCACGTCCAGATCGCCATAGAGCGTGATGTAGGAGTTGGAAGGATTGTAGTGGCGCGCGTGCGTGTCCAGGAACTGCTCGTAGGTGAGCGCGGGAATCGCGCGCGGGTCGCCGCCACTCTCGTGCGCATAGGCGGTGTCGGGATAGAGCGCGGCGTTGACGGCGTCGTCCAGCACGCTCATGGGGTCGGACAGCGCACCCTTCATCTCGTTGAACACCACGCCGTTATAGCGCGGCGTGCCCTCGCGCAGGCTGGCGGCGCTGCCGTCGCCCTCGACGCCTTCCGGCAGGTCCAGCTCGTAGTGCCAGCCCTCCTGCTCAAAAATGGTGGGCTTGGTATAGATGGCCGGGTTGAACACCGCGTCCAGGTACACGTCCATCAGGTTGTACAGATCCTGCTCGTTGGTGGTGGCAACGGGGTAGATGGTCTTGTCGGGGTAGGTCATGGCGTTGAGAAACGTCTGCATGGAGCTCTTGATCAGATCGACAAACGGCTCCTTGACGGGGAACTTAGCCGATCCGCACAGCACCGAGTGCTCAAGAATATGGAACACGCCGGTGGAATCGGCCGGCGGCGTCTTAAAGCCAATGGCAAAGGCCTTGTTTTCGTCGTCGCATGCCAGGTACAGCAGGCGAGCGCCCGAGGCAGTGTGTCGCAGCACGTAAGCGTCCGAGTCGAGCTCGGGCACGGTCTCGCGGCGCTCGACGGCAAAGCCGTGGCAGGTAGTGCCGGGCACCAGCAGTGTAGCGGCTGCGGCGCGCGGGTCGGTTGAGGTGGTGGGCATATGCAGTCTCCTTTGACGCCCCAGCGGGGGCGAATCGAGTCGAATCCACGAGAGTATACCCATATGGGGCCGCGACCCTGCGGCGAACTGGAGACGATGCAGCCGGATTGGGCATAGGTCCCGCGTGCCCGCCGCACGAGCGTGGAAAATTGGACACTCGCCAAACGAGAGTGGATATTCGGACGGACGAGCGAGGATTTCCGGATACCTATCGAACGAGAGTGGATATTTGGACGGAATTTGCCGCAAAAGCCCCAAAAACCGTCCAAATATCCACTCTCGATATCCGACCGTCCGAAAATCCTCGCTCGTCCATCACTTGCGTATCTCTCGTCTCTCATTCGTCTCTAATATGAAAGATGACAGGAAGATGAGAGAAAAATATGAGAGATAACTGAGCAGCAAAGAGACAGGCAATCATGGTATTGTCTCAATACCGATTGTTCTACCAGCAAAAATATGTATAGATGAAGCAAATGGTAGACATTCCATCTCTATCTATCTCTTATCTCTAAGCCGAGAGATAGAGAGATAAATGAGAGATAATTACGAGAGATAACTGAGAGACGAGGGAAATCTATCCGCGGCATTCTCTGCAGGACCGAGCGAAAGGACGTGCAGATGAACGAAAACGAGCTGACCGGTCTGCTTGAGTCTTTAAGGCGTATGGGCTCGGATGATCTTAACGTCGAAGCGAAGGAGAGCGCCACGACGCTTTCCCGCGACGTGTGGGAAACGGTGAGCGCATTCGCGAACACTGCCGGCGGAACCATCGTGCTCGGAGTGAGTGAGCGCGCAGGTTTTGTCCCGGTTGAGAACTTCGAGACCGAGAAAGTGCTCAACCAATTCGTGGCGGGCATGGGCGATGCCGGCGGTCGCGGAAAGCTGGCCAATCCGCCCAAATACACCATTGAGCGCGTGGAGCTCCAGGGCACCGTGGTTCTGGTCATCACGATTGAGGAGCTCGACCCGTCGAGCAAGCCTTGTTATGTCATAGAGCGGGGCGCCCAGGGCGGCAGCTACAAGCGCATCGATGACAAAGATGTGCCGCTTTCATCGACCGAGGTGCTCGCATTGGCGTCATACGGTCGAGCGACTCCGAGCGATCGCGACGCGGTGGCGGGTGCGGGCGCGGACGATCTCGACGAGACGCTGGTCGACCGTACGATAGATCGGGCTTTCTCGTTGACGCCCCGGGCAATGCGCGGCGCGCCGGACAAACAAACGAAACTGGAGCGCCTAAATATCCTTGATTCCCAGGGCAATGTCACCAAGGCTGGACTCCTAGTTGTGGGCACCTACCCTCAGCAGTTCTATCCCAAGCTTTTCATTGACGTGGCTGTCCATGCGGGAACTCAGAAGGGCATGGCGGGGTCGCTGAGATTCATGGACCGCACAATCTGTGAGGGAACGTTGGGCGAGATGATCTCGGATGCCGTCGCAGCCGTCGCCAAGAATTTGCGGCGAACCTCGACCGTCCAAGGCGTCTCGCGTGTCGACTCGCTTGAGATTCCCGAGGAGGTTCTGCGCGAGGCAATCGCCAACGCCGTAATCCATCGAGAATACGGGGATCGTTTCTGTGGACAATCGATTGCCGTCGACGTCTTTGACGATCGTGTCGAGGTGACGAATCCTGGCGGCCTTTACGGGGGAAAGACTCGCGAGAACTTGTTTGACGGCAGCTCCCGATGCCGTAACGCGACGCTCGTGAAACTCATGTCGATTGTCCCGCTGCCGGGTGGCGCAGGTTCGCCGGCTGAGGGCAATGGCTCGGGCATCCCGATGATGATCGATGCCATGCGCGCGCATGGTCTGGCCGAGCCCCTGTTCTGCCCGGGGTTCGATCGGTTCAAGGTCGTACTTTACCGTTCAAAGATCGAGCCGGTCGATCATGGCGGGGGCTTAATTGTGACGGCACTCAAACACTACGGCGAGCTGGGGACGCGTGAGCTGGCAGAACGCACGGGGTTTACAATTTCCCAGGTTAGGTCGCGCGTCAACGCGCTCATTGCTCAAGGCGAGCTTGAGCCCACGGCGCCGTCGACAAGCCGCAACCGCAAATATCGACTGTCAGAGCGCGTGGAATAAATGCGTTAGTGGACGAGGCGACTCAATAATCGACCCTCGATTGGCGCCCACTAAGGTAAAGCGGTTGTTGCCCAGTCGACGGTGATGCTAAAGACTCGGCTTACGCCGGCATGGCCCCGAACCCGTCCATCAAGAACAGCCTAAGAACCAGTTTGATGACATATCCCGGTTTGACTTCTGCCGCGTCAAAGACGCTGCGCTCGGCGAGCTCGCTGCAGTATGCGTAGATATCGCGGATAAGGTCCGCGCCCGAAAGCGTAAACATGTAGCCTGCGTCCGAAAGTGCATTGGGCGCGGCGGGCAACTTGGCCATGTGGCAAAAGGTTAACAGGTCGGGCGCCATAACATTCTGGTAGTCGAGGTGGCCGCCGGCATCCTGTTCGGCAAGCTCCAATTGGCGCACGAAATCCAGCGCCGCTGCCAGCACAAAGCTCGGCGTAGGCGCGTTGACGTCCTGAGTGGTCGCCACGAGCCTGCCCGCCGCCTGCGTGACAAGCCAAGCGACCTCGCGCTGGCAACGCACGGCCTTGCGCGTAACCGGCTTGATGGACGAAGAAGAAACGCTCCCCTTAGGCGGATTCGAAGCAGCCATAAGACCCTCCCATGAACAATCCGGCCCAACAAGCCCGGATGAAACACGTGCTACATCAGTATACAGGTGAGTGGGGTGGAAAAACGGAGTCGACAGCGTGAACTGCCGGCTCCGGATTGCTTGCCTTAGAGGCCGTACACTTCGACCATAGCTTCGCCAATGCGATGGGGCACGCCGGTGACGAGTGCGTTGCCCATGCAGAAGGCCCGATGGCCGTCGGTCATGCCCGTATCGGTCCAACCTTTCGGGAATCCCTGAAGCTGATCGAGCTCGTCGGGAACAAGACGGCGGAAACGGCCATCGGGACATTCGATGACGTGCTTGAAGCGGCTCGCTCCCGTGCCGCCTTCTCCTGTGAGGATGGTGCGGCTCGGCTTGTCGGTGGCATCCGGGAAGCTCATGGCTCCCTCGGAATACGTGTACGTAAAGCCTGTCTTTTTGTTAGTGCGCTCTTCGCGCTTGCTGCCCTTAAGGTAGCGCCAGTTGGGAAGCCTTTCGTCGGAGATGTAGAACTGCTCCGGGACATCAGCCTCGTCGACAAGCACGTCGCCAAGCACGTGGCGCTCACCGTGATAGTCCTCGGCAAAGTCGCAGGTCAGAACATGACAGCCCTGCATGACGCCAGCATTCTTGAATTGAGAGGTCTTTTGGCCGACGCCAAAACGAGTTGAGTTCTCGTAGGGGTCGGGCAAAACGTCGAGCTCGGACATCTCGTCGGGATAGATGGCGGGGAAGGCTTTAGCCATGACGCCGTTGTGTATGCGATTAACGAGATCAACCTTGCCAGCGTCCTTTTCGCAGAAGATATAAACACGCTTGCGACGCTGGGGGAACCCGTATTCGGCAGAGTTGACCACGCGCCATTCGACCGTGTAGTCGAGGTCGGCAAGACAGCTTAGGATGATGGCGAAGTCGCGACCGCGTTGAGACGCGGGCGACTTGAGCAGGCGGTCGACGTTCTCAAAGAGACCGAACTTGGGCTTCTTCATTTCGAGGAAGTGATAGATGTCCCACCAAAGGACGCCCTTCTTGCCCTCGATGCCGTGTGCCTGATTGAGCGGACGCGCGACAGAGTAGTCTTGGCAGGGGAAACCGCCAACAACCATTTGGACATCGGGGATTTCGATTTCTTTCGCCTCGGCCTGCTCCAGGACCTTATTGATGTCTTCGTTGACGACGGAATCATTGCCGAAGCGATCCATGTAGCAACGGGCCGCGAACTGACGCGCCTTGGTTCCGGGCGGCTCCCACTGATTGGCCCAAATGGTGCGGAAGGGGCCGGCGGGCTTCATATAAAACTCGGGATGGCGAGGGTCGGCATAGCCTTCGAGACCCAAACGAAATCCACCGACGCCCGCAAAAAGCTCGGCAATATTAATCTCAGACACGTTTCTCCAATCGCTGCTGTGTCCGGTTATGGTGGTCACAACAATAACCGATCGAGGGGACAATCAAGACCTCAATTTTCTGGGCGTTAGTAGTTGCTCTGAACTACCATGAGGTTAGTTGCGAGTTTCGGAGGTATCCCGTGTCTAAGAAGCGCCTCGATTTCAAGCGCATGCTTGACGATACTGATTTTTCTGACCCCTCAAGTATTGAGCGCTATGCTGCCAATCTCGATGGCATGACGTTCCGCGATATTCTCGAGCTCGGTATTGCTCCGGAGGGGGAGAGTGCGCCCAAGGACTTTGGCTCCAAGAAGTACAAAGGCGGTATGGGCACTCTTATCGAAGAACGTTACTTTGGCTACAAGGCCAATAGTGACGATCGCCCCGACTTTCCCGAGGCGGGCGTTGAGCTCAAGGCAACGTGTTTTGATGTGCTCAAGAACGGCCGGAAGTCTGCTGGCGAGCGCCTTGTCCTGACCATGATTCCTTATGACCGACCTGTTTCGCTCGACTACGACAGTTCTCACCTCAAGACCAAGCTCAGCAATATCCTGTTGATTTATTACGGCCGAGATCGTTCCATCGATAAATACGACCAGCGCATTGAGCGTGCGGTCATGGTGCGTCTTCCCGAAGAAGACATGAAGATCATTCGCGCCGACTACGAGAAGATCATTTCTTATATTCAGGATGGCCGTGCGGACGAGCTTTCAGAAGGCATGACGACTTATCTGGGTGCTTGCACGAAGGGCGCAACTGAGGCCACGATGTGGGCGGACCAGTATTATGAATACTTCAATACCGATACGGGTGAGATTGAGCACCATCGCGCAAAGCGTCGCGCCTTTTCCCTCAAGCGCTCGTATATGGACTATGTGCTCCACGCCTATGTTCTCGGTGCCCCGCGTATCGGCGAGAGCATCGTTCGAGGCGACGACGAGTCCATTGATTTCGAAAGTTACGTAACTGGACTTATCGAGCGACATTATGGCGAAACTGATCGCCAGATTGCGGAGCAATACGGGTTGGAGTACACGGGCAATAAGGCGCAGTGGACAACGCTCGTCTATCGTATGCTCGGAATCAAAAACAATGCTGCCGAGGAATTCGTCAAGGCAGGCATTTCCGTCCGAACCGTTCGAGTTAACAGCAGGGGGCACATCGAACAGGCTATGTCGTTCCCACCGTTTGAGTTCAAGCGTTTGATCGAGGAAGACTGGGAAACGTCGCCTTTTCATGCGTGCCTTGAGACCAATCGCTTCTTCTTCGTTGTGTTTCGCGAGGACCACGATGGCGTGCTGCGTCTCGACCGTTGTTTGTTCTGGGCGATGGGAGAAAACGAAATCGAAGGCCCTGCGAAAGCTTGTTGGGATGAGACGCGAAAGGTAGTACGTGAGGGCGTTGAGCTCAATCCGTATCGGGATGCGAGCGGAAAGCTCAAAGTGACTAACAATCTGCCCGGTATGGCGGACAACCCAATTGTTCACGTTCGCCCGCATACGTCAAAAGCGGCTTACAAGTTTGCCGATGGAACAGAGATCGGTGACATCGCAAGGAATGCTTGCGAACTGCCCGACGGGCGCTGGATGACGAAGCAATCGTTCTGGTTCAACAAGGGCTATCTGGAGCATATTCTGGGGCTGTAGCGTTTCGAGATTATTTAACAATCAGCCCCTGCTCCTTGATACCTCGATGTCGTCCCTACAAATAAATCCCCTCACCGAGTTGCTTGTGGAACTCGGCGTGATGGTCGCGTGCCCAGGTAAAGAGCACCTGGTCAAAGTCGGTACGCGTGGCCGGGACGCCAAAGACGCCGGCAACTTCGACGCGTATAAACTCCAGTGCCGGCAGCTTGTTGATGGCAGTGAGGGCAAACGGGGACGAGGGCTCCTCGAACAGATAGCGGCTGCCTTGCAGCGCGTCGCAACTGGTGCACGTGTTGCCGAGCGACGGGGCTTTGGAGGCTCGCGCGCCTACGGGCTTGTAGCCGCAGCGCTTAGAAAGATAGTCGCGGATCTCGCCCGGCACGCAGCCAAGAGCGGGCACGATGGCGAGTGCGTTGGCGTTGGCCGTGTCGATGGCAATGTGCCCGGCTTCGTTGGGCGCGTGCGCGATGACGATGCTCTCGTCGTTATCGGCTCGATAGGGAATGCCGAAGGCCGCGACCGAGGTCTCTTTGTGGCACTTCCAGCACTCGCGCTTGCCCAGTACTAGATATATATACGGCGCTGAGGGATCGGATCGGTCAACACCGGGCAGCCACTCGGCAAAGGGCTCGGGGTTGACGCCGCTGGGTACATACCAGATCTTCTTGGTCCGGTCCCATTTGGCGCCCAGCGCCTTGGCTTCTTCTTTGTGCGAAAAGGGGACATCGAGCTCGGTGCGCATGGCGGCTCCTTGGTGCTGCAGGTGCAAGTGACTCAAGGATACCGCAGGGTGTGGACGTTGTGGCGTTTTGCCGAGAAGTTGCGGCTCGGATGGGTTCGAGGCGCGTTGGTCTCGGCCTCGGTGGCTATTGGGGCGGTTTTGATTGACTGCGGGGTCAGCCGGGATAGGCGCTTGGGTCGCTGACGCGGTTTTGCGCATGGGCAGGGTGGTTGTTTGGGCGGTTGGAGTTGCCAGCTGATTTGGCGACATAAAACAAAACAGCCCAGAGGACATAGCCTCTGGACTGCGAACATTTGGTGGGCGTTAGAAGATTTGAACTTCTGACCTCTTCCGTGTCAGGGAAGCGCTCTCCCCCTGAGCTAAACGCCCGATCAAGGGTGCGCAAGCGCGCAAGGGATAATATAACGGAGCCTGAACTCGGTGGCAAGAACATTTTTAAAAATCGCTTACATTGTGGAATTCGGGGGCTTTGCCGTATCCATCTCAAAAGAGCCTGCTGCCGCGATTTGGCTGTCGCATAATGCAAGGCCATTGCGGTATCGAGCTATGGAAAGACGCCTGCGGAATTGTCCTACCGATAAGCGGACAAGCTTCCAGCTGGTGACTTCGCCGTGGTAAGGTAAGCCGAATTGTTTCCAGGCTGTTTCGGGGGAGTGGAATGAGCAAAGAGTGTGTCGAGCAGGTCGAAGGCGCAGGGGCTTCGGTGCCGATGACCGATATATCGAACATTGATGTGCCCGAGGGCACCGACGAGCTCAGCCGCAACACCCGTCGCGCATGGCGCGACCGCCTGAACAGCGCTTCGACGCGCAAGATGATCACGGGCGTCTTGGCTACGCTGGTGGGCGGTTCGTTTTGGGGCTTCTCGGGCACCAGCGCGAGTTTTTTGTTCGATACCTACCATGTCGATACGCTGTGGCTTATGAGCGTGCGTCAGATTCTCGCCGGCCTGCTCTTTATGGCTGTGGTTGTCACGCGCGACCGCGCACGCCTGGTCAAGCTTTGGACGACGCCCGCTGATCGCAAGCAGCTGCTGCTCTTTACCGCTTTTGGCCTGCTGTTCAACCAGTTTTGCTATCTTTCGGCCGTGCGCCTGACGAACGCCGGAACCGCGACGGTGCTCCAGTGCCTGCAGCTCGTTATCATCATGGGCTACGCCTGCGTGACCGATCGCCGCATGCCGCGTACTCGCGAAGTCATCGGCATTGGCCTGGCTCTGGGTGGAACCTTTTTAATCGCCACCGGCGGCGACCCCACCAGCCTGAATATCTCGCCGCTTGGCCTGGCAGCAGGTCTTATGTGTGCGGTCAGCGCCGCGTGTATGGCGGTGATTCCCGCCAAGATCCTGCCCGAATACGGCAGCCCCATCGTCACGGGCTCGGCAATGCTCACGGCGGGCGTGGTCTCGTGCGTCTTCGTGCAGCCCTGGGCGCATATGCCGGCGCTCGACGCTGCCGGCATCGAGGCGCTCGCGGTGTTCGTGGTTATCGGCTCGTTTTTTGCTTACATGCTTTATATGCAGGGCGTTAAGGACATCGGCTCGGTGCGCGCGAGCCTCATCGGAACTGTGGAGCCGGTTTCGGCGACCATCACCAGCGCCGTTATGCTGGGGACGGTGTTTTTGCCGACCGACCTTATCGGCTTTGCCATGATCATCGTGATGATGTTCCTCACGGTGTAGCTAGCGCCGCCGCCAAGACAGAAAAGGTGTTGTGCCGCATTTTCGCCAATTGATGTCCGTGTCTGGAGTTTAGCTGTCGATGCTCAAAATGCCATAAACTAGTAACGTTATGGACTTTTTCATTGCGACTCAATTGCGAGGATTTCTTTATGGCTGGTAATCACTTTAAGGGCAGCGATAGCGGCCGCCCTGCAGTTCCGCCGCGTCCGAACGGGGCTGGTAAGGCCGGCACGCCGGGCGGCGCTGGACAGGGCGGTTCCGGTAAGCGCGTGTCCCCGGGCGAGACGGCGATGTTTACCGCTCTGTACGAGCAGTCTCAAAAGGCAAAAAAGACCGGCCGTGCAAGAGGAAATGTCTTTGCGGGCGGTGCAACCTCTGCGTCGCAGCCGAGCGGGGCTCCTTCGGTACCTGCGAACAACGCAGGTGCTGCCAACGCCGCGAATGGCGCCGGCAACGTCAATGCCGGCAAGGCCGACAACAATACTCCCTCTGCCGGTGGCGCGGGGCTTACGGGTAACCTCGGCACGATTTACACCGGCGCCTCCGAGACAGGCACGTTCGCCCGCCTGGATGATAGCGGTGCCGAGTTTGCGGGCTCGGGTTCCAAGGAAGATTATTACGATTTTGGCTTGAACTACGGTAGCGATGCTTCGTCGAGTTCGACCTCTGACGGTCTGGTCCGTCATCGCCATCGCAAGGGCGAGCGCAAAAAGCGTCACACCGGCGCCATTATTGCCGCTGTAGTCGCGGTGCTTCTCGTTGCGCTTGGCGCAAGCGGCTTTATGCTGCTTAACTCGGCAAAGACCGTAAAGAGCGAAGCGAAGGAGGCTGTCGAGATCGTCGGTGGCCTTAAGGACAAGGTCACGTCGGGCGATTTTTCGACGCTGCCTGACGACGCGAAGAAGATCGATGAGCTTTGCGACAGCATGAAGGCGGAGACCTCGAGCCCGCTGTGGACGGCGGCTTCGTTTATCCCGGTGTATGGCAGCGATATCAATGCGGCCCGCACCATGATTGACGCCCTGTCCGATGTCTCGAGCAATGCGCTGGTTCCCATGGCCGATAACCTTTCGCAGGCTACGCCCGGCAAGCTGTTCCAGGACGGCATGATTAACGTGTCCGCGCTGCAGGCGGTCGCCGATTCGCTTTCCAGCAGCTCGAAGGTGTTCAAGAGCGCCAACGAGAAGGTCCAGGGCATTGGCGATACTCATATTTCCCAGGTGACCGAGCTGGTCGATA
This sequence comes from Collinsella sp., assembly GCA_048425625.1. GTDB lineage: Bacteria > Actinomycetota > Coriobacteriia > Coriobacteriales > Coriobacteriaceae > Collinsella. Next base: position 2,663 of record DBFNYT010000162.1, on the reverse strand, counting down.
AGGCCAAGGACGGCTTTGCCACCCTCAACGGCGCGGTTGACGCGGCGGAGAAGGTCGCCCCCGTCCTTCCCCAGATGCTCGGCGCCAACGGCCAGACGCGCAACTACCTTATGTACGCCATGAACAACGTCGAGATTCGTGCCTGCGGCGGCTTTGGCGGTTCGCAGGGTCTGATTTCGGTCACCGACGGCCAGATGTCGATTGGCGAGTTTGTTCCCCGCATTGGACTCAGCGAGGATGAGGCAGTCGAGAGCGTCGACGAAGAGGATGAGGCGCTGTTCGGCAACCACAGTAACCTGTACAACTCGGGCAATACCTATTCGCCTGATTGGCCCCGCAACTCGCAGCGTGTCGCCGCGCTGTGGAAGTCCCAGTATGGACAGGACGTTGATGGCGTCATCGGTATCGACCCGGTGTTCCTGCAGTATCTGCTGGGCCTGGTCGGTAATGTCTCGCTGCCCGACGGAACGGTTGTCGACGGCACCAACGCCGCAAAGGTCCTCATGCACGATGTGTACTGGAACTATCCGGTCGAGGAGTCGGACGGCATCTTTGCATCCGTCGCCAGCGCTGCCTTCGACAAGATCCTTGGCGGTATCGGCGATGTCGATGTTACGAAGCTTGTCAGCGCCGTTGAGCGCGGTGCCGAAGAGGGCCGCCTGATCGCGTGGATGAGAAACGATGATGAGCAGAATGCCATCAAAGAGACGGGCATTGACGCTTCGCTGCCCAATCCGGATGACCCGAGTGCCGATCCTGTTGCCGGCGTTTACTTTAACAACCTGAGCTTCTCCAAGCTCGACTGGTACCTGAACGCTGATACGCAGATTGGCCAGGGCATCAAGAACGGTGACGGCACGTGCTCCTATCGCATCACCGTTACCCTGACGAACATCATGACGCAGGAGGAGGCTGGCAAGCTGCCCGACTACGTTGCGGCGAGCGCACCCGATGCCGCGCGTGACGACGAGCGTCTGAATGTCTCACTGTTTGCCCCGACGGGCGGCAACATTACTGATCTGACCGTCGAGGGCACCCAGTTTGGTCTCGGCGCCGCTACGTGGCATGGAATCCCCTTCTATTCGGGCACCGTTGACCTGCATGCTGGCGAGACGACGACGATCACGTATACGCTGACCACGTCGGCCGAGGCGGGGGACAAGCCGCTTACGCTGCGTCAGACTCCTACATGCCAGGCGGCTCGCGACAGCGCGTCGGCGTAGGGTTTTTCTGGTAGCGCAGATAATCGAGTACCATTTTGGGGCGGACAGGCAATCTGTTCGCCCCTATTTTGTAAGGAGAGCGCATGAAGTACTTTGGCACCGACGGCTTTCGCGGCGAGGCCAACGTTGGGCTGACGGTAGAGCACGCTTATAAGATTGGCCGTTTTGTGGGCTGGTATTATGGCGCCAACCGCAGTGCTAAGGCGCGCGTTATCGTGGGCAAGGACACACGTCGCTCGAGTTATATGTTCGAGGCGGCGCTGGTGAGCGGTCTGGTCGCGAGCGGTGCGGACGCCTATATGCTGCACGTGATCCCGACGCCGGGCGTGGCGCATCAGACCGTGGAGGGCTGCTTCGATTGCGGCATCATGATCAGCGCGAGCCACAACCCGTTTTGCGATAACGGCATTAAGCTCGTCAATAGCGACGGTTTTAAGATGGACGAGGACGTACTGGAGCTCATCGAGGACTACATCGATGGCAAGAGCGAAGTTCCGTTGGCCACGGGCAACCACATCGGTGCCACGGTGGACTACATGCAGGGCCGCAACCGCTACATTGCTTCGCTCATTGCAAGTGCGAACTTTTCGCTGCAGGGCGTCAAGATCGGTATCGACTGCGCCAACGGCTCGGCTTCCTCGGTGGCCAAGCCGGTGTTTGACGCGCTCGGTGCCGACGTGCGCGTGATCAATGCCGCGCCCGATGGCTTTAACATCAACGTCGACTGCGGCTCCACGCATATGGAGCGTCTGCAGCGCCATGTGGTGGAGCAGGGCCTGGACGTGGGTTTTGCCTACGATGGCGATGCCGACCGCTGCCTGGCCGTGGATGAGCGCGGTCGCGTGGTAGACGGCGACCAGATCCTGTACGTGTGCGGCGTGTATCTGAACAAGCACGGTCGCCTTTCGGGCGGTACCGTGGTGCCGACGATTGCCAGCAACTTTGGCCTGATCAAGTCGTTGGAGCTTGCCGGTCTGAGCGCCGTGACCAGCGGCGTGGGCGACCGTCACGTGTATGCCAAGATGCGCGAGGGCGGCTACAGCCTGGGCGGCGAGCAGACGGGCCATACGATCTTTGGCGATATCGAGCGCACGGGCGACGGCATTATGACTTCGCTGCGCGTGATGGAAGTGATTCGTGCCGAGCGCGAGACGCTCTCGCAGCTCACGGCTCCGTGCAAGTTGCTGCCGCAGGCGCAGGTGGCCGTGCGCGTGGCGGACAAGGACGCTGCGCTCGAGAACATGGGCGTGCAGAACGCCATCGCCGAGGCCGAGGCGTCGCTGGCGGGCGAGGGCCGCGTGCTGGTGCGCAAGAGCGGAACCGAGTCGGTTATCCGCGTGCTGGCCGAGGCGCCCGACCAAGCATCTGCCGATGCCGCCATGAAGCGCATCGCCAACGCGCTCGAGGCTTTATAGCTACGCGGTTTTACCAAACCGCGTA
>DBFNYT010000161.1:0-17394 GCA_048425625.1 Collinsella sp. | reverse complement strand
GTCATGCCTGCCGCCGCACCGGAACCCGCCGCGCAGACACCTGCCGCCGCGTCGGAGCCTAAGGGCACCGAGGTAACCGCTCCCATGGTCGGCGTTTTCTATGCTGCCCCGGCGCCGGGCGACGAGCCGTTTGTGCACGTGGGCTCCAAGGTCAAGGCCGGTGAGACCCTCTGCATCATCGAGGCCATGAAGGTTCTCAACGAGGTGACGGCCGAGGCAGACGGCGAGGTGCTCGAGATCTGCGTGGCCGACGGCGACCTCGTGGAGTTTGGCAGCTGCCTCATGAGGATCGGATAGGTGATATCCATGAACAAAGAAGAGCTCAAGAAGCTGTTGCCGCATCGTGAGCCGATGCTTTTGCTCGACGAAGCCGAGCTAGTGGGCGACGAGGCCCACGGCAAGATCACGATTACGGGCGACGAGTACTTTTTGCAGGGGCATTTTCCGGGAAACCCGGTCGTCCCCGGCGTGATCCAGTGCGAGATGCTCGCCCAGAACTGCTGCGTGCTGCTGATGGGCGATGAGGAAGCTCGCGGTGCGACACCGTTCTACACGAGTCTGGACAAGGTGCGCTTTAAGCGTCCGGTGCGCCCGGGCGACACGGTGGATCTGGTGTGCTCCATCACGCGTGCGCGCGGGCCGTTCCGCTTTGCGACGGGTACTGCGAGCGTCAACGGTGAGGTTTGCTGTCGCGCCGATATGTCTTTTGCACTCATGCACGAAAGTTAAGGAAGGCTTCATGTTCGACAAAGTGCTCATCGCCAACCGCGGCGAGGTCGCGGTCCGTGTTATCCGCGCGTGCCGCGATATGGGCATCAAGACCGTCGCCGTCTACTCCACGGCCGATGTGGACGCGCTGCACGTGCAGCTTGCCGACGAGGCGTATTGCATCGGTGGCCCGCGTCTTGCCGAGAGCTACCTCAACGACGATGCCGTGCTCACCTGTGCCGTAAAGTCGGGAGCTAAGGCAATTCATCCCGGCTATGGCTTTTTCTCCGAGAAGGCGAGCTTCGTGCGCGACTGCGACAAGTATGGCCTGGCGTTTGTCGGTCCTTCGGCCGAGGTGATCGACAGCATGGGCGACAAGGACGCCGCACGTCGAACGGCTGCCGCGGCGGGCGTGCCCATTGTTCCGGGCTGCGATTTGCTCAAAAGCCCCGAGGAGGCAACGGCCGAGGCCGAACGCATTGGCTGCCCCGTGCTTATTAAGGCGCGTGCCGGTGGTGGCGGTCGCGGCATTCGCAAGGTCGAGCGCGTGGAAGATGCGGCAAAGGCGTTTATCGAGGCGCGCGCCGAGGGCGAGGCCGTTTTTGGCGACGGCGAGTGCTACATGGAGAAGTTCGTCGCGCCGGCGCACCACGTCGAGGTGCAGATTATGGCCGATAAGCAGGGCCATGTGTTTTCGCTCGGCGAGCGTGAGTGCTCGGTGCAGCGCCGCAACCAAAAGCTGATCGAGGAGAGCCCCGCGCCGTGCCTCGACGGACGCGATGATATTCGCGCGCGCATGCACAAGGCCGCGCGCGACCTGGCTCGTGCCGTTGGCTATGAGGGCGCCGGTACCATTGAGTTCCTGTATTCGGACGACGGCAATTTCTACTTTATGGAAATGAACACGCGCTTGCAGGTGGAGCATCCGGTTACGGAGTTTGTGACCGATACCGACCTGGTCAAGTGGCAGCTGCGCGTGGCAGCCGGCCAGCCTCTGCCCTTTGAGCAGGAGGACATGCCGGTCCGCAACCACGCCATGGAGTGCCGCATCAATGCCGAGACGCCGGACTTTCTGCCGTCATGCGGAACGGTCACCGCGTTGCGTGTGCCGGGTGGTCCGCGCGTGCGCTGGGATTCCGCCATGTTTACCGGTGCGACAGTTCCGCCGTACTACGACTCTATGCTCGGCAAGCTCATCGTGTGTGCGCCCACGCGTGACGGCGCCATTCGCAAGATGCGCTCGGCCCTGGGCGAGCTCGTGATTGAGGGCGTGAGTGAAAACAGCGAGCTTCAGCTCGACGTGCTGGCAAACGACGAGTTCTTGTCGGGCATGTATCACACCGATCTGATGGGGCATCTCTATGCTGATGAATAGAAAAGCGAAGACGGTCAATGTCCTTGAGGGGCCGATAACCGAGTCGTGCGCCGAGTTTCCCGCGCGCCACGTGTTTATCAAGTGCCCGGAGTGCCGCCGTGTGATCGATGAGGCACGCCTACACGACAACCTCGAGGTCTGCCCTCGTTGCGGCAAACACTTTCGCGTGAGCGGTCGCGCGCGCATGCGCATGACGGTCGACGAGGGCACGTTTGAGGAATGGGATGCCAATCTGGCGTCGGAGGACTTCCTCTCGTTTCCCGGCTATGCCGACAAGCTCAAGAGCGTGAGCGAGCGTTCGGGCGAGCGCGATGCCGTTGTGTGCGGCAGGGGCAAAATCTGCGGTTGCGATACCGCGTTCTTCTTTATGGATGCCAACTTTATGATGGGCTCGATGGGCTCCGTGGTGGGCGAGAAGATTTGTCGCGCATTTGAGCGTGCGACCGAGCTGGGATTGCCAGTTGTCGGCTTTACCGTTTCGGGCGGTGCACGCATGCAAGAGGGCGTGACATCGCTTATGCAGATGGCCAAGATTTCTGCGGCGGTTAGGCGCCACAGCGAGGCGGGCGGCCTGTATATCACGGTGCTCACCGACCCCACGACCGGAGGCGTAACCGCGAGCTTCGCCATGGAGGGCGACATTATCCTGGCCGAGCCCGATGCCCTGACGGCATTTGCCGGCCCGCGCGTGATCGAGCAGAACATGCACAAGCGCCTGCCCAAGGGATTCCAGCGCTCCGAGTTTTTGCTGGAGCACGGCTTTTGCGATGCCGTTGTTCCGCGCGGCGAGATTGCGCTCACGGTAGGCGAGCTGCTGCCGCTGCACGAAGGGCACGCGCCCGGCCTGGGGGCTCCGCACGAGATTGTGCATGCAGGGCGCCGCGGCAAAAAGCTGGGACATCTGTTTAAGCGCACGGCCGCGCCAAAAACCGCGCTCGAGATTGTCAAGCAGACCCGCTCGGCAGATCGAGCCACGGCGGGTGAGATGATCTCGCTGGGCCTGGACGGATTTGTGGAGATGCACGGCGACCGTTACTTCGGCGATGACGCCGCTGTGGTGGCTGGCATTGGCTGGAAAGACGGACGTCCCGTAACGGTCATCGCCATCGAGCGCGGCACCACGACCAAAGAGCGTATGCGCCGCAACTTTGGCATGGCACATCCCGAGGGCTACCGCAAAGCGCGTCGCCTGATGCGTCAGGCCGAAAAGTTTGGTCGACCGGTTCTGTGCCTGGTCGATACTTCGGGCGCGTTTTGCGGCATCGGTGCCGAGGAGCGTGGCCAGGGCGAGGCGATTGCCCAGAATCTCATGGAGATGAGCGGCCTTAAGACGCCGATTGTCTCGGTGGTGACAGGCGAGGGCGGCTCTGGTGGCGCGCTGGCGCTGTCCGTGGCCGACCGCATCCTGATGCTCTCGAGCTCGGCCTATTCGGTCGTGAGCCCCGAGGCCTGTGCGTCGATCCTGTGGAAGGATACCGAGCGCGCGAATGAGGCCGCCGAGGCGCTTAAGCTCACGGCCCCCGATCTGTTGGGGCTCGGCATCATCGACGGCATTGTTGACGATAGGGGCCTGTCGCATGAGGAGATCGCCGGTGCCGTCATGTCCTCGGCATTTGATGCCTTCGATACGCTTGGGCGGCTCGACGACGCGACCCTTACAAACCTCCGCTACGAAAAGTACCGCGCAATCGGTCAGTACCGCACGATGTGACAAAGGGACAGCCCGCATGTCGCATTGGGAAAGGCGTTTCATGCCTCAAGTTTCTAACACCTCGTTTACAACGACGGTCTCATCAAACGCCATGGCCGTGGTGGACTATCTGTCCAAAAGCATGATGTCGGCGCTGCCGTTTATTGTCTGCGCGGCGTTGTTCCGCACCGTCGCCGTCATTATGGGTGAAGGCATGCTGGGCCTGTGGTCTGCCGATTCCGAAATCTATCGCCTGTTCTACAGTTGGCTCTATAACGCCGGCTACTACTTTTTGCCCGTTTATCTTGGTTGGGCGGCCGCCCGCCAGCTCGGTTGCTCGGAGCAGCTGGGCATGATGCTGGGCGGCGTATTGATTGCGCCCGATCTGCTTAAGCTCGTCGATGCCGCATCGACGACGGGGGCATCGATGACTTCCGTGTATGGCCTGCTTCCCGCGCCGGTCAACGATTACACGACGACTGTTATTCCGGTTCTCATCTCGGTACCCGTGCTTTGGCAAGTGGAGTGTTTCTTTAAGCGCGTTATCCCTAAGGCCGTGGCGTTTTCGTTTGTTCCGTTTGCGACCATGCTTGTCATGGTTCCGGTTTCGCTGTGTATTACGGCGCCGGCGGGCAGCTATTTGGGCATGCTGTTGGGCCAGCTTATGTTTATGCTTGGCAATTCCGGTGGCATCGTATCGTTGCTCACACTCATGGGGCTTGCCGCGGGCTGGGAGTTCCTTAAGATCGCGGGCGTCAGCAACGTTGTCCTATCGCTCGCCTATGCGCAGTTTATGAGTGTGGGAACGGATTCGTGCATCCTGATCGCCGCGACGATGGCAACGTTTGCCGTTTGGGGCATGCCCTTTGGCGCGTCGCTCCGCGTTGCGGATAAGGACGAGAAGACGCTCATGCTGGGCTATTCAATCTCGGGTGTTCTTGGCGGCGTAAGCGAGCCGGCGCTGTACGGTTGCGGCTTTAAATATGGCAGGTGCCTGACGTGCATGGCCATTGGCGGCGCCGTCGGAGGCCTTGTTGCGGCCGTGGGCCACGTTACGGCCTATACCATCGGCATGACGAATGTCCTCATGGTCATTGGCTTTGCCACGGGCGGCATTTCGAACCTTCTGTGGTGCTGCGTTGCCGGTGGCACGGCATTTGCGGTGTCTGCGGCGCTGAGCTACTGCTTTGGCGTGGTGCCGGCGAAGGGGCGGGCGACGGGGGACGGAGCCGATTCGCCCGAAACAGTGGCGAGCGCTGCTGAAGTAAGCGCATAAACCTGTGCGAAAAAAGGACGATCCCTTTGTCGTGTTCCAAGGCCGTGGCCCGTGTGGGTTGCGGCCTTTTTGTATCTGGAGGACAAAGTGGCTACACTACAATCCGTTTGAGCAATAGATATATGGGTAGTACCGTGGGGGCTGATGAAGATGGTCGAGTGGATCGTTCGTCGTGCGCAGGGCGATCGTGCGCGTGTGGGCACGTTAGCGGGCATGGTGTGTATTGTCGCCAATGTGGCGCTATGCGCTGCGAAGGGTGCAATTGGCGTGCTGTCGGGATCGGTTTCGATTGTGGCGGACGCTATGAACAACCTGTCCGATGCAAGCTCAAACATCGTGAGCGTGCTTGGCTTCAAGCTGGCGGGCAAGCCGGCAGACCTCGAGCATCCATACGGCCACGGTCGCTACGAGTATCTCTCGGGTCTGGTCGTGGCGGCACTCGTGCTGCTGATTGGCGTTGAGCTGGTGAAGTCCTCGGTCGAGCGCGTCATCCACCCCGAACCTGTCGAGTTCTCGCTTGCCCTGGTGGCAGTTCTCGTGCTTTCGATGGTTGTTAAGCTGTGGATGGCGGCCCTCAACCAAAAGCTCGGCGATCGCATTGAGTCCGAGACGCTGCATGCGACCGCGCAGGATTCCAAGAACGATGTTCTTGCCACGGGCGCCGTACTGGCGTGCGCAATTGTTTCGCAGGTGACGGGCATCAACCTTGACGCTTGGGTCGGCCTTGCCGTTGGTGCCTATATTGGCTGGAGCGGTTTTGAACTCATCCAGGATACGGTGAGCCCGCTTTTGGGCCAGACGCCCGATCCTAAGCTGGTCAAGCACATTCGAGACAAGATCATGAGCTATCCCGGCGTTTTGGGCGTTCACGATCTGATGGTTCACGATTACGGCCCGGGCAGGAAGTTCGCAAGCGCTCACGCCGAGATGGCAGCCGAGGCCAGCCCGATGGAAAGTCACGACACGCTCGATAACATCGAGCAGGCGTTTAGGAACGAAGACGGCATGATTGTCACGCTCCATTACGACCCCATCGTGACCGACGACCCCAAGGTGGCGAGCATGCGTTTACGCATTAACGCCATGGCCCAACAGATCGATAGCCGTCTTACAATTCACGATCTGCGTTGTGTGCCGGGCCCCACGCACACAAATGTGATTTTTGACTGCGTGCGTCCCTCGGATCTGCAGATGAGTGCCGAAGACTTAAAGCAAGCGCTGGCGCAACGGGTCGAATCCGAATATCCCAAGTCGATTGCCAAGATCACGATCGACGAAGACTACGTAGGCCATACCCACGAGTAGGGTTGTGCCGATAAAGCAAGTTATGCAGAAGGGGAGAGCATGAAGCGCCTATACCTACTCCGCCACGGCCAGACGGAATTCAACGTCAAAAAGCTCGTCCAGGGTCGCTGCGATTCTCCGCTCACCGATCTGGGCCGCCAGCAGGCACGGGCGGCAGCCGCATGGCTCAAGGCCCACGGCGTCGTTCCCGACAAAGTGGTCTCATCACCCTTAGGCCGAGCCATGGACACAGCTCAGCTCGTCGCATGCGAGCTCATCGGCCCGGACGCAGCAGTCGAGCCCTGCAAAGGCATTATCGAGCGCTGCTACGGCACCTTCGAAGAAGGCCCTCACGACGTCCTGCCCACCGACGTCTGGGACCCCGGCGAGGATTTGGTCCCCTTTGGAGGAGAGGGAAGTCATGCCCTACTGGAGCGCATGGTAGGCACCCTCACCAATCTCATGGGCTCCGAGGGTATCGAAACCCTCCTAGCAGTAAGCCACGGCAGCGCCAGCCGCCAATTCATCAAGGCTGCAGCCCCAGAGGGCTTCGAGCTCCCAACAAAACTCCCCAACTGCGCCATCATGATCTTCAATTTCGATGAGGCAAAGCCACAAGCAGAAGGCGAGCCAATGCAATGCAAGTTCACCCTCCAGCAAATAGTGGACCCTCAACAAAGTAATTAGCTGAGCGAGCAGAGTTAAGCAGACATCAACGTGTCGTTCCCAGTGTGCGGCTGAGGGGGCGGGCCTGAGACATATTAAGGTTGTCGCGAGTTCCGCACGAACAGGAGAGCACTTAATGTGCTCTCCGTCGTGAGCAGGACTGTAGAGCAGCAACCTTAATATGTCTCAGGCCCGCCCCCTCAGCCGCACACTGGGAACGTGCCACGCACTTTACCTGCGTAAACAATGTGAGTGAAATATGAATCTCGATGGATACGCCCGCAGCCGTGTATACTAAACAGCTGTGTGTAACCAGGGGAGTATTCTGGCTGGACAAAATGCCTGCTTAATAGGGTTGTCAGGTAGTCCGGGCGAAATACAAGGCTGGGGAGCACGTCGTGTAAGTAGTGGTCCTCTAGGGGCGTACGCTCGGTGGTGTACGCATTGTCCCAAGACCACGCGAGAGTTGGGATCATATCTTGATCAGCATGATTCTCGGCCGCAAGATTGGCATGACCCAGGTTTGGGACGAGGACGACAACGTCGTTCCCGTCACGGTCATCCAGGCTGGCCCCTGCGCTGTCTCGCAGGTTAAAACTCAGGCAACCGACGGCTATGACGCCGTCCAGATCGGTTTCGGCGACATCAAGGCCAAGAACGTGAACAAGCCCATGGCTGGTCACTTCGCTAAGGCTGGCGTCGAGCCTGTCCGTTTCCTTCGTGAGGTCCGCGTCGAGAACGGCGAGGAGCACAAGGTCGGCGAGGTCGTCACCGTCGCTGATTTCGCTGATGTCGAGAAGGTCGACGTCATCGGTACCTCCAAGGGTAAGGGCTTCCAGGGTCGCATCAAGCGCTGGGGTCAGCGCCGCGGTCCTATGACGCATGGTTCTCACTTCCAGCGTCACCCCGGTTCTATCGGTCAGTGCGCCTATCCTGCGCGCGTCCTCAAGGGCGTCAAGATGGCCGGTCACATGGGTAACGAGCGCGTTACCGTCAAGAACCTTTCCGTTGTCCGCATCGATGCCGAGCAGAACCTCATCTTGGTCAAGGGCGCTGTCCCGGGTGCCAAGAATGGTCTCGTCGCCATCCGTATGGCCTAAGGGCCCAGCCCATTTAGCCCAGCGTCATACCAAGGAGAACACTTAAATGGCAAAGTTTGAAGTAAAGAACAGCGAGGGCAAGAAGGTCGCCGAGGCCGAGCTCGCCGCTGAGGTGTACGGCATCGAGCCGAACATCCACGTTATGCACCACATCGTCAAGTGCCAGATGGCCTCTTGGCGTCAGGGCACCCAGTCCGCTAAGGGCCGCTCTGAGGTTTCCGGTGGCGGCAAGAAGCCTTGGCGTCAGAAGGGCACTGGCCGTGCCCGCCAGGGTTCCATCCGTGCTGCCCAGTGGCGTCACGGTGGCGTCGTCTTCGCCCCCAAGCCCCGTTCTTACGCTAAGCGTATGAACAACAAGGAGGTCAAGCTGGCTATGCGCTCCGCGCTGTCCGCCAAGCTGGCCGATGGCGAGCTCGTGCTCGTCGACGACTACGGCTTCGAGAAGCCTTCCACCAAGGCTGCCGTCGCCATGCTCAAGGCTCTCGGCCTTGAGGGCAAGCGTCTGACCATCATCGTTCGCGATGAGGACGTCAACGCCTACCTGTCGTTCCGCAACATTCCTAAGACGTTCATCATCACCGCCGACGAGGCCAACACCTACGATCTCGTCAACAACAACGCTGTGCTGATGCCCGCCGACATCGCCGCTCACTTCGGGGAGGTGCTTGCATAAATGACCGCCCACGAGATCATCATCCGTCCGATCGTGTCCGAGCGTTCCTTCTCCGGCATGGAGCAGAACAAGTACACGTTCGAGGTCGCCAAGGATGCTAACAAGTATCAGATCAAGGACGCTGTCGAGGAGATCTTCGGCGTCAAGGTCGTTCGCGTGAACACCCTGACGGTCAAGCCCAAGACCAAGCGCGTGCGCTATGTCGCCGGCAAGACCCGTTCTTGGAAGAAGGCCATCGTCACGCTGGCCGAGGGCGACACCATCGAGGTCTTTGGCAACCAGGCCTAAGACTCGCTGCTGTTGAGTGAGCTCATGCCTCCCAAAAAGGGGAGGCGAGAGCTCAAGGTTTTGGGCGTATAAAATGGACACGCCCGGAACCGTGTATACGTCCGGTGTCATCGCACCCGAGGCAGAACCTCGAATCCCTGTCTGCGATGGCTAACGGATTCCAATTGAAAGGGATTGTAATGGCTGTAAAGCACCTTAAGCCGACCTCCGCTGGTAGGCGTTGGCAGACGATCTCCGACTTCTCCGAGATCACCTGCACCAAGCCCGAGAAGTCTCTTCTCGAGCCCCTGCCCAAGAAGGCCGGTCGTAACAACAACGGCCGCATCACCACCCGCCACCAGGGCGGCGGCGTGAAGCGTCGTTACCGCGTGATCGACTTCAAGCGCAACAAGGACGGCGTGCCCGCCAAGGTTGCCACGATCGAGTACGATCCGAACCGTTCCGCTCGCATCGCTCTGCTGCACTACGCTGACGGTGAGAAGCGCTACATCCTGGCCCCCAAGGGCCTCGAGGTCGGTCAGACCATCATGTCCGGTTCTGACGCCGACATCAAGCCGGGCAACGCTCTGCCCCTCGCCGACATCCCCGTCGGTACGCTCATCCACGCCGTCGAGTTCCAGCCGGGCAAGGGCGCTGCTATCGCCCGTTCCGCCGGTAACTCCTGCCAGCTGATGGGTAAGGAGGGCAAGTACGCTATCGTCCGTATGCCTTCCTCCGAGATGCGCCGCATCCTCGTTACCTGCCGCGCCACCGTCGGTGAGGTCGGCAACGCCGATCACTCCAACATCGTCATCGGCAAGGCCGGCCGTAAGCGTCACATGAACGTGCGCCCGACCGTCCGCGGTACCGTCATGAACCCTGTCGACCACCCGCACGGCGGTGGCGAGGGCAAGAACCACACCTCTGGTCGTCCCTCCGTTACCCCCTGGGGTAAGCCGACGAAGGGCCTTCGTACGCGCAAGAAGAAGAAGGTCTCGAACCAGCACATCATTCGTCGCCGTAAGAAGTAATTTCGGATACCGAGTTTTAGGAGAAAGCACTTATGAGCAGAAGTCTCAAAAAGGGCCCGTTCGTGGAGACTCGCCTTCTCTCGCGTATCACCGCGATGAACGAGGCTGGCAAGAAGGACGTCGTGAAGACCTGGTCCCGCGCGTCCACCATCTTCCCCGAGATGGTTGGTCACACCATCGCCGTCCACGACGGCCGCAAGCATGTGCCCGTGTATGTTACCGAGTCCATGGTTGGTCACAAGCTCGGCGAGTTCGCGCCGACTCGTACGTTCCGTGGCCACAAGGCCAAATAGGGGGTTAACCGTAAATGGCAACTAAGTCTATTGAAACTGAGGCCACCGAGGTTCGCGCCGTCGCTAAGTACGTGCGTGTTTCCCCCAGCAAGGCCCGCCTGGTGGTCGATCTGATCCGCCGCAAGCCTGTCGCTCAGGCCTTCGACATCCTCCACTTCTGCGACCGCGCCGTCGCCGTGGATGTCGAGAAGGTTCTCCGTTCCGCCGTTGCGAACGCCGAGAACAACAACGGTCTGCGTGCCGACAACCTGGTTGTCGCCGCTGCCTATGTTGACGAGGGTCCGACGCTTAAGCGCATCCGTCCCCGCGCCAAGGGTTCCGCTTCTCGTATTCTGAAGCGTACTTCCCACATCACCGTCGTCGTTGCTCCTCGAAAGGAGGCGTAAAGCTGTATGGGTCAGAAAGTCTACCCCACCGGCTTCCGTCTTGGCATCACCGAGAACTGGCGCTCCCGCTGGTTCGCAGAGAAGGATTACGCTAAGACCCTCGGTAACGATCTCGAGATCCGCAAGTACCTCGAGAAGCGTCTTTCCCGCGCAGCTGTCTCCCGCGTCGAGATCGAGCGCGCTGGCGACAAGGTGAAGGTCATCATCCTCACCGCTCGCCCCGGCGTTGTCATCGGTAAGAAGGGTGCCGAGATCGATACCCTCCGCACCGAGCTCGAGAAGGTCGCTGGCGTCTCCAAGGGCCAGCTCTCCGTCGACGTTGTCGAGATCAAGCGCCCCGAGCTCGACGCCAACCTCGTTGCTCAGTCTATCGCCGAGCAGCTCGAGGGCCGCGTTGCCTTCCGTCGCGCTATGCGCAAGGCTGTCCAGTCCGCCCGCAAGGCCGGCGCTAAGGGCATCCGTATCCAGTGCTCCGGTCGTCTCGGCGGCGCCGAGATGGGCCGTCGTGAGTGGTACCGCGAGGGTCGCGTGCCTCTGCACACCCTCCGTGCCAAGATCGACTACGGCACGGCTGTCGCCAGCACCACCATGGGCGCTTGCGGCGTGAAGGTCTGGATCTACCTGGGCGAGAAGCTCCCGGGCCAGCCTGTTCCCAACCCTGCACTCGAGGGCTCTTCCCGTCCTCGTCGTCGTAACTCCGAGAGGAGGGGTCAGTAGTGCTTGCCCCTAAGCGTATTCTTCACCGCAAGGTGCAGCGTGGCTCTATGAAGGGCCAGGCCAAGGGTAATACCGAGCTGCATTTCGGCGAGTTTGGTATCCAGGCTCTCGAGGCCCATTGGATCACCAACCGTCAGATCGAGGCCGCTCGTATTGCCATGACCCGCTACATGAAGCGTGGCGGTCGTGTCTACATCACGATCTTCCCCGATAAGCCCATCACCAAGAAGCCTGCCGAGACTCGCATGGGTTCTGGTAAGGGTAACCCCGAGGAGTGGGTGGCCGTCGTCAAGCCCGGCCGCATCATGTTCGAGGTCAAGGGTGTTCCCGAGGAGGTCGCTCGCGAGGCTCTGCGTCTTGCGCAGCACAAGCTCCCCATCAAGACCAAGATTGTTGCTGCCAAGAACGCTGAGCAGCGCATCGAGAAGGAGATGGCTGAGGAGGCCGCTCTCGAGGCCAAGTGGGCTGCTGAGGACGCCGCCGCCGCCAAGGAGGAGAACTAATGAAGCCCGCAGAGATTCGTGAGCTCTCGGACGCTCAGCTCGTTGAGAAGCTGAAGGAAATGCGCGCCGAGCTCTTTAACCTTCGTTTCCAGATGGCCACCAGCCAGCTGGACAACACCGCTCGCGTCAACACCGTGAAGAAGGACATCGCTCGCGTCCTCACGGAGCAGCGCGCCCGCGAGATCGCAGCGGAGAAGTCCGCTGTCGCCGAGTAGGACCTAAGGAGAGAACATGACTGATTCGCGTAACTCGCGTAAGGTCCGTACGGGTGTCGTTACCTCCGTCTCCGGTGCCAAGACCATTGTTGTCACCATCACCGAGCGCAAGCGTCACCCCAAGTACGGCAAGATGATGACCAGCTCCAAGAAGCTGCACGCTCACGACGAGGAGTGCACGGCTGGCGTGGGCGACACCGTCCGCGTCATGGAGACCCGTCCTATGTCCAAGATGAAGCGTTGGCGCCTCATCGAGGTCGTCGAGCGCGCTAAATAAGCAGTCGCTCTTACGACTTGTACGTTTCCGAAGATGTGCGTATGCCTGGTTTGCATACCACAGGCCGTCTAAAGGCAGCGCACCTCTCTTCGGTTCTTAGTTCGGAGGAACATCTACCATGATTCAGATGCAAACCATGCTGAACGTCGCCGACAACTCCGGCGCTCGCAAGATTCGCTGCATCAAGGTGCTTGGCGGTTCCAAGCGTCGTTATGCAGGCATCGGCGATGTGTTCATCGGTGCTGTCCAGGAGGCTACCCCTGGCGCCAACGTCAAGAAGAAGGACGTTGTCCGTTGCGTCGTCGTTCGCACCGTTAAGGAGATCCGCCGCAAGGATGGCTCCTACATTCGCTTTGATGAGAACGCCTGCGTTGTCATCAACAACGATGGTTCGCCCGTCGGCACCCGTATCTTCGGGCCCGTCGCTCGCGAGCTTCGTGACAAGAAGTACATGAAGATCGTCTCGCTCGCTCCCGAGACCCTGTAGTTAGGGGAGATATATGTATATCAAGAAGGGCGATAAGGTCCAGGTTCTCTCTGGTAAGGATCGCGGCAAGCAGGGCGTCGTCCTGCGTGCTCTCCCCGCCGAGAACAAGGTCGTTGTCGAGGGCGTTTCGGTCGTCAAGAAGGCCGTCAAGCCCAACGCTGCCAACCAGCAGGGCGGCATCGTTTCGCAGGAGGCTCCCATCGACGCCTCCAACGTCAATCTCGTTTGCCCCGAGTGCGGTAAGGTTACCCGCGTCGGTCACGAGAAGGACGGCAAGAACAAGCTGCGCGTCTGCAAGAAGTGCGGCCACAAGTTCTAAGCTGCCTGCAACATCAAGTTGCTAGCAAAGGCCCGAATGCCCCACGGCATCCGGGCCTTTTTCTATCCCCACTCATTGGGGACAGGCTTACATGATACTCATTGGGGACAGACTTAAATGAGTACCCTAATTGGGTAAGCATAAATGAGCGAGTCGTGCTGTATAAATTGCTTGTGTGCGCGTTTATGCGCGTTAGATTGCGTTTAATTACGCACCTATGCGTATATATGCACCGTTTACGGGGCAATAATGACCGTTTAACGGTGAGATACGCACAAACGCGCACAGACGCGCGTGTTTGTGCGAATATAGAGCTGTCAGAAATGAAAGACTTTTCACGACTCAGGAGGCACATGATGGCAGATTCCAAACAGGCTCCGCTCGATGCTGAGGCAGCCGCAAAGGCGGCGTTCGCATCGGTTCAGGACAAGCCGTTCCCTAACGACATCTTTACGGCACCCGAGCTTCGCTGGGCTGTGATCGGCTGCGGCGTTATCGCCAACCAGATGGCCCAGTCCCTCGCTCTGGCCGGCCGCAAACTCGCGGGTGTCGCCAACCGTACGCTGTCCAAGGCCCAGTCTTTTGCCGAGCAGTATGACGTCGAGAAGGTGTACGAGACGGTCGAGGACCTCTATGCGGATCCGGACATCGACGCCGTCTATATCACCACGCCGCACAACACACATATCACCTATCTGCGTGCCGCGCTGGCCGCCGGCAAGCACGTGCTCTGCGAGAAGGCCATTACCCTCAATTCCGCCGAGCTCGACGAGGCGCGTGCCATTGCCGACGAGCACAACGTTGTCCTTATGGACGCCACTACGGTGCTCCACATGCCCTTGTATCAAGAGCTGCGCCGCCGCATGGATGCTGGCGAGTTTGGCCGTATGAACCTCGCTCAGCTCAACTTTGGCAGCTACAAGGAGTACGGCGATCTGACCAATCGCTTCTACAACCGCAACCTTGCCGGCGGCGCCATGCTCGACATCGGCGTGTATGCGCTCTCCGTCATGCGCCTGTTTATGGCCAGCCAACCCGCCGAGGTCGTGTCTCTGGGCAATACCTGCGAGACTGGCGTTGATGTCGCGGGTGGCATTGTCTGCCGCAACGCCGAACAGCAGCTGGGCGTGGTGAGTCTTACGCTTCACTCCAAGCAGCCCAAGCGCTCGGTCATCAGCTTCGACAAATGCTATATCGAGGTCAACGAGTATCCGCGCGCCGACCATGCGACCATCGTGTGGACTGCGGACGGTCACCGTGAGGAGGTCCACGCTGGCACCGAGGCTTACGCTCTGTGCTACGAGATGGCCGACCTGGAGAAGGCCGTTGCCGGCGATGATTCGAAGCGCGAGCTTCTGGACTATGCTTCTGATGTTATGGAGCTGATGACCAAGCTCCGCGCCGACTGGGGAGTCGTGTACCCCGAGGAGGAGTAAGCGATGCTTGCGGAAGATAGGCTCAACACGATTGTGTCGATGGTGCAGCAGGCCGGCTCGGTCACTGTGCCGGAGCTTGCCGAGGCGCTGGGCGTGACGGCGTCTACCATTCGGCGCGACCTGCAGACGCTCGACCGCGCACACCGTATCGCCAAGGTACACGGAGGTGCGATGAGTCTGGAGCGCGCGCACGTGACGCGCGACCTGACGATCAGCGAGCGCAGCGATCTCCATAATGATGACAAGGAGCGCATCTGCGCCCGTGCGGCGGCGCTTGTGGAGCCCGAGAGCTTTGTGTATATCGATTCGGGCTCCACGACCCTCAAGCTCATCGAGCATCTTCCGCGCCTTGAGGGTGTCACCTATGTGACCGATTCCGTGCTCCATGCTCAGCATCTCGCTTTACGCGGAATGCGCACCGTGGTGCTGGGCGGCGAGCTCAAGCCCGAGACCGAGGCGCTCGTCGGTCCCGATGCCTTGGCAACTCTGGACCGCTATAACTTCAACTGCGGCTTTTGGGGTTCCAATGGTATCGCCGCCGAGCAAGGTCTCACCACACCGGATATCGAGGAAGCGCAGGTCAAGCGCATCTCGATGCGCCATACCGCCAAACGCTTCGTAATCTCGGACGCCAGCAAATTTGGCATGGTGGCGCCCGTCAAGTTTGCGGACTTCCGCGACGCAACGATTATTACTGCGGGCGAAGTACCCGCCAAGTACCAGTCGATGGACAACGTCATCACGGTCTAGTGACGGGACAAGGCCAAAACCACCACAAAGGTGCCTGTCCCCATTGTGGTGGTTTAGGGCTCCCAGGGGCAGGGGGCTTCGATGTGGATGTGCTCGCCGGTTACGGGATGCGTAAAGGACACGCTGTGGGCATGGAGCATCAGGCCGCAGGGACGCGGCGTGCCGTAGAGCTCGTCGCCTACCAGGGGATGACGCTCGCTGGCCAGATGCACACGGATCTGATGCTTGCGGCCGGTGAGCAGCTCGACATCGATATACGAGCGCGTGGGCAGGCCACGACGGCTCTTAAGACGCTTGAGCACCTTCACGCGCGTTTGAGACGGCTTGCCGCTGGCGCCGACGCGCATCTTTCGGCTGTCGTGGCGGTCGCGGGCGATGGGCTTGTCGATGAGCTTTTCGTTCCAGTCGATCTTGCCCTCGGCGAGCGCCAGGTAGTGCTTTTCGAAAGCGTGGTCGATGACCATCTGGTCAAAGGCGGGCTGCGTTTGCTTGTCGAGCGAGAACAACACCACGCCGGTGGTGTCGCGGTCCAGGCGGTTGAGCGGCTGCATATCGGTCGCGGCAAAGCCGTCGCCCATGGCAAGCAGCAAGTCGCTAGCGTAGTCGGTGAGCGTGCGCTCGCCGGTGCCGTCGCCGTGGACGATCATGCCGGCGGGCTTGTCGATGGCCATGAGCCAGGGGTCGCAGTAGAGGACTTGAGGTTCTTCGTTCACGTGTAAGCCTTTCGGTTAGCTAATTCCCACAAACATGCAGCCCGAGGTCGCCCCGCGCAGGCGGGCGGCGGGCTTGCGACCGGCCTGCGCTGCTTCGACGGCACGACGGACGCGCGCAACGGCACGGCCAATCTCATCGGCATCGAGCAGCGTTCCATCGACCATAAGACGACGCACGCCGGCATCGAGCAGCTGAGGCACCTGCGGCGTGAGGTCGATGGGGTAGGCGTCGTACAGGCGCGAGCGGCCGTGGATGTCGGTGCGCACCGGCATGACCTTGCCGTCGATATTCTTGAGCGACAGCTTGCGGGAGCGCAGGCGGCAGTTGGCGCAATCGTGGATGCAGCCGTTGGCAACCTGCAGAATGCAGTGCTCGCTTGTCATAACGCGCGGGCGGCCGAAAACGGTGATGCCCAGGGCTGCGGGCGCGGAGGTGCCAAGCGAGACGATCTCGTCGAGCGTGATCTCGGGCGAGAGCCAAAACGCCCCGGCCCCGCGCTCGGCGAGTGCCTCCATGCAAGGCGTGTTGTGCACGGGCAGGCAGGATCGAATTTCGGCCGTGGCACCAACTTGGGCGGCCAGGGCGAGCTCAGAGATGTTGCCAATAGCGACCGTGGCACCGGCAACAATCCACGGGTCGACGCGTACGTGGTCAGCGGCGCGGCAGACCTCGTCGAGTACGGGTACGATGCCCTGCTCAAACGCATCGGCGGGGGAGAGCTCGGCCGCATCGAGCGCGTCGGTAGTCATGTAGACGCGCGTTGCACCCTCGGCACGAGCTGCCTCGGAGGCCTCGAGTGAGGTGACGGTGGCGCAGATCTGCGGCTCATCGCGGTAGTGCTCGGGCGCGGGGCGGGAATCACTGGTGACAATCGCCGGCAGCTCGAGTGTGCGGGCGCGCTCGTCATACGGCGCCAGAATGGCCTCCTCGAGCGCCTTGCAAGCGGCGGCGCGCACTTTATGTACGGCGGAGAAACCCATGCCGCAGCCCTCATCGAGGGCCACGTCAAAGCTCGCGGCCTCAAAGGGAGAGGAGCCCATGCGGCCTACATGCTCAACCAGATCGGACGCCTCGACGGCGCGGGTCTTGGCACCCTCGACGGTAAAGCCCGTGGCTGTAGCCGTAAGCGAAGGGTCGTCGCAGCAGGTGAGCGTCACGGTAAACGGCTCGCCCAAACGCGCCGCAACGGTTACATCAACGGCGCGGCGGCGCAGCACATCGCGCTTG
>DBFNYT010000160.1:0-3462 GCA_048425625.1 Collinsella sp. | reverse complement strand
ATGTCTGCCATGTGGGAAAAGCTCCTATCGAAGAGGTTGTATAACCGGGGGCGCACGCGCGGGGACGCAGGGTCATCCCCATGCCCTGCGGCCCCGCGCGGGCGCCCCGCGGTGCGGTTCGCCGGAATGCAGTCTTACTGGCCCTGTGCGCGGTAGCGGGCCTCGGTGGCCTCCTTGGCGGGGCGCCACCAGGACTCGTTGGCGACGTACCAGTCGATGGTCCGCTTGAGCCCCTCGGCGAAGTCGGTGTGGGCCGGCCTCCAGCCCAGCTCGCGCTGGAGCTTGGTGGAGTCGATGGCGTAGCGGCGGTCGTGGCCGGGGCGGTCGGCGACCCAGTCGAAGTCCTCGGGGTCCTTTCCCATCGCCTCGAGGATCATGCGCAGGACGGTGATGTTGTTCTTCTCGCCATTTGCGCCGATGAGGTAGGTCTCCCCCATCCGGCCCTTGGTGAGGATGTCCCAGACGGCAGAGGAGTGGTCCTCGGTGTGGATCCAGTCGCGGACGTTCTCGCCGCGGCCGTAGAGCTTGGGGCGGACGCCGTCGATGATGTTCGTGATCTGGCGCGGGATGAACTTCTCCACGTGCTGGTAGGGGCCGTAGTTGTTGGAGCAGTTGGAGATCGTGGTGCGCAGGCCGTAGGTGCGGGTCCAGGCGCGGACCAGCATGTCGGAGGACGCCTTGGTGCTCGAGTACGGGCTGCTCGGGTGATACGGCGTCTCCTCGGTGAACTTGGCGGGGTCGTCGAGCGCCAGGTCGCCGTAGACCTCGTCGGTGGAGACGTGGTGGTAGCGGATGCCGTATTTCCTCACGGCCTCCAGCAGGCGGAAGGTGCCCTCCACGTTCGTGCGCAGGAACGGCTCCGGGTCGGCGATGGAGTTGTCGTTGTGGCTCTCGGCGGCGTAGTGCACGATGGCGTCGTGGCCGGGGACCAGCCTGTCCAGCAGCTCGGCGTCGCAGATGTCGCCCACGACGAGCTCGACCCTATCCTCGGGCAGCCCCGCGATGTTCTCGGGGTTGCCGGCGTAGGTCAGCTTGTCCAGGACGGTGACGTGCACCTCGGGGTGGTTGTTGACCACGTAGTGCACGAAGTTGCTGCCGATGAAGCCGCAGCCGCCAGTGACGATGATATTCTTGGGTTCGAAAATCTCAGACATGAAAATCCAATCTGAAGCATGTACAGCTTCTTTAGTATGCCGCAGGAAGTGACGCCGCGACGCTATTCAACAAAACTATCGGACATTTCGGCATGCGATAAGAGCCATAACCTTCGCAGAATTACTTCCCCTACAAAACGCCTCCGGAATGCAGTCTTTGTCGTACCGGAAGACCGAATTCCCAGTTTTATCGCGTAAGTACTTATAGAAGAAGTCCTCCCAGCTTTTAAACTTCTCACTGTCTGCAAACGCTTCCGGCTCTTGCAGAACTGCTTTGGCATCTAGCCCTGAAATTACGCCGGAGCTCAGCAGAAGCCATTCGAACGACTCGGGAAGACAAACCGTAACAGTATCGCGGTGAATGTCTTGCAGCTTAAGGACGCGGTCAGCATAGCACCCAAATGCCGCCCCGTCCGCGACAACAAACACGCGATCGTCGAGATGCTGATCCAACCAGCCCAAAATCGCGCTGTTCGTCATGGCCGAAGTACAGGTAAGCTCACTGTCAGCAAAATGCCGTTTAAAGAACTGGAAACCAGACTTACTGTCCTCGCATAGAAGGATAGAAAAGTCCTGTTTTGGCGCCGACCGGGAAATAGCATAACGATGATTCCCGCGATCTTGATAAACAGGGACGAAAGAATGGTATTTTCCGCTCGTCTTAATCTTGTAAATCTCATCCACGCTATACGGAAGATTGGGGAAATCAGCCCTTGAGATCAGCACGAAATAATTCGAGGAATACAGCACATGATGGGCAAACTCATCAGAATGGATCTCTTTTAAGCCCTCATCGACAAATACAATCGAGTCATGAACGGACGAAAGCTGGTTTCGCCAATCATAATCGGTCAAGGCGACACAGGGACAATCGCATTGCAAGGAAACGCCCGACTGATCGCCCGTTCGCATGTAGTCTGCGACCATGTCAAACAGCGTCGTCTTACCCGTGCCGCTATCGCCACGCACAATAGTGATGTTCCGCTTGATGGTAAATGTGTACTTGGTTCCCCTACGGCGGGAAATCTTAACGAGATGCGAACCGTTCATAAGCAGCACCTACAGATACGGAATCGACTCGTGAATCAATTCGGCCATGTTATGAACGATTCGGCCGCTGTTCACGACTTTGATTTTAAAATCCTCGCGACCAAAGTCCATCACATGATAGAGATTCACAACGAGCTTGCGGTCTTTCGCCATGTCGAGAATCCACTTGGCACAGTTGTCACCACAGGTAGAAGCGTTAAAAATATGCTTACGATCAAATCTCATAAGCAGCAGCGTTTTCACGCCACCAGAAAGCTGGAGTGGGGAGATGGATCCAAGCACAGGGCTTTCGATGACGTTTTCGGAGACAACAACCGATCGATCGACATCTTTAATTATCGAGACTGCATAGGAATCCGTAATCCAAGAAGACCGGTAAGAGTTTTTGAAATATGTCGCTGTGTTGTAAATCGCTTCTGGCATATCGCCAAAGTAGACGCTTAACACATCCACTCCCAATCATATTGTCTTTATGGTCAACGTAATCATAACGAAAGGGGCCACCAGATAAACGGTGACCCCTGAAAGAAAACAAGCTTGCGCTAGTACTCGCGCGGGCTGTTGACGATCTCGCCGGCGGCGACCTTCTTCAGGTGCTGGCCGTAGACCGACTTGCCGTAGGCCTTCGCGGCTTCCTCCAGCTCGGCGGTCGTGATCCAGCCGTTCTCCCAGGCGATCTCCTCGGGGACCGAGACCGGCAGGTCCTGGGAGTGCTCCACGGCGCGGACGAACTCAGCGGCCTCGTGCAGGCTCTCCATGGTGCCGGTGTCGAGCCACGCGTAGCCGCGGCCGAGGGTGACCACGGACAGCGTCCCCTCCTCCAGGTACATCTGGTTGAGCGTGGTGATCTCGAGCTCGCCGCGGGCCGAGGGCTCCACCCTATGGGCCTTGGCGGCCACGTCGCCCGGGTAGAAGTACAGGCCGGTGACGGCGTAGGAGCTCTTGGGCTGGGCGGGCTTCTCCTCGATGGAGACGGCCCTGCCCTCGCCGTCGAACTCCACGACGCCGAAGCGCTCGGGGTCGTCCACGTGGTAGCCGAAGACCGTGGCGCGGCCCGACTCCGCGTTCTGGACGGCGCGCGTCAGGTGGCGCGACAGGCCGTTGCCGTAGAAGATGTTGTCGCCGAGCACCAGGGCGCACGGCTCGCCGGCGATGAACTCCTCGCCGATGGTGAAGGCCTGGGCCAGGCCGTCGGGGCTCGGCTGCTCGGCGTAGGAGAGGTTCACGCCGTAGCGCGAGCCGTCACCGAGCAGGCGCT
>DBFNYT010000159.1:0-5182 GCA_048425625.1 Collinsella sp. | reverse complement strand
CACGCTTATGAAAACGGCTCTGGCGCCAAATGGAGCCAAAGCCGTTAAAACTATCCTATGGAGCGGGCGACGGGAATCGAACCCGCGTCATCAGCTTGGAAGGCTGGGGTTCTACCATTGAACTACGCCCGCAAGATATGGTCGGGACGACAGGATTTGAACCTGCGACATCCTGCTCCCAAAGCAGGCGCGCTACCAAACTGCGCCACGTCCCGAAGGTGTTGAGCAGCTAAGGTCTAAACCTTGCATGTCCCAAAGCGAAGGAAATTATAGGGGAGACTCCCCGCCTGTGCAAGCGCAGAAACCCTAGCTCCTCGAATGTGCGACAAACTGACTATGGGCCAGGCCGATCACAAACGCCACCACGGCG
Organism: Collinsella sp.; assembly: GCA_048425625.1. Taxonomy (GTDB): domain Bacteria; phylum Actinomycetota; class Coriobacteriia; order Coriobacteriales; family Coriobacteriaceae; genus Collinsella. The sequence goes on along the minus strand of DBFNYT010000159.1, from coordinate 4,812 downwards.
ACTGGTGCCCACGCGGCACCGATATCTGCCAGCGGCAACGCATCGAACGGCAGCCACGCGCCAGCAAAGAACGCATCGCGGACCGAAGTGATTACGCTCTGCACCGCGACAACGCCGCCGACCCAGACCCACACCTGCGGATGCGCATCGCAAAAGCCGTGCACCAGGCCCATAAGCACCAGCACAATGGCAACGGGATACAAAGCGTTGAGCATGGGCACCGAGAACATAAGGATCACGTCGAGGCCCACGTTGGAGAGCACGCACGAAAACGCTGCAAACACAAAGGCGAGAATCGCAAAGGGACGGCGCATGGCCTCCTCGGAAGCCTCCGCTCCCCCTTCGACCACATACGTCTCGCAGAAGTAACGCGAGCAGCAGCTGATAAGGCCAATACACACGTTCATGCAGGCGAGGAAAAAGATCGCAAAGACCACGACCGTGCCGACAAGGCCAAAGTGCATGGAGGCAGAGCGGGCAAGGATGGCGGCGCCATTGGATGCATCGGACACAACCGTGCCGAGCTGCATTCCGGCAAGCGCCAGGCCGCAGTAGATGATGGCCATGAGCACACCGGCGATCACACCGGAGCGTGAGATCTCGAAGGCCACGCGCTTATCGTCGGTAACACCCAACTCGTGGATGGTCTCGGCGATGATGATGCCGAAGGCGAGCGACGCGAGCAGGTCCATGGTCTGATAGCCAGTCAAAAAGCCCTGCACGGCGGCGCCTGCATCGTAGGGAGCCTGAGGCGCGGCAGCGGGACCAAGCGGCGAGATCACAGCAGCACCCACGACCAGCACGATGAGCGCAATGAGCGCGGGGCCCGTAATGCGGCCGAGCACGCGCGTGATGACACCCGGGCGCAGCGTGAGCACAAACGCGACGACGAAGAACCCGATGGCAAACACCAGACGTGCCGTGCCGAGCGAAACGCCCTCGGGTAGCAGCGGAACCAGCATTTCGAAGGCCGTAGAGCTTGTGCGAGGAATGGCCAGGCACGGACCGATGGCCAGATAGACCGCCGCAACGAAGAATTCGCCAAACTTGGGATGCACGCGGCCGGCAAGCTCGCGCGCCGTTCCGGCAAGCGCCACGGCGATAAAGCCCATGACGGGCAGGCCGATGGCAGCTATGAGAAAGCCGAGCATGGCAACCGGCGTGGCAGAGCCTGCCTGCAGCGCCAGCAGCGGCGGAATAATGAGGTTGCCGGCGCCAAAGAGCATCGAGAACAGGGCGATGCCGACGGTGACGACATGGTCGGAGCGCAGACCGCGCGGGGCGGATGAAGCCATGAGAGCACCTTTCGAATCGAAACAAAAACGGGACGGGCAAAAACACCCGTCCCGCAAGTATAAACGGTCTAGCAGCTTTAGCAGGCTAAATCGCGCAAAGCGTCAATCGCAGTGTCGACTTCCTCGTCCGTGTTGAAATACCCAAACGAGAAGCGAACGACACCCTGACGCTCGGTCCCCAGCGCGCGGTGCATGAACGGAGCGCAATGGGCGCCGGGGCGCGTCGCAATCCCCCACCCTTGCATGAGCGCATCCGAGATCTCGGCAGAGTCGATATCGCCCACGTTGAGTGAGACGATCGCCGAGCGCGTCGGCTGGTCAAAGGCACCGTAGAGCTTAATCCCCGGAATCTCGCGCACACCGGCAAGGAAGCGACCGGCGAGCGCACGCTCGTGGGCAGCAATCGCCTCGACCCCACCCTGGGCCTCGATAAAGTCGAGGCCAGCAGAAAGGCCAGCGATACCGTGGCCGTTGAGCGTACCGGCCTCCAGGCGCGTGGGCCACTCCAGTGGCTGCAGCTCATCGAAGCTGTGTACACCGGTGCCGCCCATGGCCCAGGGCGCCACGTCGACGCCCTCCGCCACGGCCAAACCGCCAGTGCCCTGCGGACCCATCAGCCCTTTGTGGCCGGTAAAGCACACAATGTCGAGCCCCATGGCCTGCATATCGATACGCTCCGTACCGGCAGACTGCGAGGCATCGACGATCACGAGCGCACCGGCCGCATGGGCCATGGCGGCCACACGCGCAATGTCGACCGAGTTGCCGGTCACATTGGAGGCGTGCGTCACCACCACGGCACGCGTGCCCGGCGTGACCAGCTGCTCGAGCTCGTCGTAGTCGAGTACGCCGTTCGCGTCGCAGCCCGCATGCTCAACGGCCACGCCCTGCTCCGCGGCCAGGCGGTTGAGCGGACGCAGCACGGAGTTGTGCTCGAGCACCGTCGTGACCACACGATCGCCGGGGTGCACTACGCCGTTAATGGCAGTGTTGAGCGCGGCTGTCGAGTTAGGCGTAAAGCACACATGGTCAGCCCGCGGGCAGCCCAGCAAGCGCGCGAGCTTAGTGCGGCAACCGTGAATCGTGCGTGCCGCGTCGAGCGCACCCGACGTCGCGCCACGTCCGGCATTGCCGAGCGAGCACATCGCCTGCGTCACGGCATCGATCACCGTCTGCGGCTTGTGCATGGTCGTCGCCGCGTTATCCAGGTAGATCATCGCACGACCTCCCACATGTCGATCACCGTAAAGCCCTCGGTGGGGACGCCCGCCGCGGCAAGCTCGCCGCGCAGCAGGTCCTCATCCGAAGGCAACGCCTTCCACGCCAAGCCGCAGCCGGCAGCGACCTCCCCGGGCACGGGAATCGTGCGCCCGGGAAGGCCGCGCTCAATGCACAGGGACTCGCAACCCATGGCGGCCGCCGTGGTGGGAAACGTGATGACAAGCGCCGGGCGCTTCTCCCTCATGGCAACTCCAACCAATACGCTACGGGCGCACGACGCGCACGGCCTGCTCCATCTTCTCCACGATCACGTACATGTTGGTGACCTCGCCCACGGCAAGCTGGTCCTTAATGCCATAGTGGTCCAGGCAGGTACCGCAGGTAAGAATCTCGACGCCCTGCTCGGCCAGTCCCTTAAGGTCGTCGAGCACCGGAGAGCCCTCGACGGTGAGCTTGGCGCCGCCGTTGTAGAACAGCATGGTCGCGGGCAGCTCCTCCTGCTGCGTCACGGCAAAGATGAAGGCCTTCATGAGCTTGTGGCCCAGCTCGTCGTCGCCACGGCCCATGCAATCGGTGTAGACGGAAATGACGAGTTTGCCCTTGCCGGCGCTGGCATCGCAGAAGGCAGCGCCATCCTGCTCGGGGTCGGCAACGGCAATTGCACCGGAGGTCGCCACGGTCACGTGCCACTCAGCGTCAGAAACCTTCTCGACCGAGGCCGTGCAGCCCTTCTCCTGCGCCATCTTGGAGATGTTCTTGACGGCGGTCTCGTTGTCGACCGAGGTCACGACGGCGCCCTCGCCATCGAGCTGTTTCAGGGCTTTGAGCGTCTTGACGACGGGCAGCGGGCAGGCATCGCCCATGGCATTGACTTCAATCTTGGTAGACATAGCAAATTCCTTTCGAAAGAGCCGTTCTAGAGAACGGCAAACAGTTACATAAACGTGCGGGCTAGCGAACAACGCGGACGGCAGGACCGCCCGGCTCCGCCTCGCACACGCGCCCGACAACGGCCGCGATGCGTCCCTCAGCATGCAGACGACGCGCAAGCTCATCCACATCCGCCGCGGGCGCCGCAATAAGCAAACCGCCCGAAGTCTGCGGATCGTACAGTGCATCCAACATTCCCAGCTCCAAGTCTTCGTCGGCAGCCACACGCGGGCCAAAGAAGTCTTGGTTGCGGTAGGAGCCCGCGGGGATAATGCCCAGACGCGCCATATCGAGCACCTGGTCAAAGAGCGGCACCGCCCCCGACGCAAGTTCGATCTGCACACCCGAGCCCTCGGCCATCTCGCACGCATGCCCGATAAGGCCAAAGCCCGTAATGTCGGTGCAGCCGTGAAGTTCGAGCCCCTCGGCCAGACGAATCGGAGCCTCGTTGAGGGTGCGCATCGAGTCAAACATGGCTGCGGCCTCGTCCTGCTCGATGAGCTCGCCCTTAATGGCCGTGGTGATGATGCCCGAGCCGACCGCCTTGGTCAGCAGCAGAACATCGCCCACGTGCGCGCCGCTGTTGGCGAGCATGCGGTCGAGCGTGACAAAGCCGCTCACGGACAGACCGTACTTGGGCTCGTCGTCGTTGATGGTGTGGCCGCCCGCGATGGAGCAGCCCGCCTCGACGCACTTGTCGGCGCCGCCCGCCAGAATCTGACCGGCAACCTCAACGCCCAGACAGCTCGGGATGCACAGCAAGTTCATGGCATGGCTCGGTCGTCCACCCATGGCGTATATGTCCGACAGCGAGTTTGCCGCCGCGATCTGGCCAAACAGGAACGGGTCGTCGACCATCGGTGGGAAGAAGTCGATGGACTGCACGAGGCCCAGATTCTCCCCTACGCGGAAGACGCTCGCATCGTCAGAGGTATCGAACCCCACGAGCAAGTTGTCGTTATGCACATTGGGTAAATCGCCCAGGACCTGGGCGAGGGCTCCGGGAGCCAGCTTAGCGGCTCAACCGCTCGCGGCCGTCATAGACGTGAGCTTAATCTGATCGTCAGCCATCGATACCTCCTCTCAAACACAAACAATGCATCCCAGTATACGCATGAACGCGCTTCCACGGCCGATACATCACCCTAGCGCCTGTGCGCGAATCGCCGCGCCGATCGCTCCGGCAAAGCGAGCCTGGGGCGAGGTGGTCACCGGCGACCCCAGTAGCTCGCCCAACCGTTCAACGACATAGGCGTTTTCGCACAGGCCGCCGGTCAGATAGTACGGGGCGCCCGCGGCCTGCCCGGCCATGGTCGCCACGCGCGAAACCACGCTGTCGATCACGCCACGCGCAATGTTCTCGCGC
>DBFNYT010000158.1:0-27814 GCA_048425625.1 Collinsella sp. | reverse complement strand
CCTTCTCTGCATGGTCATCTACATAAAGGAGGAGCCAGCCATGCAGATCAGCGTGTCGTCCACCCTGACCGTATATCACGACGGCCAATTCTGGGTCGGGCTGGCGGAGCACGTCGAGGACGGCAGATACGGCGTCGCCCGCATCGTCTTCGGCGCGGAGCCGTCCGATGAGAAGATCCTGCGATTCGTTGTCAACAAATGGGCGAAGCTCGCGTTCTTCGGTGACGATCTCGCCGAGGCGAGCAAGCCCGCGAAGAACCCCAAGCGCCGCGCCCGCGAGGCATCGAAGGCCCTTAAGCAGCCGGCGATGGGCACCAAGGCGCAGCAGGCGCTCGCGAGTCAGCGGGAGACGATGAAGCGGGAGTCGGCTCATGCGAGAAGCCAACGCCGCGCGGACGAGGCGGAGGCGCGCTTCGAGCGGCGGAAGCTGAAGCGCAAGCAGAAGCATCGCGGGCATTAACCGGCGCTGACATGGTTCTTGGCGTGAACAGGGCTACGTCCCCCTGTTCACGCCGTTCACACATACAGCAGTAGGCACGGATTCGTTTGAAACCGTGCCAGCTATCCGGTACGATACTATTGCATCGAACGTCTGTTCTACTTCCACTCGATAAAACAATAGTGCTCCATTTTTGCAATTCCGCCCTCGTTATATCCGTGGTTTCTTCTCGTTGTCGGCTGTATTCGGTTAGCCTCTCTCATAGAAAACTCATCCCAAACTCAGCTCTTTTCATTTTTTCATTCTGTGAGTTTTACGCCTGAGTTTCGACGAAGGATGGATTTGCTGCATGACCTGTGAAAACCCGCTATCCCCGTTCGATTGAATCCTTCTCTTTCAAATGAAACCCCCATCGAGAACGCGACTACGACAAGAGTTCTTGATGCCCTTCATTTCGAGTCGGCTTGCCAAGCATCATTCTGATTGAAACTCAAGGGGGGGGCGATTTCGCTCTTCAGAAGGATTTCGCTGTCATTTCAGGACAAACTCATGACATCTCCGAAGATGGCTAAGAATGAGATCCCGGCTCGCTGACGCGGGATCGTCCGCTTGCGAGAATGTCCAGTAATTTCGATTCTGGGTCGTCGTCGAAGGCGACCTTCGCGATCAATCTCCACTTGCGCGGAGGTATGCCGACCAATTTCGTGAAGAGGGCGGAGAAGCTTGTTGCTCGTGCGTATCCGCAACGATGCGCCACTTCGTCTATGCTCATATCATGGTCGGTGAGCAGTCTTTTCGCCAGCTCGATTCTTTCCGAGGAGACGAACTCGGTCACCGTCAAGCCCGTCACCTGCTTGAATGTCTTCTTGAACTTGGTTGACCCCATGTTCGCTGCCTCGAGCAGGTCCTTCTGTCCGATCGCGCCGCCTAGGTTGCTCTCGATGTACGATACGGCTCTCGCGATCGAAAGGCGGTCCTGCTCGGCCACTCCCTCGCACAGGCTCTCTCCCATCCTGAGTAGCCTTGCCATCACCAAGTTCGCGATTCCGGAATATAGGAGGCCCGCTTCCGACCCCGGGATCTCCCTTGGAGTTATCTTGCCGAGCATCTCTGCTATTTCCGGATCCCAGGAAGCCTGGTTCCTCAGACTCTTCAGGCTGATCACCAGCGGTTTCAGCGCCTTGTCGATTTTTTCCCCGAAGACGCTTCGGCAGTATTCGTCGTAATACTCGATCTCTGTGTAGGAGAATCTCGCTCCTTTTGGTAGAAGGACCGAGCTTGTCTTGGGCTTTGCTTCCAGAAAGGCGGAAACGCTTGATTGCGGCATGAGACCATGCCTTTCGCGGCGGACTGCAAAATACCCGCCAGAATCGAAGCAGAAGGGAAGGCGTTCTTTCAAAGTGAAATCGCAGCAGACGACGGAGAAGAACCGCCGCGCCTCCCATGCCCAGTACCACCCCTCGCATCTGCGCCCGTCGCCTTCGAAGAGGGACCCTTCTCCGTTCCATCCATCTGCCAAGACGAGGCCGATTGGCTCAAGCGAGGCCGCAAAGGTCTCCGCCGCGGCTTGGGCGGCGTGGGAGAACATCGTTTCCTTGTCGTCCATCTTCCGATCCTTTTATTCGCGTTCGGACGCAATTCTTTCGCGCTCGGGCTTTTCCCTCCAGGTGCAACCTGATTCAAGTTAGCCAAGGTTAATATCTCTTTGTCAATTTTAGCGATACAAGAAAGGCTCTCTGGTTTTGCGAAGAAGAACACAGAAAACACTCGCGGAGGCCATCGACGTCAGAACGAAGGTGGCCATGCTCGTCGTGCTCATAGCGACCGGGGCCATCGTGAAGGATTACGTTCTGGGCTCGGTTCTCTTTGCCGTCGTCGTCCTCCTCTCCTTCGCAATCGGGCGCGGAAGGATGGCAGCGTCTTTCTCTTTCGCCTACCTCTTTCTCATGGGTATCTTCTGGGTCACGACGATGCTTCCGCCGAACGCCGCCGGAGCCCTCGGCGCGTTCGCCCTGGCCTGCCGCACCTGCATGCCCATCTGCCTGTTCGCGGCAGTCTTCGCGACTACCACCAAGATTGGCGACCTCACGGCCGCCCTCTACGGGATGAGGCTGCCGAAGGCGGTTGTCGTTCCGCTGGTGATAGCGGTGCGGTTCTTTCCGACGCTCAAGGAGGAGTCCTCTGCCGTAGCGGACGCGATGAGGGTGAGGGGGCTCGCCCTTTCGCTTAAGAATCTCGTTTCGAAGCCGGCGCTGATGTTCGAATCTGCGGTCGTGCCCGTGATGCTGCGCTGCGCCAAGATCGCGGACGAACTCGCCGCCGCAGCGGTCGCGCGCGGCATCGACCGGCCCGGGAGGAAGACCTCCTACAACGCGCCCCGGTTCGGATGGGCCGACTTCCTCCCTCTCTCGATTCTTGTCGTCTGTTGCTTGCTTCTTGTGGTCGCAAAGGCCAACCAGGGGATCGGAGGGCTGCTGTGACGAAAAACGCCGTAGAACTTAGAAACGTTTCTTTTACCTATGAGGGGGTCGACGCCCCGGCGATCAAAGACGTGAGCTTTTCGGTCGCGCCGGGCGAATGCGTCGTCCTGTGCGGGGAGTCCGGCTGCGGGAAGACCACCGCGACCCGGATCGTCAACGGGCTGGCGGGAGGGTTCTACGAGGGCAGCCGGACGGGGAAGGTCCTTGTAGCAGGCAGGGACATCGACGACCTGGAGGATTGGGAGCTCTCGTCCTTGACGGGCAGCGTTTTCCAGAACCCCCGCACCCAGTTCTTCAACCTCGACACGACCGGCGAGATCGCGTTCGGCATGGAGAACCTCGGCGTTCCCAGGGAGGAGATGCACAGACGGGTGCGCGGCGTCGTGCGCGAGCTCGGCTTGGAGAGGCTCATGGGCAGGGGCATCTTCGAGCTCTCCGGGGGCCAGATGCAATCGGTGGCCTTCGCGAGCGCATGGGCCTGCAAGCCGAGCGTCTACGTCCTCGACGAGCCGTCGAGCAATCTGGATCCTCCCTCCATGGAGAAGCTCGCCTCCTTCATCTCGAAAGCCAAGTCGAGTGGGTCTGCCGTGATCATCGCCGAGCACAGGCTCTCCTACCTCGCAGGCGTCGCCGACCGGTACCTGCTCTTCGAAGGCGGTTCCGTCGCCGCCGAATGGGACGCGCAGCAATTCCTGGGGCTGCCCGACTCCGAGCGAGAGTCTTGTGGGCTCAGGTCCTCCGAGCCGCCGAAGCTCGCCGACCTGATGCAGCGCCTTTCCCATCCCGTCTCCGCCTTTCCCGCCGTCGAGGCGAGGGGGATCTATGCGGGGTATGAGAAGGGCGTGCCGGTCCTCGAGGGGACTACCGTCTCGTTCGACCCCGGGAGGGTCGTCGGCGTGGTCGGGCGAAACGGGGCGGGCAAGTCAACCCTGCTCAAGTGCCTGGCGGGGATCAAGAAAGAAGAGCTCGGGCATGTCCGGTTCCAAGGCTCGGTGGTCCCTCCCAAGAGAAGGCCCGAGCATGTGTTTCTGGTCATGCAGGATCCCGACTACCAGCTCTTTCGCCCGAGCGTGCGCGACGAGTTGGCATCCGCGGCCCCGTCTCCTTCCGCCGTCGACGAACTTCGTCTCGAAGCGGTCTTGGAGGAGTTTGGCCTGGGAGATGTCGCCGACCGCCATCCCGCATCGCTCTCGGGAGGGCAGAAACAGAGGTGCGTCTGCGCCATCGCGTCGGAGTCGGGCGCGCAGGCGCTTCTCTTCGACGAGCCCACGAGCGGCCTGGATTTCCGGAACATGGAGCGCCTCGCGCTCGTCTTGCGCAAAGAGGCGTCTCGCGGGAAGACGGTGGCGGTCGTCAGCCACGACACGGAGTTCCTGTCAAAGGCCTGCGACCAGATCGTGCTCATCGAGTGAGCCGGGCCGCGGGGTCGAGAAAAGATTCGTATGGAGGAAAGGATTTGAAAATGTCAGTTAAAGCGAAACGGAAAGAGGGCGGCAGCCTCAGCTCCAGGGACCTCATAGCCCTCGGCGTCTTCTCCCTGCTGTTCATGGTGGTGAGCATGCTCGTCGTGGGAATCACCTCCATGAGCGTCGTGGCGTACTGCGGCTGCTGCGCCATCGCAGCGATACCCGCCGGGATCGTCTGGGTCTACATGCATGCGCGCGTGCCGCGCGCGGGAACCTCGCTGATCATGGCCCTCGTCTTCGCCGTGATCGTATTCGTCGTCGGATCGGGATGGCCTGTGGCGCTCGGGCTCGCCGTCGGCGGCGGCGTCTCCGAGCTGGTTCGCAAAGCGCTCGGGTACGGGAGGTTCGCAGGCGTCGCCGTGGGGTACGCGCTTTTCGAGACTTGCTGGGCAGCAGGCCTTTTCGTTCCCATGTTCGCCTCGCAGGACTACTACCGCGAGCTGATGGGGTCCAACAGCATCGACCCGGCCTATATGGAGGCCCTCTTGTCCACGGTGACCCCCGAGACGTTCGCGGTCATCGCGGTCGTGACCTTCGTAGGCGGGATCATCGGTTCGCTTGTCGGCCGAGCGGTGTTCAAGAAGCACCTCGAGCGCGCGGGAATCTCCTAGCGCCCTTTTTCAAAGCAACATGAGAGAAGAGGTATTCGATGAGCAAGGAAAGCAAAGGAAGGAAGCCGGGGGCCCTTTCCCGGTGCCTCCGGTTCGCGGGGAGAAGAAAGCCCCTCGTGTTCGCCTCCATGGCGCTGGCGGTCCTATCCGCGGCGGCGTCCTTCGTCCCATACGTGGCGATCTACTTCATGATCAGGGATGCGGTCGAGGTCTATCCGAACCTGGCCGCCGTCGACGTTTCGGCGATGACGGGCTACGCGGGCTTGGCGGTGGCAGGCATAGTCGTTGACGTGGGGTGCTATCTTGCCGCGCTTCTGTGCTCCCACGCCGCGGCATTCGACGCGCAGTACCGCACGAAGCTCGACATCGCCGCCCACCTCGGGCGAATCCCCCTCGGGCACGTCGCCAGGCTCGGCACGGGCAGGATCTCGAAGGTCATGGACGAGAGCGTCGGAGGGATCGAGCAGTTCATCGGCCACTCCATCCCGGACCTGGCGGCCACCGCCGCCGCGCCCGTCGTCTTGGTGGCGCTGCTCTTCGTCTTCGACTGGCGCTTCGGCGTCGCTACGTTGGCGGCGGTCGCCGTCGCATGCGTCGTGCAGTTCTCCGGCTACGCCGACAAGCGCGTCATGGCGAGCATGGGGCGCTACCAGGAAGTGAAGGAGCAAATGGGCAACGCCGCCGTGGAGTACGTTCGCGGCATGCGCGTCGTGAAGGCCTTCGGCCAAACGGCGCGCTCGTTCAGGCGGCTCGCGGACGCGATCAAGGACTACACGGGCCTCTCCCTCGACGTAACGCTCTTCTTCCGGAACTCCATGCCGGGCTTCACGGCCGTCCTCAACAACGCGTACCTGTTCGTCCTGCCCGTCGGCATACTTCTCGCCCCGGGCGCGCAGGACTGGCCGACGTTCGTGCTCTCGCTCGTCTTCTACCTCCTGTTCGTGCATTCGATATCGAGCGTCTTCACGAAGATCCTCTACGTGAGCGAGGACGGGATGCTCGCCCAAGCGAACATCGGCCGCATCGACTCCGTGCTCGGCATCGGGGAGCTTCCCGTCCCGGAAGCGCCGAAGACCCCGAAGGACGCCTCGGTGTCCCTGCGGAACGTGACCTTCTCCTACGAAGGCGACGCGGAGCCGGCCTTGCGCGACGTCTCGCTCGAGGTCCCCGCCGGCACAGCATGCGCGGTCGTCGGGCCGAGCGGATCCGGCAAATCCACCCTCGCGAACCTCGTCGCCCGCTTCTGGGACGTCGATTCGGGCCAGGTGCTCGTCGGCGGCGTCGATGTCCGCGAGATGAGCCAAGACGAGCTGATGGGCAATCTCAGCCTGGTGTTCCAGGATTCCCACCTGTTCCGCGAGAGCATCGCGGACAACATCAGGCGAGGCCGTCCGGGAGCGACCGACGACGAGGTGGTCGAAGCCGCGAAGGCTGCCCAGGCGGACGCGTTCATAAGCGGGCTTCCCCATGGCTACGCCACCGTGGTGGGCTCCGAGGGCGTCCACCTGTCCGGCGGCGAGAAGCAGCGGATAGCCATCGCCAGGTCCATCATCTCGGACGCGCCCATCGTGGTGCTCGACGAGGCGACCGCGTTCTCCGACCCCGAGAACGAGCACTTGATCCAGAAGGCGTTCGAGAGGATCATGGCGGGCAAGACCGTGATCATGATCGCCCACCGGCTCTCCACCGTCGTCGGCGCCGACAAGATAGTCGTGCTCGATGGCGGCCGCAAGGTCGAGGAGGGCACCCACGAAGAGCTCCTCGCCGCATCGGGGGCGTATGCGAGGATGTGGGGCCAGTACACGGAGGCTCTCGATTGGGGGATCGAATCGGCATCGACCGAAAGCAAGGGCGCAGCTCCCGAAGCATCAGCCGTTCATGCGGATCATGGCGGCTCTGTCGAGGAGCGCGGCCCTGCTGAGGCGTTCGGCGGGCAGTCAAGGGGCAGAGTTCCTTGGCTTCAGAGGGCGTTCAATCTAACCGACCAGGGCTATGCCGGCCTCAAGCGCTCCGCCCTTGCCTGCACTCTGAGCGATCTGGCTCTCATGATCCCCTTCGTCTGCACGGTCGCCGCGTTCGCGGCTCTTGTGGGGACCCTTGCGGGCGAGCCCTTCGACGCGAACGCGCTCTGGGCGATCTTCGCCGTGGGAATTGCGGGGGCGATCGTGGTCTTCATCGCCTCGAGAAACGACTACAAGAAAACATACGTGGCCGCCTACACCGAGTCCGAAAGCATCCGCTTGCGCCTTGCCGACCATCTGAGGAAGCTGCCCATGAGCTTCTTCAACCGCCGGGACACGACCGACGTGGCCGATCGCATCATGGGAGACGTGACGGCGCAGGAATCCATGCTGTCTTCGACGCTTCCGCAGCTCATCGCGGGAACCGTGTCGACCGCGGTCATCTGCGTGATGCTCGCCTTCTTCGATTGGAGGCTCGCCTGCTGCGCGATGGTCACGCTGCCGCTTTCGGCTGCGGTCATCGCCTTGAGCCGTCGCCGCGAGAAGCGTCTTTTCGAAAGGCAGAACCGCGTTCGCCTGGATGCGCTGGCTCGCGTGCAGGACTACCTCGAAGGCATCAAGGACATAAGGGCCTGCAGGGCGGTGGGCAAGGACTCCGCCGCCATGGAACAGGCGATGCTCGAGCTCAAGAGGGTGACGATGCGGGTCGAGCTCGCCGTCGACGTTTCCGTCTCCCTCGCGAGCGCCATCCTTCGCTCGGGAGTCGGGCTGACCGCCTGCGTCGGCGCGGTGCTTCTCGCCTCCGGCGGCGTTGACTTCATGGTTCTGCTCATGTTCCTGCTCATCGTTTCGCGTGTGTACAGCCCCATTCTCGCCCTCGTGTCCCAGCTGCCCAACCTTCTCAACCTGTCGACCAAGACAGCCCGGATCAAGGCGGTCATGGACGAGCCTGAAGCAAAGGGCTCTGCCCCGGCGAATGTCTCCGGCCATAGCCTGTCTTTCCAAAACGTCCGGTTCGGGTACGGCGACGAGGAGGTCCTCCACGGCATCAGCTTCGACGCGCAGGAAGGAAAAGTCACCGCCCTTGTCGGGCCGAGCGGCTCGGGCAAGTCGACCTGCGCCCAGCTGGCGGCGAAATTCTGGGAGCCGAACAGCGGCAGGATCCTCTGCTCGGGCAAGGACATCGCCGGGTTCTCCGAGGAATCGTGGCTCGCGCACGTCTCCATAGTCTTCCAGGACGTGATCCTTTTCGACGACACGGTCGCGAACAACATCCGGATCGGTCGCGAGGGAGCTTCTGACGAAGAGGTGGCCGAGGCTGCAAGGACAGCGCACTGCCTGGAGTTCATCGAGAAGCTTCCCCAGGGGTTCGACACGATGCTGGGCGAGAACGGCGCCTCTCTCTCGGGCGGGGAGCGTCAGCGCCTCTCCATTGCGAGGGCCCTTCTGAAAGACGCGCCCGTGGTGCTCCTCGACGAGGCGACCGCCTCGCTCGACCCCGAGAACGAGACGCTTATCCAGAGAGCGGTCGGAACCCTGTGCGCAGGCAAAACGGTAGTCGTCATCGCCCATCGACTGAGAACCGTCGCCAATGCGGATAAGATCGTCGTTCTCGACGACGGGCGCGTGGCGGAGGAGGGGAGCCACAAGACGCTGCTTGCCGAAGACGGACTGTACGCGAGGTTGTGGAGGCTCCAGCAGGAAAGCTCGTCGTGGACCGCCCCCGCCGGCTGGACCGATGCCGACAATGTTCTGACGGGCAGATAAGCAGACGCGAATCATCTGAGGATTACCTCGAGGCAATCCTCGCCATCCGCACCGAGCGCGAGCGCTGCCGCAACGTCGACCTCGCGGAGCATATGGGTGTCACCAAGTCGGGCGTCACCAAGGCGCTCTCGAACCTCGGCGCTGCCGGCCTCGTCCGCATGTTCGGCCACGACGTGCGCCTTACAGATGAGGGCGAGCGCGGCGCGTCGGCGACGCTCGAACGTCATCGCTTCTTCGAGCGGCTGCCCGTCGAGTCGGGCGTGGACGTCGAGACCGCCTCGGCGGAGGCCTGCCGCATAGAGCACTGCCTGTCAGAGGACTCCTACAGACGTTTCGCGGCTTATCTCGGGAGATAGACGAGCTGCCGCTCGTCTATCTCCTTGTCGCACAATCACCTCCTTCAATAGGCCGTGCCCCAACGGATGGGTACCATTTACCCGGGTGCACCTGGGGCAACGGGCCGGCAGGCCCGCGAAAGGTCGCTCGCAGAACACGCAACAGCAAACACGACAGAAGAAGCGAACGACAGATGCCGGACCCCGGACGACAGTACCGCGGAAGACAAGCATTCCGACCACAACCGAACAATTCCAGCTACTAGGCAGGCGCCCGCATGGGCGCCTTTTACTTTTCAGGGACTTAGCCGCGAGCTAAGGCACACGGCCTATGGCCGTTTCGTGAAGGCCCGACCAGCTCGACCCACCTCGACCCGTCTCCGCTCCCGTCAGGCGCGCAAATCGCCATAAGGCGGTTCAATCGTCGCGCAGACGAAAACGCACACGGGACCGCGCAGACGCATGGCGCGGAAAGATTGGAGGCAGCCATGGCGAACATGACGAAATGCGCCGCGCCCGAGGGCAACCGGAGCCGCGACGAGTGGATGACGGTAATCGAGATGCAGGAGTACATGGGGGCGAGCCGGAGCAAGGCGTACGACCTCATCTGGTCGGGAGAGATCGACTCGTACAGGCTCGGAAGGAAGCTCCTGGTTTCGAGGGCGTCAGTGGACGCCTACATCGAGTCGAGGAGCGGGAGGAAATGACGGCGGCGACCGCCCCGGGAGCCGCCCGCGGCCGGGCATGCGAGAAAGCCTCGAGACGAAAGGAGCTCGAGGACGACCATGACCAAGAGCATTAGCAGGAGCCAGGCGAGGCTCATCGCATCGACCAACGCGATATTCGGCGCCGACGAGGCGCGCGCGATGCTGCGCATCAGCCGTGACGCCATGTACCGGCTCGCCTCCCCCTTGCACTCACCGCCAGCGCATGCTATAAGGTTGTTGGTGGCTCATTGAGCTACCTCCAAGTGCCGGGGGAGTCCCCCGGCTATTTTTTTATCCATTCCATTAGGAGTCCCCATTGGCCAAGGAGCTCAGCATCTTTGTCGACGAGAGCGGAGACCGCGGCGGCAAGGCTCGCTACTATCTGCTCACGCTCGTCTTCCACGACCAGGCAGACAGCATCGCCGAAGCGGTCACGGGCTATGAGGCCAAACTCGCCAAGGCCGACCTCCCAAACATCCCGTTCCACTCCGAGCCCCTCATGAACGGGCACATGGATTATGAGTTTCTCGGCATCGGGCAGCGCAAGGCCATGCTCGCCTACTTCTCCTCATTCGTCCGCAAACTTCCCATCTCCTATATAACGTTCGTCTACCGCCGCAGCCAGTTCGAAGACCCGGCAAGGCTAATGGAGCGCATGGGGCGCGACATCTCCTCCGCCATGGTTGAGCACTTGGACTTCTTCCAGTCCTTCGACGATGTGAAGGTCCATTACGACAACGGTCAGGACATCGTCAAGCAAGCGCTCGACCGCTCAGTGGGCAAGGTCCTCTCAAAGGGGGTCGTCCGGCGCCGCAAGACCTCGATGACCGACTTACGATAGGCAACATCCATATAGTGAAACAGAATTCTTTGAATTCGATCGATATCTTTTTT
Organism: Collinsella sp.; assembly: GCA_048425625.1. GTDB lineage: Bacteria > Actinomycetota > Coriobacteriia > Coriobacteriales > Coriobacteriaceae > Collinsella. The sequence continues at coordinate 17,154 of DBFNYT010000158.1, read as the reverse complement.
CAACATGGCAGAGCAAGAGAAACGGGAAGGGGAAAGACAGTCTTCCTTGGGGTGTACCAATCGATTAGCGGCTAACTTATTCTTCTGTTGATTGGTAAGAGCGAATTGCAAGCTTGCCAGTTCCCTCGTCAATATGCGCCTGCAAAATTTTTTTATTCCGGCGGACTTGGCTGCATCCACAACGCTTCGCTTTTCCGATTCTTTCATGTGGAGGCCTAACACGACTGACGAGGGAACCATCTGAATCGATGGTCTACCCTCTGCAGACCCTCTGCATAAAAGTCTCCATTCGCAGTCGTACTCGTGCTGCTTACGCTTGATAAGCGTGACCTTTTCGAACTCCCACCTAATTGATTCCTTAAGATATTTGATAAGTTCTGGGCAGGATACTTTCACATTAGCTGGCAACTCACGAAGGAGAAGGAGTGCAAGTGCGTATCGTGTTGCATCGTACCCCTCATTCGAGTAGTAAATAGGGAAAGGGGCCAAAGAGGAATCGTCATTCGCGCAGAGTCCACAACTGTTCTTTTGGCCGCATAGAAATCTTATGGAACAGTTCGCATCGTATATCTGTACAAAGCCCTTATGGTTATCTGCGTATTTCAGCCACAGCACCTCGTTAAGCGGGTCATCGCAGAAGCAAAGGGAGTATCCGACGTTTTGCACTATTCGCCTAATATCGTCGATTTGACTGTTCAGCTGATCGAACTGAAACGGGAGCTCTTCTATTTCAGCCCTTCCAATTATATCGAGCAGTTTGTTGAAGTCAGGGATGCCGAATTGGCCAAGCAGAGCGATAATCTCTTTAAGGGGGTGTCCTCTGAATGCATCGATAATCAGATTGAACTGGATTTGGAGAGCCTTTTTGTCGACATAAAAATATGTGTCGAGAGGATCGTCATAATATGGGGGAGAAGAGAACAAGAGTGTGTTCGTGCGCAATTGCTCAAGAGAACCGGGTTCAAACGTCCTGAAACGGCACAGCCGATTGACTCGAGGACGGGCTTGCAAGACCGTATCTCGAACCTCTTTTGAAAAACCGCGTGCTCTTGAGAGAGTGTCCCAAAACTCCCGTCTTTTTTTGGAACCCAGTACGGCCTCCCTTTCGATTTCTTCGTAACTTTCGTTGTCCATCGGCATGGTCCTTGTGAGGGTCGTTCTTATATTGTTCTTGGCTATATTATATGTGCCGTCTTGCGTCCTTCGGTTATGCGCTGGCCTTTCATTGTCTGATTTATTCGCTGTGCGACCTGCGGTTTTCCCTTTGACGCACACTTGACGTCGCTTATTTCGCAAAATCGCGCAATTTTGGGCGGGAACTTGCGCCCATGACGTCATTTTCTATCTCACGACGTTCGATTCAGAATTTCAGCACATTATTGTGCTTTCGAACGGACGTGAGCAAAAGCGATCATTATTGACCTGCGATTTTGCTCGTTAAATGCTCGTTATTCGGGTTGCGAGGCAAAAAAGAAATCCAGTGGCTTGCAGGTTTACCAGGTGAAAAACCTGTCTAAATGAAGCCACTGGATGAAAAATCAGGCTACTAAATGAACCTTACAATAATGTGCGGATGTTACTCCCACTCGATGGTCGCGGGCGGCTTGGACGTGATGTCGTAGCACACGCGGTTGGCGCCGGGGACCTCGGCAACGATGCGGCCGGAGATGCGGGCCAGTACATCGTAGGGCAGCTTGGCCCAGTCGGCGGTCATGGCATCGCTGGACTCGACGGCACGCAGGATGATCGGGCGCTGATAGGTGCGCTCGTCGCCCATGACGCCAACGGACTTGATGTCGGGCAGGACCGCGAAATACTGCCAGCAGCTGTGCTCGGAGTTGCGCTCGCCGGTCTGCTCAAACAGACGCTGGTTGTAGGCGTCGAGCTCCTCGCGCACAATAGCATCGGCGTTCTTGAGGATCTCGAGCTTCTCCTTGTCGACTGCACCGATGATGCGGATGGCCAGACCCGGGCCCGGGAAGGGCTGACGGAACACGATGTGACCCGGCAGGCCCAGCGCCAGACCAAGTGCGCGGACCTCGTCCTTAAAGAAGTGGTCGAGCGGCTCAATGAGGTCGAAGTGCACGCCATCGGGGAACGGGATCAGGTTGTGGTGGCTCTTGATGGTGGCCGTCTTGCCGCCCGTCTTGCGAGCGCCGGACTCGATGATATCGGGGTAGATGGTGCCCTGAGCCAGGTACTTCACGGGTTTACCATCGGTCTCAAGCTGCTGAGCAACCGCGAAGAACTCTTTCCAGAACTGCGTGCCGATGATGCGGCGCTTCTCCTCGGGCTCGGTCACACCGGCCAGAAGCTCGGCATAACGGTCCTCGGCGTGGACGTGGATAAAGTCAACGTCAAACTGCTTGGTGAAGACCTCCTCCACCTGCTCGGGCTCGCCCTTGCGCAGCAGGCCGTGGTTGATGAACACGCAGGTCATCTGCTTGCCCACGGCGCGGGCGCCCAGCGCGGCCACGACGGAGGAGTCGACGCCACCGGACAGGGCCAGAATCACGCGGTCGTCGCCGACCTTCTCGCGGAACTCGGCCGTCATGGTCTCGACCAGGTTGTCCATGCTCCAGTTGGGCTCCAGGCCGCAGATCTCAAACAGGAAGTTGCTCAGCAGCTGCTGACCATACTCGGAATGCTTGACCTCGGGGTGGAACTGCGTGGTGAAAATCTTGCGCTCGACGCACTCCATGGCGGCAACCGGGCACACGTCGGTGCTGGCGGTAACGGTAAAGCCCTCGGGCACCTCGGACACGGCGTCGCGATGGCTCATCCACACGGTCTGCTCCATGGGCGTGGAGTTAAAGAGCTTGGCGCCTGCCGTGCGCGTGATGGTGGCGCGGCCGTACTCGCCCACCTCGGAGTGGCCGACCTTGCCGCCGAGCGTCACAGCCGTGATCTGATGGCCGTAGCAAAAGCCCAGGACGGGAAGGCCCAGGTCAAAGATGGCGGGGTCGATGGACGGAGCGTCCTCGGCGTACACGGAGGCCGGACCGCCAGAAAGGATGAGCGCAGAGGCGTTCATCTCGCGAATCTCGTCGGCCGATATGTCGCAGGGAACAATCTCGGAATACACGTTGAGGTCGCGGACGCGACGGGCAATGAGCTGACCGTACTGCGCACCAAAGTCGAGTACGAGGACCTTTGCGGAAGCCTTTTGATCCATGGTATCCCCCTCTTGTTGGCGGGGAGCCGGTGCCCACCCGCGTGAATGAACGAAAATAACCTCCATAGTGTACACGTTATATGGGGTTTCTCGTCCCTCGCAGCCATCAGCGCACGGCAAACGCACGACCTGGGCCCCTATTTGACGGCAATTGAAGTGTTACCAGACGTTACAGATGATGTAATACGTTTGAACATTGAACGCTCTGTGCCACAATACTGCCGAACGACTCCGCCTCTGCGGCGGCAAATACGATAGGAATACCAGCATGAAGCGCATCCTTCTCATCGCCACGGGCGGCACCATCGCATCGACCGAGGACGGCAACGGCCTCTCCCCCGCCCTGACCGGTGAGGAACTCGCCCAGAGCGTCCCCGAGATCTCGGGCCTCTGCGAGCTCGACGTCGTGCAGCCCATGAACATCGACAGCACCAATATGCGCCCGAGCGACTGGATGCGCATCCGCGATGTCATCGTCGAAGGTTATTCCGACCACGACGGCTTCGTGATTCTGCACGGCACCGACACCATGAGCTACACCGCGGCGGCGCTTTCCTATCTGATTCAGGACAGCCCCAAGCCCATCGTGCTCACCGGCTCGCAAAAGCCCATGGGCAACCCCTTTACCGATGCCAAGCTCAACCTGTACCAGAGTCTGCTCTATGCACTCGACGAGCATTCGCACGACGTCTCGATCGTGTTTGGCGGCGTCGCCATTGCTGGCACGCGCGCCCGCAAGCAGCGCACCATGAGCTTTAACGCGTTCATTAGCGTCAACTATCCGCCCATTGCCTACATCCGCAACGACCGCATTGTGCGCAACGGGCTTCACGGCACTCATCAGAATGAGAGCCCGGTGCGTTTCTACGACAGTATCGATCCGCGCGTATTTGTCCTTAAGCTGACGCCCGGCGTGAACCCGGGTATCCTGGACGCCCTAGCCGATAGCTACGATGCTGTAATTCTTGAGACCTTTGGCATTGGCGGTATTCCCGAGTTTGGCGAGTCCGGCGAGTCGTTCCAAGAGGCAATTTTCCGCTGGGTCGATTCGGGTCGCACCGTCGTTATGACCACGCAGGTCCCCGAAGAGGGCCTCGATCTGGGCGTTTATGAGGTCGGCCGCGCTTACGCCGATCATCCGGGCATTCTGCGCGGCGATGATATGACCACCGAGACGCTCGTGGCCAAAACCATGTGGGCACTCGGCCAGTCACGTGATGCGGCCGAGATTCGGCGCCTGTTCTACAGCCAAGTCAACCACGACCGCATCCCGATGGCGTAATTCAGTTGTCGACGGGTATCCCCTATTCGATACCCTCGAGAAGCTCTGACACCGTCATGCCGAGTGCGGGCGCGATCTTAAATAGAACCTTGAGCGTGAAATTTGCCGTCCCATCTTCGATTCGGTCGAGGTAGGGTCGGCTGATTCCTGTCGCCACACAAAAATCAACCTTGGAGATACCAAGGTCCCTGCGTGTCTCTTCGACCCGCCTGCCAAGAATCTGTTTCGCACGTTCGTCCATGCAGCCGAGTTTGAAATGGAGCCGAACATAAACGTAAACTATAGTTTACGTTTTCCCGAATACACAGGAGTTTTCTATGTCGGGTTCTTCAGTCCGCATGTACCGAGCCACGCTTCGCACAAACAGCGCGCCGCCCAAGCTCGTCGTCGTTGAAGCTGAATGCCTTTCGCCCGATGAGCGCACAGCATTTGCATTGCTATCAAGTCGCGTCGCCGCCGTTCTGGTCCCTTGCCCGGCGCGAGGTGAACTTGCCATCCGATGCCAAACGCACGGCTGCTCGCTCAATCAGGCTGCCGTAATCGCAACCAGCCAACGCGGCCTGCCGCTCCTTTTAGAAGCCGGCATAGCACTCGCCCTTCGCGGCGCCGGATACGAAAACGAGGCCGCCGCCGATGCAGTCTTTCAACCACGATCGAGCGGCGGCCTCGCAGCAGCCATCGAATATGCTTGCAGGCTCGTTGCCTAAAAGGACAAGCTAGAAACCAAAGCCAAAGCCCGTTCCGGTAATCGCCGAGTACATAAAGTAAACGTTGATCACGTTGAGGAACACACCCGTAATGCAACCGTTGCGCAGGTAGCGCTCGCACACGATGCGCGCCATGGCGGCGGAGTCGTCATTGTTCTTGGCTTGGCGTCCCGCCGTAAAGTACGTCGCCACGCTCAGCAGCAGATTGAGTACCGGCAGTGCCAGCAGCTCGTAGCTCTTACCCCAGCGCGTCACCTCGCCGGCGGCGTTAAACTTCGTTGCCACCTCGGGGCCAATGTTGGGGATAACACACGCTGCGACCACCAGCGGAATCACCGCAAGTACGAGCAGCGCAATACCCATGTAGCCAGCTTTTTTGCCATATTTGAACATATGCGTCGTCCTTACACGTTAAAGCGGAAGTGCACGACGTCGCCATCGGCCATGACATAGTCCTTGCCCTCAATACGCAACTTGCCGGCGGCCTTGGCGCCCTGCTCGCCGCCGAGCTCGATGTAGTCGTCGTAGCCAATGACCTCGGCCTTAATAAAGCCGCGCTCAAAATCGGTGTGAATGACGCCGGCGGCCTGCGGGGCGGTCGCGCCCTGACGCACCGTCCAGGCCTTGACCTCCATCTCGCCGGCCGTAAAGAACGACTGCAGGCCGAGCAGCTTGTAGGCAGCCTGAGCGAGCACGTCCAGGCCGGGCTGCTCCAGGCCTAGGCTTTCCAGGTAGTCGGCGGCGTCCTCGGGATCGAGCTCGGAGAGCTCGGCCTCAATCTTGGCGCAGATGGACAGCGGCTTGACGCCATCGATGGGCGCCAGATCGTCGTTGAGCATATCCTCGTCCACGTTGGCAACATACAGGATGGGCTTCATGGTGAGCAGGAACAGGCCCTTGGCGGCGGCACGCTCCTCGTCGGTCATCTCCATGGATGCGGCGCGCTTGCCCTCGTTGAGCCAGGCGAGCAGACGCTTGGCGACCTCGAACTTGGGCATGAGCTCCTTGTCGCGCTTGGCCTCCTTCTCGAGCTTGGGCAGCTGCTTCTCGAGCGTGCCCATGTCGGCCAGGATGAGCTCGGTCATGATGGTGTCGGCATCGCCGGCAGGATCGACGAACTCGCCCGTGCGGCCCACCTCGCGCATAACGTTGGGGTCCTTAAAGTAACGCACGACCTCGCAGATGGCATCGGTCTCGCGGATGTTTGCCAAGAACTGGTTGCCCAGGCCCTCGCCCTCGTTGGCACCCTTCACCAGGCCCGCGATGTCGACAAACTCGACCGTAGCCGGCACAATGCGGCCGGGGTTGACGATGTCGGCGAGCTTTTGCAGGCGGCTATCGGGCACATCGACGATGCCCACGTTGGGGTCGATCGTGGCAAACGGGTAGTTGGCGGCAAGGCCGGTCTTTTTGGTAAGCGCGGTGAACAGCGTCGACTTGCCCACGTTGGGCAGGCCCACGATACCGATGGAAAGGGACACGACAGCTCCTTTTGGTACAGGTACTTCATACTGCATAAGTATAGCGCCGCCGCAGCATCCGGGCGAATCCGGACACCGCGGCGGCGCAAATGAAGCAAAGATTGGGGTCGCTGGCTAGTCCGCGAGCTTCTCCACCTGATCGAGCATCTTGTCGAGCTTGGCCTTTGCTTCGGCCTTGACCTTCTCAGCTTCTTCGTGAGCCTTCGCCTTCTGGGCGGCCTTTTCCTCGGCCTCGGGGTCGACGACGACCAGATTGGACGCGTCATGCTCAACCAACTTGAGCGCATGCTCGGGGCACACCTTGACGCAGGCACCGCAGCCCAAGCAATACGTCGACTCCAACGCAAAGCGGCCGCTTCCCACCAGATCGCAGGCAAACGTGGGGCACACGTTGACGCACTCGCCGCACGACGTACACTTGTCAAAATCGCACTCCGGTGTGCTCACCTGCATGTTCTGGGCAAGCTCGGGGTGGTTTTGCAACGTCGAGAGCACCAGTTGACGCCCGTGCGTGAGCGAACGGCGACGCTTGGTCGTCGTGGTGCCGCACATGGTGTTGAGCGTGCGCTCCAGCTGGGTAATCTGATGGCGATGGGCCTTGAGCTTCTGCGTCACCGAGGCCAGCGCCGCCGTCGCCGGATTGAGCTTGGTCACCGTCAGGCCCGTGGTGCGGGCGATCTTTTCCATGTACTCCTTGCGCTCGTACTCGCGGCGCTTATGGCATTTGAGGCTTTTGGGATCGACCTCCAGGCCCATACCCGTGCCAGACCACTCTTCGGCCTTCGCAATCGCCTCGCCCAGAATGTCCTCACCGCCGGTGTTGCGGCATTTATCGCACACGCCCAACGGCAGGTACACACTCACGTTGGGATAGTCTGCCAGTACCGAGAACCAGGTCTCGGCCGTAATATCGCCCACGCAGGCAACGACGACTTCGTTCTCGCGCGGCATGCGCTTAAGGGCACGCGTGCAGGTGACGTAGGCGGTCTCGTGGCTCGTAGCCGCCGAGACAATGTCGTCGTAGACGTTTTTGGGCGCCAGGCGCGGCGAGATGATTGCCTCGGTCGGACAGGCAGCGGCGCACAGGCCGCACTTGCGACAGGAGTCGAGGATCTCGATGGAGTCTTCCTCGACCTCGATAGCGTTGACCGGGCACACGTCCATGCACGCGGTGCAGCCGCTCTTTTCGTTTTTGCAGGTCAAGCACGGAATGGTGTTGCCGCGCGGGCGCTCCTTGTAGTCAGCAGGATTCCATTGAGGCGCCGACGGATCGAGTGCATCGGTCACACCGCCAAGCGGGTTTTTAAGAAAGTCGAAACCCTTGCTGATCTCGATAATGTCATCAAACAGATCGTGTTCCTGCGCCATGCGCGGCCCCTCCCTGAGCAGTGCAAACAAGCAAGAGATAATGATACGCCATCGGCCCACGCCTCGGGCAAATTACACGCGGAGCATCTTTGCGGCAAATAGACCTACAATCTATTGCCAGCCTAATCGCCTAGGTTTATTGAGGAGTCACAAGATGAAGATTGCCCTGATCGAACCGTTGGGAGTACCCGAGCAGACCATCGACAGGCTCTCCGCACCCCTTAAGGACGCCGGACACGAGTTTGTCTATTTCGATACCAAAACAACCGATCCGGCCGAGCTCGCTCGACGCAGCGAGGGCGCCGAGGTCGTCATGATCGCCAACAACCCCTACCCTGCCGAGGTCGTCGCCGGCGCCGATGCGCTCAAGATGATCGCCGTTGCCTTTACGGGCATCGACCACGTGGGGCTTTCCGCCTGCCGTGAGCGCGGTGTTGAGGTTCGCAACTGCGCCGGCTACTCCGACGTTTCGGTCGCCGAGCTCACCTTTGGCCTGACCATCGACGTGCTGCGCAAGGTGGGCGCCGCCGATGCCGCCGTCCGCAGCGGCAAGACGAGCGCCGGCCTAATGGGCACCGAGATCCGCGACAAGACCGTGGGTATCGTGGGCTGCGGTAAGATCGGCTGCGCCACGGGTCGTCTCTTTAAGGCCTTTGGCGCCCGCGTGCTGGGATATGCCCGCCACGAGCATCCCGAGGCAGCCGAGGCCGGCATTGAGCAGGTTTCGCTCGAGCAGTTGCTCGCCGAGTCCGATATCGTAAGCCTGCACCTGCCTAACAATGACACCACGCGCAAGAGCTTTGGCACCGAGCAGTTCGCCCAGATGAAGGACGGTGCCGTCTTTATCAACTGCGCCCGCGGTGCCATCGTGGATAACGATGCCCTTGCCCAGGCACTCAACGACGATAAGCTCGCCGGTGCCGGCATCGACGTCTTTGATATGGAGCCGCCCATCCCCGCCGACTACGCGCTCGTCAACGCCAAGAACTGCACCTTCACGCCACATGTAGGCTTCCTTACGCACGAGGCCATGCAGCGCCGCGCCAAGATTGAGTTCGACAACGTCGTCGCCTACGTCGAGGGTCGCGCGCAAAACGTTTGCGAGCTGTAGTCAAACGAGGGCGGGGCAAAACCTCATCGCAGGCCTACCCCGCCTTCTTTGGTTCAACTAACCTGACCCCTTTGCACCATAGCAAAAAGGGGCAAAGCCATCTGCTGGCTTTGCCCCTTCCTTAGCTTGATTTACTCATCCATGAGATAGTAGTGGCCCAGTGCGTCGGCACCCAGGATGGCGTTTGCGACCATCTCGGGCGTCACCTCAAACGGCATGTTGCACATGGTGTCCTCGGGCGCGCACGCAGCCTCGGCAACAATCATGGCCTTCTCGCGCGTAAGCTCGGCAACGCCAAGTTCCTTCATCGTGACCGGCAGACCCAGCTCAATGCAGAAGCCCAAGACTTCCTCGAGCTTCTCGGTCGGGGCATCCTCGAGTACCAGCTGGACGATGGTGCCGAAGGCGACCTTCTCGCCGTGATACATGCTGTGGCACTCGGGCAGCATCGTCAGACCATTGTGGATGGCATGAGCAGCAGCAAGGCCCGAGCTCTCAAAGCCAATGCCGGAGAGCAGCGTATTGGCCTCGATGATGTGCTCCACGGCAGGCGTCAGCGCGCCCTTCTCCAGCGCGACCTTGGCCTTGACGCCATCGGCCATAAGCGTCTCGTAGCAGAGCTTGGCGAGCGCCAGGCCGGCCATTCCGCCCTTGCCGCCGGCGCAGGTGCCGCCGTCGGCATCGTGCGTCGCCTGAGCCTCGAAATAGGTTGCGAGCGCATCGCCCATACCGGAAACCGTCAGGCGCACCGGGCTCGCCGCGATAACCGTCGTATCCATAAGGACGATATTGGGGTTCGCCTTAAGGAAGAGGTACTTGTCGAACTGGCCGTCATCGGTATAGAGCACCGAAAGTGCCGAGCACGGTGCATCGGTCGAAGCAATGGTGGGGCAAATGATAACCGGGGACTCCAGGTAGTAGGCGACGGCCTTCGCGGTGTCGAGGATCTTGCCGCCACCGACGCCGACGACGATATCGCAACCGTTGTCGCGAGCGAGCGCAACCAGGCGATCGACCTCGCCCTTGGAGCACTCGCCGTTAAAATCCTCAAACAGCAGCTCGGCCTTAGCCTCGGCAAAGCCGCCCTCGATCTTGGCACCGACGCGCTTCTTGCCCGAAGGCGTCACGATGACGAGGGCCTTAGCGCCGAGCGGCTCGACATAGGAGCCGAGCTTGGCCAGCTCGTCCGGACCCTGGATGTACTTGCTGGGGCTATTGAAAATTGCAGCCATAACTATCCCATTCTCTAAAAGAAAAAAGAAAGGGGCTCCGTACAGATACGTGCGGAACCCCTCGTTACGATAACAAGAGTCGATTAGAAATCGATGTCGGTGTCGTAGTAGCAGGCCTTGAGGATCTTCTCGAAGTCGGCAGCCTTGGTCTCACGCGGGTTCTCGGGCGTGCAGGCGTCCTGCTCGGCGTTCGCGGCAATCTCGGGCAGCTTGGCGAGGAACTCCTCCTCGGAAACCATCTGCGGGTTCTCGGCGTCGACCTTCACGCCACCATTCGCGTAATCCTTGATGGACTGCGGAATGTTGAGCTGGTCGTTGAGGTCGCGGATCTTCTGGACGAGCGCAGCGATGAGCTCCTCGTTGGTCTCGCCGGGAAGGTGCAGGATCTCCTTGGCCACGTAAGCGTAACGCTCGGCAGCACGGGGATCCTTGGAGTTCCACTGGATGACCTTGCCCAGGTACATGGCGTTAGCGGCACCGTGGATGATGTGGCCGTTCTCGAAGGCAGCACCGGTCTTGTGAGCCATGGAGTGAACGATGCCGAGCAGGCCCGAGGAGAAGGCGATACCGGCGATGCACTGAGCCTCGTGCATGTGCTGACGGGCCTCATGGTCGCCAGCATAGGACTTGGGCAGCCACTCGACGATCTCGCGGATGCCGTGCAGAGCGTTGGCGTCGGTGAACATAGAGGCGCAGGTGGAAACGTAGGCCTCCATGCAGTGGGTCAGAGCATCCATGCCGGTGTGAGCGCACAGCTTGGCGGGCATGGTGTAGGTGAGCTCGGGGTCGACGATGGCGACATCAGGGGTGATGTTGAAGTCGGCCAGCGGGTACTTGATGCCCTTTTCGTAATCCGTGATGACGGAGAATGCGGTGACCTCGGTAGCAGTGCCGGAGGTAGAGGAAATGGCGCAGAAGTGAGCCTTCTGACGCAGCTCGGGGAAGCTGAACGGCTGGATAATGTTGTCGAAGGACTCCTCGGGATACTCGTAGAAGACCCACATGGCCTTAGCAGCATCGATGGGCGAACCGCCGCCGATAGCAACAATCCAGTCGGGCTCGAAGTCGCGCATAGCGGCTGCGCCCTTCATGACGGTCTCGATGGAGGGATCGGACTCGACGCCCTCGAACAGCTTGACCTCCATGCCGGCCTCTTTGAGGTCGGCCTCAACGTCCTGCAGGAACCCGCCGCGGCGCATAGAGCTGCCGCCAGAAACGATGATGGCCTTCTTACCCTTGAGGTTCTTCACCTCGTGGCGAGCGCCCTCACCAAAGTACAGATCGCGAGGATTGGTAAAACGTCCCATACTGTGCCTCCTAAACAAGCCCCTCTTAGACTTGCGTATATAACGGAGCACCCAATTGGCTCCGTTAGGACCGGTTTGCGCGTTGCCGGCGATGACAATGCGCGATGTCTAAACGTCTCAACGCTCAGACAAACACTATTTTACCGTTCTGGTTGGTCAGTTATTCACCTAAAGCCGCCAATGATGAAACGTTTTTTCTATCCCTGAAGACCCTTGTGCGGCATTCATACTCCCAAGCTGGGCAAACGTTTTATCAAGGTTGACTACATATCCCGGGCAGGACCGTGCCCCTCCAAAATATGCACCGTTCGCCGCCAAAAATCGACCGTTTGCGGCACCGTGATACCACTCGGCCGTCCAAGGTGCCGACATTTGTGCGACATCCGTCTTCGTGGTGCAAAGGTGCAAGTCCAAGTGCGGCACCCCCGGTGTGCCACATGCGGGTAAACTAGAACCTTATATAGAAACATTTGAACCCTAACCGCAGCAAAGGAGGCCCCATGGCATTCGATCCCATTCAAGAGGATTGCCATCGCCTCGTTCTTGAGGCCTTGCGCCGCGACAATATCCCGCTCACCGACGGTGCCGCCGTAGAGCGTCTGATGGAACAATTCACCCGCAACCCCGCACCGCTCATCGTGCACGACCGCGACCGCGCCGGGCACCTCATTGCCAAGGTGGTCGAGGCCGTCGACTACCGCATTCCCTTTATCCCTGACGATACCCAGGCCGAGCAAGAAGAAGCAGCTGCCGAGAACATGCTCCGCGAGGCAGCCGCGCTCGATCCGGCCAACTGGGACGCTCAGCGCATGCTGACCGCCCTCACCGCCAGCTCCAACGAGGAATACGTGCAGTATCTGGTGTCCAAGTGCGACGAGGTGGAGCACGATCTGGCGCTCAAGATCGCCTCGGCGCAGGACCCCTACGAGCGCGAGGCCGCTGGCGACCTTATGCGCCGCCCCTACCTGCGCTGGCTTGCCGCCTTGGCATCGCGCGCGCTCATTAGCGGCCGCTACCGCATGTCGCTCGAAGCCGCAAACCGCAGCCTCGACTTTGCCCCCAACGATCCTGCCGGCGTCCGCCACACCGCAATGCTCGCCATGGCAAAGCTCGAATACCCCGCCGAGGAGCTCAAGCGCTTTCGCTCCGCTCACTCCGTGCCGTACCTCGCGAATACCCCGCTGCGCCGCCGCCCCAAAGATGCGGAGCGTGACTTGGACCCGTGGACGCTCATCGCGCTGATGAGCGCAGCCTGGCGCGAGCTGGATTACGATGGCGCCGAGCACTACTTGCGCATCCTTGCGCGCTCGTGTCCGCACGCAGCCGAGGCGCTCTACTTCCAAACCGAGTTTCCCGATGGCGTCTATGCCCGCGTCAACGTGGGTGCGGGCTCCACCGACGAGCTTGTCCTCGCGCTGTCCGAGGCGACGCCGGTACTGCAGGAGGGCCTGGGCGCCCCCGACAACGCCAGCTTTGCCGCCTGGGTCGCCACCAACGATATCGTGCGTTCCCAAATCGATGAGCGCATACTGCGGGCGGCCGAGCAGGGTTTGCCGTTTAAGGGAGGAGACCTCTAATGGATCCGAGCGTCTACATCCCCGCCTACCTGGAGCGCGCCTACGTTGCGTCGCACCCCGAACTCACCGATGCAGCACGCGAGCTTGTCCATAACGACGTGAGCGTCAACCCTCATAAGTATGCGCAGACCGAGCATGCCCAGGCACTGCTGTCCTATGCCGGCGTTCATCGCCACCTGCTCGACGAGCTCCATCGCATCGAGGACATGGGCAGCGACGAGGAGTTTGAGCAGACGCGCAACCGCCTGTTCGACGATATGCGTGATGAGCTGCTCAAGATCGTCCGCATCGATGCGCATGTCCTCGATGCCCAGCTGCTCGCCATCATTTTGGCGGACACGCCCGTCGACGCCTGCCTGGGCGATCTGATGAAGCTCGAGGCGACCACGGCCGATTACCTGCAGCAAAGCGTGCCCGGGTTCGACATGGAAGCCCCGCACTACTGGGCCAATAATGTTTTGGCCGATGGTGTCACCGCAGCAGACCTTACCGTGAGCGAGCCGGCTCTTATCGGGTGGCTTCACACGCTCGAGGCCATCTCGCAGCTGTGCATGGCGAGCGCCCGCTACCGCGCTGCCGCCAACTACGCCCGCCGCGTCCTTAAGGCAGAAGGCTATCCCACCCGAGCCGCAGGCACCGTGCTGCTCGCCCTCGCTCGTCTGGAAGACGAGGACGGCTTTTTTGCCCTGGCCCACCAGCTCGAGGAAGAGATCGGGGCTGACGCGCTTGAGAACTCTCCTTGGTATCTGCTCGCCCGCACGATTCTGCTGTTCAAAACAAACAAGATGCGCCCGGCGACACGCGCGCTGCGTGAGTTTGCCAACCGTTGCGAGGGCGGTGCGTTCTTCTTACTGAACCCCATGTACCAGACACCGTACCTTCCCTGCCGGCCCGAGCCACACGATCCCTGGGATCTTTCGCACCAGGCCGTTTGGGAAGCGGACGGTATTATCTCGGACACTCCCGACTTTGCCCCCTGGGCCAATGCCTGCGAAGACGTGTCGCAGCTTGCCCAGGAATTTGCGCGCCGCTACGGTTTTTAGTGACGCACTCGACCCGACCATGTCGTTTACGTTAGGAACGGTTTCATGAACCTCCGCTCATCTCTTGCCTGCACCTCGAGCGATATCGCCCGCTGGGGGCTGCGCTCCGTCCTTAAGCGCCAGGGTGGCGTACTCCCCGGCCGTATCGCCATGAAGATCGACCCCGAGTTGCTGAGCGACCTCGCGGGCCTTGTCGACCGCAGCGTGGTGATCACCGGCACTAATGGCAAGACCACCACCTCCAACCTCATCGCCGACGCCGTTGCCGCCAGCGGCGCTACCGTGGTGTGCAACCGTGCCGGCAACAATATGGAGCCCGGTGTGGTGGGTGCTCTGCTCGAGGCCCGCAGTGGCCTTAAGCACACTGACAGCGGCAAGCGCGTGGGCGTTTTTGAATGCGACGAGCTCTACACCGTGCGCGTCCTGCCCAAGCTCAAGCCGACGTACTTTGTGCTGCTCAACCTGTTCCGCGACCAGCTAGACCGCTACGGTGAGATCGACCACACCCAAGACGTTATCGCCCATGCGTTGGAGCTCTCTCCGACGACAACGCTCATCCACAATGCCGACGACCCGTTGTGTGCCTCGATTGCCGCGCGCGTTCCCAACGCGAGCATTGCCTTTGGCATCGACGGCGCCACCAACACCGAGTCCGACCGCATTAGCGACTCGCGCTTTTGCTCGCAGTGCAACGCGCCGCTGGAGTATGACTACGTGCAATACGGCCAGCTCGGCGCCTACCATTGCCCCTCGTGCGGCTGGGCCCGCCCTGCGCTTGTCCGTCGCGTGACGGGCGTGGAGCTCGGCTGCGACGGCTACGGCTTTGACCTGGTCTTTGGATCTGCGCCCGACGCGGCTGCCGTACACATCGCCACACGCTACAACGGCCTGTACATGGTCTATAACGTTGCCGCCGCCTTCTTTGCCGCGCACGAGTTGGGCGTGGGAACGGCGCTTCTACAGCCTACGCTCGATGCCTATGTGCCCGCCGGCGGACGCATGGGCCGCTGGGATATCGCCGGCCGCACCGTCGAGGCCAACCTGGCTAAGAATCCCGTGGGCTTCGATCGCCAGATCCAGTCCATTAAGACGGCGGGCGGCAGGCTCTGCGCTTTCTTCCTCAACGACAACGATGCCGACGGCCACGATGTATCGTGGATCTACGACGTCGACTTTGAGCGCATCGCCGACACGCCGGGTCTTGTCGCCTTTGCCGGAGGCACGCGCGCGCACGACATGCAGGTACGCCTCAAGTACGCCGGCATCGATGCCGCGATTATCTCGGACGTCGCGCAGGCAATTGGCGCCGTTGCAGATGAAGCCGCAGGCGACACTTTCTATGCCGTCGCCAACTACACGGCCTTCCCGCCGCTGGTCAAAGAACTCGACGGGCTGAAAGGCGCCACCGCCGACGCTGTTGCCGGGCGCGCCGTAGCCCGTGCCGACGGCAGCGCTGTCCCCACGGATATTGCGCCGGTCGAGCTTTCGCGCCCGCTGCGCATCGTCTACCTGTATCCCGATGCCCTTAACCTCTACGGCGACGGCGGCAACGTTATCGCGCTCGAGCGCCGTTGCGCCTGGCGCGGCATTCCCGTGCGCGTGGACGAGGTCCGTATGGGCGAGTCACTCGATCTCACCGATGCCGATATCGTCATGATGGGTGGCGGCTCCGACCGCGACCAGCTAGCCGTGGCACACGAGCTGCTCGCCCAAAAAGACAAGGTCGCGGCCTATGTTGAGGACGGCGGCACACTGCTTGCCATCTGTGGCAGCTATCAGCTGCTCGGCCGTTCGTACTACATGGGCGACGATCGCATTGAGGGCCTGGGCGTCATTGCCGCCGAAACCGTACGCGGCTCCGATCGCCTGATCGGCAACGTCGCCGTCAGGACCGACCTGGCACCCGAGCCCTTTGTGGGATTCGAGAACCACGGCGGCCGCACCCTGCTCGATGCAAAGGCCACGCCGCTCGGAACGTCCGTCGTCACGGGTACCGGCAACAACGGCGATGATGGCCTTGAGGGCCTCATCTACAAGGGCGTCATCGGCACGTACCTGCACGGACCAGCGCTGCCCAAGAACCCCGAGCTCGCCGACTGGCTCATTACCCACGCTCTCGAGCGGCGTGGCGATGCACAGGCCGCCGCCCTGCTGCCGCTCAAACCCCTCGATGACACCTACGAGCACGCCGCCCATGACGCCGCCATGAAGCTCCTCCCCTAGCACCCCACCACCACAAAGGGGACAGGCACCTTTGTGGTGGTTTTTCAGTTTGCCAACGATATGTGAACGGCTAAAAAAGTCTGCTATACTCTTTCCCACTGTCCCCATCGTCTAGCGGCCAAGGACGCCACCCTTTCAAGGTGGATATCGCGGGTTCGAATCCCGCTGGGGGCACCATTTGAATTGAAGAGCCCGTTACCCTCGCGGTAGCGGGCTTTTTGCTACCCATGCGCCGGGATTCGAACCCGACAGGGTGCGGAGCTGAGGAAACGCGAAGCGTTTTCCAGCGCAGCACGCGAGGGCCGTAGGCCCGAAGCGAAAGCGGGCGGCGCCAGTCGCACGCGGACATCCCTCATCGCCCACCACTGATTTGGAAACGGTCCTCGCAAGGGGACCGTTTTTGTTTGCGCCCGGTGCATGGGATTCGAACCCGCCAGCACGTCTGTCACAAAGGCCGTGGCCAAAAAATGGCGAAAATGAGTACTGCTATTTTGTTTGCAACATATAAAAAGATAGTATTTGCTTAAGTTACGCAGCATATGTCCATTATTAGGACTAACAGTTGGATCAAAATCGTGCATTCATCGCCATTTCGACGGTAGCGCGCAGAGATGTGGTGTAAGAGGCGGGGCATGCCCCGCCTCTTCT
>DBFNYT010000157.1:0-8925 GCA_048425625.1 Collinsella sp. | reverse complement strand
CGCGGCCGTCCTTACCGGTCGAGACGGCGTCGAAGCCGCCGTCCGCGCCCGCCGCCACGTACACGCGCATGCTCGCGGCGACCTTGGAGGGGTCGAGCCCCGCGCTCATGGTGTCGACGAACCGCACCGTATAGGTGTCGTAGGCCGTGAGGCCCGCCGGGACCGTGGCAGAGAGGCGCCAGTACAGGTCGTCGGCGACCGTGGCGTCGGCGGCCTTCTGCCAGGCGGCGGCGCTGTCCTCCAGCACGTGCTTGGACACCTTGGGGGTCGCGGCCTTGGGCTTGACGGTGACGGCGCTGCCGCCCACCAGGGCCATGATCGGCGCGGTGCCGGCCTCGCCCTGGGAAATGGCGTCATCGTCGGCGACGATGAGCCAGTAGCCGCAGGGCAGCTCGGCCGTCGTGCCCGCGTTAAGGGCCACGGAAGGCGCACCGGCATTGTAAATCGCACGGGCAAGCTTTGCCGCTAGCGTGGTCGTCATGTGCCCGTCGGCATTCATCCATTCGGCAGCCTCTTGCGCCGTCGATGCCGAGTTATCAAGCCCTGCATCATGAAGCACGGGAAGGGCAGCTCGGCGAACCGTGTCATTCGCCCACGCTACATCAGTTGCGACCTTTTGGTCGGCATCGGCATCGTCGACAACGGTCGCCGAAAAGAGCTGGTACGCGTCGTAACGTGTCGCGACTGTACCGTCCACCGTAATGGCTCCGGTGTCGGCAGCACGGGCCGTTCCAGGGGCGATCGCAGAAGCGAAGACGACGGCCATGGACATCACCACGACGGCCAACATATGACGGAGCACTTTACTCACGACGACCACTCCGATCAAGATCACGATGGCGGCGAGCATGCATCCACGTCGCGGCAAAACACAGCATCGAAGCACCAGCTAAATACGTCATAGTCAAACCAGCCCCGCCCGCCTCAGGTAGCGTAGTCGAATACTTGTTGGTAAAGGTCGGCGGATCCTGAGAGCCATCGCCATAGGCAACTACGGCGTTGAGTTGGTCCGTGCCATTAGTTACCTCAACCGTGACTTTGCGCGGGGTCGTGTCATAGGTGATGTGATCTTTAACATGGTCGATGGCACCCTCGGGCTCGACCTCGGAGATGGTGTAGGTATAGATTCCCGCCTTGTTGTACTTGACGTCAAAGGAGACATTTCCCTTGTCATTATTGGTCACCGTCTGGAGCACTTTGCCCTCGGCGTCCTTAAGCGCGAACGAGAACTGACCTTCCCTGAAGGTCCCGCCTTTAAGCACTTTATTTGCTTTTATCGTCGCTTTGCCTTCAAGGGGCGCGTCATACACCCAAATCTCTGCATCTGACGTTATCTCCGTATCGGCATCAAGCAAAGATTTCGCCTTGTTCATGGCTTGCTCGTATTGCTCTTCGGGCGCATTGCCCTTGAGCAGAATCCATGTTGGTTGGGCGACGCGATATCCAGGAGGCGCCGTCGTCTCCTCGAGGCAATAAAGCTTGCAGGAAGCCATGGCGTCCGAACTCGTTTCCGAACTCGTTCCAAAAGTCACACTTCCGTCAGGGCCGGTCGTTCCGTCAGAAAAAAACGTCTTTGCGCCCTCAACGCCGGCACTGCCCTGCGCCTTATCCATGTCAATCGCATAGAGTGTGAACGTAGCGTCAGCCAACGGCGCGGCAACGTCCTTTTCATCCACTTTGTGGACCACAATGCCGTGCCCCGTTCCGCCTCCCGATGCGCCGGCATCTATGTCATATTCACGCTCGTGTTTCACATACCCGCCTGCAACACCTTCAAGCTGCGCCTCGTTGGAAAGGGAAACTGTACCAGACTCACCGGACAGAACTTCATATTCGACTTTCAGGTATTTCTCATCGGGAAGCCTCAACGTCAATCGCTGCTGCTTTCCAGCGCCCTCGCCAATCGAGTCAAGAGTCGCTCTGTATTTTTCTTTTGTCAGCACACGCCAATCGCCGTTATCGCACTCAGATACGCTAAGCGACGAGGGGATAAACGTACACTTAGAATCCATCACATCGAACAGATCGAGGTAGTCGGTTCCGACCTTTAAGTCTAGTGCCGATTCATTAACGAAAATCGTGTATTGAATTCGCTTGCTATTACTTACCGACGAACCTGTCTTTGACAATACGTCGTTCTTGATCTGTACGGTATCAGAGTCCGCCTTAAATTCTTTACCATCTGAGCTTGCGCTCGCCGAGTTCGTGAGCTCGCCGAGATTCTTTGACGTATCGACTACCGACCTTTTAACAGCAGTCGAATACGTCAGCTTTGCGTACCCTGTATTATTGCCCAGCTTTTCCGTTGGAATTGAAAACGCAACCATCTGGCGATCGACAGCAGGCGTCAGCAAGACATCCGAAACCTCGGTTTTTTCTCTCTCATGTTCCCATTCGCGGCCGGGCACCGCCGTCCCGTAGGGATTTGAATACAAAGAATATTTAGCCGAGCCGGGAATATAACTCATTCCCTCAGGAAGCTCATCTTTGACAACGACATCCTTGCCATTGAGCCTGCCAGCGCCATAATACTCACCGGCAGGCGTCTTAGCTCGATTGGCATAGACAGTCCAGTCGACAATCCACGCACCTTTGTCGTTCGAGCCATCCACTGATTTCCAGTCAAACGTCTCATCCCACCGTGCTTGCGAGCCGTCTTCATTTATTTTTACACTCTTCTCAACCGAAGGCTCCGCTTCGCCCTCAACATAGTAAAAGACAAAATCAGAATAGCCGCTAAACCCGTCGACAGAGGCGAAGTTGGAGTACCAACCAGGAAGTGCATCGGTCACCGTTTTATACGTAATAACCACCTCGGGGGACTTATCAAGCGCTTCTTTGACTTTATCCGTAATGGTTATTTGGATATTGCAGTTGTGTTGGTTGCTGTTCTGCGACGGATTTTCACCACCCGCAAACGTCCAATCGGTACCTTGGTCCAGTTTGGTACCCCCAATGGTAATTACATGTGAAGGGCCATCGGAGGTATCCGGCCCCATAGTCTGCTTCCAAGCCGCCAGCATGGTATCTTTGATAAGAATGGATGTTGGGTTTTTCGCATTTACGTAATCACGGAGCTCTACGCGTAATTGCCAAGTTGCTTTTCCGGTCCGAGATGCCTCATCCGGATTAAGCAGCGTTTTGCTAATGGTTTTGCCCGTCCAAGGACGGATGTAGTATGCGGTGCTTTCACCAGAGGGCAGACCGGAGTCTTCTTTTTTCACACTTGCCGTGTTACTAACTTTTTCGTAGGAATTCTCATCTTTCAGCTTAGTTTGATAGACGATGCAGTAGGTCGCATACCGATCGCCCTCTTTTGGATTAAACGTATAGCTAAATGAATCCCCTGACTCGCTCAGCATTTCCTCATCGATCTTTTGTTTTTCATCGGCGGTCTCGCCCTTGTAGACCGTATAGCTGCCAATATAATCCTGCTTGCCATCGAGCTTGTCGGTAAAGGTGTAGCCAGACATATCGGCCTTGAGAGATCCCCTGTTGAGCACAACCTTCCAAGTGATGACAGACGATGTTCCGGAGCCAGCCTCTTTTTGAATCATGTCGTATTGAAACGGTTCCGACGCCCCTTTAATCGTAAGAGATTGTTGGTGATTTGCTTTTCCCCAGGTTGTTTGCACACTATTCCTACCTTGCGTAGGTGTGCCATTAGAAAGAGACAAGTTCTTGCTAACTGTCGTTTCGTAGGTAACGGTATGGTCGCCCTGAGAAAGGTTACCTAGCGGCAACGTTGCAGTTCGCTCTCGATGCTCACGGACGAACCAAGAGGATTTCCATCGAGCTTGAAGCTGCTTTGCTCAAAGTCCAGGTAGTCACCGAGCGTATCGACCAGTTTTACATCCGTTGCGTGCGACGTAACACTCAGATTAATAGTCCAAGTTATCTTGGCATTTCCGGTACTGCTATCTTGGGAAAAGACACCTGATTTGTTTCCATCAACTGCGCCATCTTGAATCTCGATCGGCACAGTTTCGCCAACGCCTGGAAATTTCAGTTCGACTTTTTCGCCGTCATCTACATCTTTGTCTTTAAGCTCAAACTCGAAATTGACGCGCACATAGAGCGAAGAGGGATGACCGCTGAGATAGCTGGCATCGTAATTAAAAACGACCTTGTTATCCTTTATGTACCAAGTTCCCATCCTTTGTGCATTCTCGGTATCATCCGTCCTTAAGATACCGCCCTCGTTCTCGTTCACAACAATCGAGTCGGGAAAGGTATAAATCGTCTCAAGCCTTTCAGGTGTAGGCCCACAATTCTCATGAAAACGAGCTTCCATAAAACCGTAGATAGTATCGGCTGTCGTAATCGAGGGTGAGCCCTCTTTACCGAGAGGCTGCTGACGACCCTTATCGGCATACAGCCCAACCGTAACGTCCGCCGTATCGCCGTTGATCACAATCGGCGTCGGCGTCGTCACGTCCTCGGCGCGCACTGGGGCTGCGCCGTGAAAAACAGCGGCGGTGAGGCTAATCAAAATGAAGACCAGGGCCGCCATACCCAGCGACCGCGAGCGGTGTGCGTCCATAGTTGTCCCCTAATTCCTACAACACAGTGTGGAATACGGCGAATCGTCGGATCGAACACAAACCCCAACATCAACATGAACCTGCCTAGCGCATTGCAAGAACCCATTGGGGAGCAACTTCTAAGACGGTTCGTCTATGCCACAATGCATAAAATATAATATAGATACCAGTCATGTAAACCGCAGGTAAAGAGGTCTTTTAATTTAATACCAGTTGGTATTTACCTGTTAACGGGTTTGCATTAAAGCAGTTATATTCTGTAGAATTATGTATATGTTTAAACAACTTAACTTTGACCGGAAAGCCGCTAGGAGGGATAACCGCCCCAGCTGTGGTGCAAACGAACCTGTCCACTGCACAAAAAGGGCGCCGACCGCGATGGTCGACGCCCTTTCTTGTTAGTCGCTATAAAGCCCAGCGCTTATTTGTTGACCTGGCCGGCGCGAACGGCAGCCTTCTTGCGGTCGGTGGCGTTGAGCAGACGCTTGCGCAGGCGGATGTTCTTGGGAGTGATCTCGACCAGCTCGTCGTCGGCGATGTACTCCAGCGCCTCCTCCAGCGAGAAGGTGCGGGGCGGCACCAGCTGAACGGAGATATCGGAGGTCGAGGAGCGCTGGTTGCCCAGGTTCTTGGTACGGGCGATATTGACGACCATGTCGCCAGCCTTGCTGCGCTCGCCCACGATCATGCCCTCGTAGCACTCGGTGCCTGGCTCAACAAACAGCTGACCGCGCTCCTGCAGCGTACCCAGGGCATAGGCAACGGCCTTCTCGGTGGTCATAGAGATCATTGCGCCGTTCTGGCGGTTGCCGATCTCGCCGGCATAGGGGCCGTACTCCAGGAAGGTGTGGTAGAACACGCCCTCGCCGTGGGTGACGTTCATGATGCGGTTCTTAAGACCCATGATGCCGCGGGTCGGAATCTTAAACTCGAGGTGCGTCACGATGCCCGAGGTATCCATGCTCGTCATGATGCCGCCGGAGGTGCCGAAGACCTCAACGACCTTGCCCGAGTACTCGTCCGGGCACTCGACGACGGCCTGCTCGACGGGCTCCATCTTGTTGCCGTTCTCGTCCTTCTTAAACAGAACGCGGGGACGGCCGACCTGGAACTCAAAGCCCTCGCGGCGCATGGACTCCATCAGAACGGACAGGTGCAGAATGCCGCGGCCCGAGACCTCGACGCCGCTCTTGTCCTCGAGTTCCTCGATCTTCATGGTCACGTTGTTCTCGGCCTCGTTGAACAGGCGCTCCTTGAGCTGACGGGCGCCCACGATGTCGCCGTCGCGGCCGACAAGCGGGGAGGTCGAAGCCTCAAAGACGATGGACAGGGTCGGCGGGTCGATCTCGATGGGCTCGAGCTCGACAGGGTTCTCGGGATCGGTGTAGACATCGCCGATATCGGTGCGGTCGATACCCACGACAGCGGCGATGTCGCCGGCGCCGACTTCCTGGCACTCGGTACGGCCCAGGTAGTCGAAGGTAAAGAGCTGCTTGACGGTGGCGGTAGCGCTGGAGCCGTCGTTCTTGACAACCAGGATCTGGTCGCCCTGGTGGATGGCGCCAGAGTACACGCGGCCGATACCGATGCGGCCGACGAAGTTGGAGTGGTCGATGGTCACGCACTGCATGGCCAGCGGGGCGTTCTCGTCAACCTCGGGCGCGGGCATGTCGTCGATAATCATATCGAGCAGCGGGTACATGTCCATGTTGCCGTCGTTGGGGTCAAGACGGGCAAAGCCGTTCATGGCGCTGGCGTAGACCACGTGCTCCATGGCGAACTCAAGCTGGTCGTCGGTGGCGCCCAGGTCGGCCATGAGGTCCAGGCAGTCGTTGTAGGCCTTCTCGGGGTTGGCGCCCGGACGGTCGATCTTGTTGATGACGATCATGATCTTAAGGCCGGTGTCGATAGCGTGACGCAGCACGAAGCGGGTCTGGGGCATGGGGCCCTCAAAGGCGTCGACCAGCAGCAGGGCGCCGTCGGCCATACGCAGCACGCGCTCGACCTCGCCGCCAAAGTCGGCGTGGCCCGGGGTGTCGATGACGTTGATCTTGACGTCCTTGTACTCGATAGAGATGTTCTTGGCGAGAATCGTAATGCCGCGCTCGCGCTCCTGGTCGTTGGAATCCAGGACGCGGTCCTCGACCTGCTGGTTGGCACGGAAGGCGTCCGTGGCACGCAGGAGCTTGTCGACCATCGTCGTCTTGCCGTGGTCGACGTGAGCGATGATGGCGATGTTCCTCAGATTGTCTACGCGCATGTAGTTCCCCTATCTTCTATCTATATACAACCGGCACGCGTATGCGACCCACCCAGCAATGCAACGCTCGGCGGGAATATTGAGCCTTTTACCGAAAACTCGTTTATTTTAGCGATTTTAGATGAGAGGGGTTTCCTCACCTGCAGGTTCAGGGTCGCTCCACATAAAACCATCGCCGGCGCCCATGCCCTCATACAGCACATATGCCGAAAAACCGCTCTCGAGCGTGGTTTCGAAGAAGCTAACGAGCAGAGCATCGTGATAACCGCCGTCAATCTCGACGCAGCCGGTGTAGCCGATGGCATAGCGAGCGATACGGCCCAGGCCCTCGTCCTTAAGACCCATCTTGTGCTCGGAGATAAAGTTGGTGGCCGCCTCGAGGCACGCCTCTTCGCCGTCCTCGTCGAGCGCCGCCAGATAACGGTTGGAAGCGGCGTCCTCAATTGCCACGACCACGCCAGGGTTTTCACCGGCGGCAAGGTCGTCCAAGAACGCGCCGATCAGATCGCACACCATGGCGTCGAGCTCGGCGGAGACGTTACCGGCGTCCTGCATATCCTGTGCCATCTTTAGACCTTCCCATCGAGTCTGGCGTCGTTACAGTTCTTGCGCCTCGGCGGCGATCTTAGCAGCGGCATCGCGGGCGCGCATCATGTCCGCCGCGCGTTTGTCGAGCACCTTGATCTGGCTAGTCAGCATGACCGCATCGACCACGCCCCAGATCACCAGGCCCGTAGAGATCGAAAACCCAAGCGCACCAACTGTACCACGAAGGCGCGAACAGATTGCCGCGACAAGGGCGGAGATGACAACCATCTTGATAAACGAGCCGCGGCGTTCGCGAAGCGTGCGGGCCTGCGTCACATAGGCAATGCGAGCCGCCTCGGATGCCTCCGAGCGCATCTGGGCTTCACGCGCGATAGCCGCCGCCTCGGCAGACATGCCGCCGGCCATCAGCGAACGCTCCGCAACCTGGCCGCCCCGCATTTAGAAATCATCGGGGGAGAGCGTATGGACGAACTCGTCGAACTTCTCGAACTCCTGCTCGTCGTCAACTTCCTCGGCATGGGTAGAAACAGTGCCCAAGCGATTCATGATGTCATCCTCCACAAACATGGGAGCATTGCTGCGCACGGCAAGGGCAATGGCATCACTGGGGCGGGCGTCGATCTTGCGCTCGTCGCCATCGACCAGCACAACGATCGTCGCGTAGAACACCGGCGGCTCGGCGCGAACGATCTCGATGCGCTCGAGCTTGGCGCCCAGGGCGCTAACAGTATCGAGCAGCAGGTCATGGGTAATCGGGCGCTCGGCGCGGCCACTATCGATGCCACGGCTAATGGCAGCAGCCTCAAACGAACCAGTCTGAATGGAAAGGGAACGCAACGGCGCGGGCGAGTCCGATTTGCTGCAGCGCTCGCGAAGCACGATAAGCGATGGCACGGGACCGGCGGCCATGACGATGGTCTCTATGTCGACACGAACCATGGAACACCTCCGGTACGTAGCGGTTAACACGCGGCAGGGTTGCCGCATTGAATAGCTATACTACCCAATCTTTCGCACAGCACACAAAACCAAAATGAGATTTATCGCAGACAAGAAAAAAGCCCCGAGGCAACGCCTCAGGGCTCTTCACAGTTTTGATGGTGGACCTGACAAGATTCGAACTTGTGACCTCCCGGTTATCAGCCGGACGCTCTAACCAACTGAGCTACAGGTCCATCATGGTGGAGGTTAGGGGGATCGAACCCCTGACCTCAGGCTTGCAAAGCCCGCGCTCTCCCAGCTGAGCTAAACCCCCACGGAGACAGTAATAAACACCCCAGCGGCGACTCGGCTCTCGCTGGGGTGTTTATTGCGAAAGAAAGTGGTGGACCTGACAAGATTCGAACTTGTGACCTCCCGGTTATCAGCCGGACGCTCTAACCAACTGAGCTACAGGTCCATCGCGCAAGGGATATATTAGACGAGTCGTTACGCGCGCGTCAACAACTTTTTTTGAAAATCTTTGAAGGGTGTTCGCCCCGGTCGCACGGCGGCATGTGAAGTCGCCTACTCGGACAGTCCTGACTCGCACAGAGAGCACATTAAGTGCTCTCTGGCTCGTGCGGAACTCGC
>DBFNYT010000156.1:0-8729 GCA_048425625.1 Collinsella sp. | reverse complement strand
GATGCTTTCCGGGCGGTTCTTATTTGGACGGGGCAACCGACACAGTGATTTGCGTCACTTAGGTCGCCGGGTCGTCGCTGATGATGTCGTCGATGAGGGCGATTTCGCGTCGCCCCGCTACGCCACCAACTTGTCAAAAGCTCCGCGGCGGTTGAGCACGGTAAACGCGACAACACAGATGACTGCCGACAAAATCGACCCGCACGGCGAGGCGATACCCATGGGAAACAACGTGTCGGAATAGGCGTTCGACAGCAGCCAGGCGCCGGGCACGCGAATGAGTGCCACGGCCAGCACGTTGTGCGCAAAGCCGATGTAGCTCTTGCCATACGCAGCGAAAAAGCCGCTAAAGCAAATGTGGATGCCGGCAAAGATTGCGTCGAAAATGTAGCTGTGCATATAGCCGGTACCGGCCGCGACCACCGCAGGGTCCTTGGCAAAAAAGCCAATAAACGCCGGCGCCACCAGCCACATCAGCACCGTGATCAGGCAGCCGTACACCACCGAGATCGTCATAGCGTCCTTGAGCACCTGACGTGCACGATCGCCCTTGCCCGCGCCGGCGTTTTGCGCCGTGAGCGCGCTGACGGTGGCACCCATGGAGCTCGGCACAATGAACAAAAAGCTGATCATCTTTTCGACCAGGCCCACGGCGGCGGCGTCGACCAGGCCGCGATGGTTGGCGATGACGGTGATAAACATAAACGCCACCTGGATGCAGCCGTCCTGTACTGCCACGGGCACGCCGATCTTAAGAATGCTGCCGAGCACCTCGGGCTGGGGGCGCAGGTCGCTGCGCTTAACGTGGATGTTCGTACGGCGGCTCTTAAGCCACACGAGCGCGAGCGCAACGCTGGCCGTCTGCGCGGTTACCGTGCCGAGCGCCGCGCCCACGGGGCCGAGCCCCATGTGGCCGATAAACAGAAAATCGAGCGCGATGTTAATGATGCACGCCACGCCGATCACGTACATGGGCGAGCGCGAATCGCCCAGCCCGCGAAAGATGGCCGAAAGAATGTTGTATGCGGCGATAAACGGAATGCCGACAAAGCAGATACGCAGGTAGGCGGCGGTTCCTTCGACTGCCTCGGCCGGCGTGCCAATGAGCGCCACGATCTGCGGGCACAGTGCGAGCAGGACAGCGGCCAGCGCCACCGAGACACCCATAAAGAGCGTGATGGTGTTGCCGATGGCGGTCTCGGCGCGGTCGAAGCGGCGTGAGCCCACGGCGTGGCCGACGACCACCGTGGTTCCCATGGCCAGTCCCACGAGCGCCACGGTAATCATATAGAGCGTCTGAGCGCCATTTGCCACGGCGGTGATGCCGGCGGCGCCGCTAAACTGCCCCATCATGTACAGGTCGGCCATGCCGTAGAGCATCTGCAAAAAGTACGAGAGCATATAAGGCAGGGCAAAGACCGCGATGGTCTTAAGGACATTGCCGCGTGTGAGGTCGTGTTCCATGGGCGGGGCTTTCTGGCTGGGTTTGTTTACGTACCAGTGTAGTGAAAACCCTATAACGATTGTAGAGTCAAGGTTTGTGTTGACGCCGAAGCGAAAATGTCTCGCGCACCATTATTCCGAGTGAATATGGACACACATCACGAGAACTCGCCGCCGGCGCTAACCTTGCAGAAAACGATTTCGGAATACTTGACACCATTATTCGGCGCGCAATAATACGTGCGTTTGCGAACAACGTTTGATGGGGGTTGAACCTGCGTGCGCAATCTCAAAATACTGTTTTCCTATCTAGGGGCATACCGTCGCGATGCCATCCTCGGCGTGTTCTTTGTGTCGGTCGAGACGGTGCTCGAGCTGTTTATCCCGGTCATCATGGCCAACATCATCGATGTGGGCGTGCCTGCGGGTGATATCAACTACATGCTGCTGCAGGGCGCGTACATGTTGGTGTGCGCTGCGCTTTCGCTGGTACTGGGCTTGGGTTATGCCCGCACGTCCGCCCGCGTTGCCTCGGGCCTAGGCGCTAACCTGCGCGAGGCCGAGTACAAAAAGATTCAGACGCTCGCTTTTGGCAACCTGGACAACTACGACGCCAGCTCGCTCGTCACCCGCATGACCACGGACATCACCGTTATCCAAAATGCTGTGGGCAACGGCTTTCGCCCTATGGTGCGCGGCCCGGTGACGCTTATCGTCGGCCTTATCTACGCGCTGATGCTGTCGCGCCCGCTCGCCAACGTCTTTGCGATCATCTTGCCCGTGCTGGCAATCGTACTGGGCGTCATCACCTATCGCGTCAGTCCGCTCTACCGCCAACTCCAGACCTCGATGGACCACCTCAACGGCGTGGTACAGGAAGACCTCACCGCCGTGCGTGCCGTCAAGGCCTACGTTCGTACCGAGCACGAGGAGGCCAAGTTCGACACCGTCAATACCGAGCTCGCCGGCACTGCGACGAAGACCTTTGGCAACGCGGCGCTCAACCTGCCGGTGTTTCAGCTGTCGATGTACGTGGCTGCGCTCTCCATCCTGTGGATTGGCGGCCACATGATTCTCGCCGGCAAGCTGGGCGTGGGCTCGCTCACGGGCTTTATGAGCTACGTGCTGCTGATCATGAATTCGCTCATGATGATTTCCAACGTGTTTTTGCTGCTCACGCGCGCTCTTACGAGTGTGGGCCGTATCGCCGAGGTGCTCGATGAGGAGCCCTTTATCGCCAACCCTGCGGGAGACCTCGCGACTGCGGCGCCAGCGGACGGCAGTGTCGAGTTTCGCGACGTTTCCTTTAAATACCGCGCGGATGCAGCCGAGGATGTGCTCGAGCATATCGACCTTCGCGTCGAGAGCGGCTCGACGGTGGGCATCCTCGGCGGCACGGGCTCGGGTAAGAGCTCGCTTGTGCAGCTGATTGCGCGTCTGTACGACGCCACCGAGGGCGTCGTACTTGTGGGCGGACACGACGTGCGCGACTACGACCTGGTCGCCTTGCGGGACGCCGTGGGCATTGTGCTGCAAAAGAACGTGTTGTTCGCGGGCACCGTGCGCGAGAACCTGCAGTGGGGCAATCCGCAGGCGTCGGACGATGAGCTCCTCGCGGCTTGCCGCGCAGCGTGCGTGGACGAGTTCCTTGATCGCATCGGCGGGCTGGACGGCGAGTTGGGCCAAGGCGGCGCCGGTGTCTCGGGTGGTCAGAAGCAACGTCTGTGCATCGCGCGCACGCTGCTCAAGCATCCGCGCGTGCTCATTTTTGATGACTCCACCAGCGCGGTCGATATGGCGACCGACGCTAAGATTCGCGAGCACATCGCTCGGATCCCCGATACGACCGTGCTCATCATCGCCCAGCGCATCGCGAGCGTTATGGATGCCGATCGCATTGTGGTGCTGGACGACGGTCGTGTCCACGGCGTGGGCACGCACGAGGAACTGCTAGCGGGCGACAACATCTACCAGGAGATTTACGCCTCGCAGATGGAGTTTGCGGGGAACGTAGACGCCGGCGACGGCAGCGACGATGGCTGCGCGAATAATCCGTTTTCCTCCGTCCCCAGCAGATTACCCTTGGAAGGGGGCGAGCACCATGCCTAAGACCGCAGCCCAAGCGCGCCCGGCCGACCTCAAGCGCACTGTGCGCCGTTTGCTCTCTTACATGGGCCATGCCAAGTTCTCGCTGCTGGCGGTGGGTATGCTTGCCTCCGTCGCGGCCATCGCGAGCCTCGCCGGCACCTACATGGTGCGCCCCATCGTCAACGGCCTGGCCACGGGCGGTGAGGAGCTGCTCGCCAAGCAGGTCATCGTAACGGCGATCATCTACGCCGCGGGCGTGCTCTCGGCCCTAGGCTACTCGCAGATCATGGTGCGCGCGGCCCAACGCGTGGTGTCCGACATCCGTCGCGACCTGTTCGCGCACATTCAGACGCTGCCGCTCAGCTATTTCGACAGTACGCGCTCGGGCGACATCATGAGCTTTTTCACCAACGACGTCGACACCGTCTCCGAGGCGCTCAACAACAGCTTTGCCAACGTGATTCAGGCGACCATTCAGGTGATCGGCACCACGGCCATGCTCATCATCCTCAACTGGCAGCTCACGATTATCACGCTCGTGTGCGACGCGGCCATCGTGCTGTACGCGCGCTACTCGGGTATCCGCTCCAAGCGCTTTTTTGCCGCCCAGCAGGCATCGCTCGGCGACTTGGACGGATATGTCGAGGAGATGGTCTCGGGCCAAAAGGTCATCAAGGTCTTCAACCACGAGCAGGCCAACGTGGCAGGTTTTGACGCGCGCAACCAGGAGCTGCGCCGCACCGGTGGCGCCGCGCAGACCTACGCCAACTCGATGGTGCCCATGACCGTGGTGATCGGCTACGTCAACTACGCCATCGTCGCCGTGGCGGGCGGCATGCTCTGCATCAAGGGACTTGCCGACGTGGGTGCACTCGCGAGCTACCTGGTCTTTGTGCGCCAGGCGGCCATGCCCATCAACCAGTTTACGCAGCTGGGCAACTTCTTACTCAACGCGCTGGCCGGTGCCGAGCGCCTGTTTGCCGCGATGGACCTTAAGCCCGAGGTGGACGAGGGCTGCGTGGAGCTGGTGCAGACGGGCGACGCCGCATGGGCGTGGAAGATTCCCGAGGGCAAGGGCGTGGGCGCCTATGGGCATCTGCACGACGTGGCTGCCGTTGACGAGTCGGGCCGTGCGGTGGCGGCCGACGGCACCGAGCTCACGTGCGGCTTCGTCCCGCTTGCCGGCGATGTGCGCTTCCATGCCGTGGACTTTTCCTACGTGCCGGGAACGCGCGTGCTCACGGACCTCAACCTGTTCGCCAAGCCGGGGCAAAAGATCGCCTTTGTTGGCTCGACGGGCGCCGGAAAGACGACCATCACTAACCTCATCAACCGCTTCTACGAGGTCGATGATGGTGAGATCACGTACGACGGCATCGACGTCAAGCACATTGCCAAGGCCAGCTTGCGCGGGTCGCTCGGCATTGTGCTGCAGGATACGCACCTGTTTAGCGGCACCATTGCGCAGAACATCCGCTTTGGCAAGCTCGACGCGACCGACGAGGAGGTGCGTGCCGCCGCCGAGGCCGCCTGCGCCGACTCGTTTATCCGTCGCCTGCCGCAAGGCTACGACACACCGGTCACGGCCGATGGCGCCAACTTGTCTCAGGGCCAGCGCCAGCTGCTCGCCATCGCGCGCGTGGCCGTGGCCGACCCGCCGGTGCTTATCCTGGACGAGGCAACAAGCTCCATCGACACGCGCACCGAAAAGCTCATCGAGCGCGGCATGGACCGCATCATGCGCGGCCGCACCACATTTATGATTGCGCACCGCCTGTCCACCGTCCGCGACGCCGACGCCATCATGGTCCTCGAACATGGCCGCATCATCGAGCGCGGCACCCACGAGGAATTGCTCGCCCAGCGCGGCGAGTACTGGCAGCTAGCGCATGGCTTAAAAGAGCTGGATTAACCCGTCGGAGTGCGGCTTGCTCTGGCCCTCCGACCTCTCACCTCGCCCTAAACCGTCCCAATTATCGATGTTTTTCTCGATATTGAAGAAAAGCATCGATTTTTGGGACGGTTTTTCTGTCGCTCGTACGGGTGGAATGCTTTCTTGTACGTGGAAGTGTGCGAATCCGTGAGCAGGGGAATAAGGTTGGTTATCCGACCCATTGGAGAGCTCATGGACTTGCCGATCGTCCTGTCCCATAAGACTGCCTGGCTGTACCACAACGCGGCGCGCCCGTTAGAGCCGCTCTCACGGGCAAGCAGCCTATACGACGAAGGCTCATTTGCTGGCGAGGTGGAGCCGACTGCGAGCCTCCCCAAATTGGGGCTCGATGCCAAGGGATTGAGGATATCTGCAGCGGTCGAGATTGTCGCCGACTATCTGGTCTCACTTGGTATTCCTCAAGAGGAACTCGGCCGTATTGATACGCTGGTTAGCTTCGATTTTGAACGCTCTCGGCCGGCGGGTCTCCGACGCCATGTGTTTGGGGCGCCCATACCTTCGGATCATCTTATCGAGGTGGCAGAGGGTCTTCTGGTGGTTGATGAGGCCATATGCCTTGTCCAGGCGGGCTCGTGGATGAGCGAGCTCGAGCAGCTTGAGTACGGATTTGAAGTGTGTGCTCGGTATCACCTTAACCATCTGTCGAGCGATGATTATGTCGAGGCCTCGCAGCGATATGCCGTCGCCGACCTGCGTGCTTTTTGCGAGCAGAATCCTTCGCGTCGAGGCGTGAAACGCGCGGCCTCGTTGCTCAAGCGTGTAAAGGACGCTGCTCGTTCGCCTATGGAGACGGCCACCGCAATCATGGTCGTCGCGAAGCGTTCTCAGGGCGGGCTAGGGTACACCAGGGTCGAGTTCAACCATCGGGTCGATGTTCCCAACGAGTTAAAATATCTCGCTAAGGCCGGGTATTTCGAGATCGACGTATATGCGCCTGCAAGCGGTACGGGGATTGAATACAACGGTTCGGACCATCTTGATAAACAGCGCAGCGCGTCGGATGCGGAGCGTATGACCGTGCTGAGCGCGCTGGGCTTTAGGATGATCGTTCTCACCGGGACTCAGTTTGCCCATCAGCTGCAATTGCACCGGGCGATGAATGCCATCGCGCTCGCTATGGGTCTCAAGTGCGACCGAAGCGAGGTGTTCCAGAAACGGCAGAATGACCTGCGGGAATTCGTGATTCGCAACTGGAATGGTGGCCTCTAGGGGCGTTCTGACCCTTCTGCGGGGCATTGTGAGCAGGCAAACCGTCTCAATAATCGATGCTTTTCTCGATATTGAAGAAAATCATCGATTTTTGGGACGGTTTGGATGTTGAGGATGGGCTTGGGAAGTCCGTTTTGCTCGAAGCGACCTGTCCTGTCGTACGCATGTCGACCCATTCTTCCCGTGGGGTATTATGTTTCCCGAAGAATAAATCGCTGCACGAGGGGAGGACTGCGTGGACGGGCGCGTGCAACATGACGGCTTTGGCCGCGATATCAACTACCTGCGCATTGCCGTTACCGACAAGTGCAATTTCCGCTGTATTTACTGCATGCCGGCCGTTGGCGTGGCACCCCGCGCGCACGACGAGCTGCTCAGTGCCGAGGAAATAGCCCGCTTTGTGCGCTTGGTGGCGGGGGAGGGCATTCGCCGCGTGCGCCTGACGGGTGGCGAGCCGCTGGTCAGCCGCCGCATCATCCCGCTCATTCGCGACATCCGCGCGATTCCGCAGATCGAGGACATCTCACTTACCACCAATGGTGCCCTGCTGCCCAAGCTGGCACCGGAGCTCAAAGATGCCGGGCTTAACCGCGTCAACATCTCCCTCGATACGCTCGACCCCTTGCTGTTTGGAAAGATCACGCGTCTAGGTCGACTCGAGCAGACCATGGCTGGCATCGACGCGGCGCTGGCTTGGGGCTTTGAGCCCGTTAAGGTCAACTGCGTTGTAGTGCGTCGGCTCAACCAGGATGTGGCGGCCCTCGCGCGGCTCACGCTCGACCGCCCCATCCATCTGCGCTTTATCGAATATATGCCCATCGGAGACGAGCACACGAGCTCGCATTGCGCCGTGGATCCGCATGCGCCCGCGTTCAATCCCGAGCTGTGGGACGCGAGCGATACCGTGCCGAGCGACGAGCTACGGGCGCGCATCAATGCCGGGGCCGCTGCGGCTGGCCTGGGCGAGCTTGAGCCGCTCGACATCAACGACGCTCCTGCCGGTGCCGGTCCCGCGCGCTACTGGTGCTTTCCGGGAGCGGCGGGCACGGTCGGCTTCATTAGCGCCATGTCCAACCATTTTTGCGCGAGCTGCAACCGTCTGCGCCTGACGGCGGACGGCAGCGTGCGCCCCTGCCTGTTCAGCGATGCCGAGTATTCGGTGCGCGAGGCGCTACGCCGTGGTGATGATATGCAGGTGCTTTCGATTTGGCGCGATGCCGTGGCCCACAAACCGCAGGAACACGCGATAATTGAGGGCACGCAACGATTTATGTCCCAAATCGGAGGATGATCATATGGCCAAGAGCAGGTACGCCGATGCCACCAAGGCCGCTCGCAGGGCCGCGATGTCTGCCCACAAAGCCACGTCTGCCAACAAAGACGCCGCGTCCGCGGCCGTGCAGCCGTCCGTGAGCGACAACGACACCGACTCCACCCGCGACGCACGTCGCGACGAGCTGACGCACGTAGACGCCAAGGGCGAGGTACGCATGGTCGACGTGTCCGACAAGGCCGAGACCCATCGCATCGCCATCGCCGAGGGCACCATTCTCATGCATCCCGAGACGCAGGCCATGGTGCTGCAGGACCGCGCCAAAAAGGGCGATGTGCTTGCCTGCGCGCGCGTGGCGGGCATTATGGCCATCAAACGCACGAGCGACATTATCCCCATGTGCCATCCGTTGCTCATTACCAAGAGTAAGTGCGATATTGAGCCCATCGCTCCGGCAGGGACGCCTGTCGATGACGTGCCCGAGGGCTGGGCGCCGGCGCGCACGGACGGGCAGGTTGGCTTTCACGTGCTGGTCACGGCGGGCGTGACGGGCAAGACGGGTATCGAGATGGAGGCTCTGACTGGAGCGAGTGCCGCGTGCCTAACGATCTATGACATGTGCAAGGCGGTCGATCGCGGCATGGAGATCGTCGACGTGCGCCTGCTGCACAAGGAGGGCGGCCGCTCGGGCGTGTGGGATCGTGCCGAGCGTCAGGTTGCTGCTGCTAAGGCCGTGGCCGCTGACGGTGCCGCGCCCGCGAG
>DBFNYT010000155.1:0-24274 GCA_048425625.1 Collinsella sp. | reverse complement strand
AAAACAAATCCAAGTTAGACCATTTCAAATGGTTCGATGTCTGCCCGGATGCGACACTCGATGTGTCCATCCTCGCAGTATCCGGTTCTCAAGGTGCACGCCTGCGCTGGTTCCCGGTTGCACCGGGCCGCGCGGCAAGGAGATATATTGCCAGACCGGAGGGTCCCCGTGGGCGGGAATCTGGGCGTACACATTTCCTACACATCTTGTGATCCGACTAACGTTTGCCAGCCGCTAACTACCGCTCGCCGAGCATCTCTTTATATAAGGCAGTCTCATGGTTAAAGCGGATACGTCCCCCTAGCTAAAGCACAGCCAGCATCGAGCAACTCATCACGTTCTTCCACCGAGAACCCCTCGGCGTAGACGCGCACCACTGGTTCGGTCCCGCTAGGACGGACCAGCAGCCACGTGTCATCCTCGAATGACAGACGCAAGCCGTCCATATGACTAACGTTTTGCGGCACCTTGCCACAAATCGACTTGGGGTTTACGCCCGGCAGCAGGGTTCGTAACGTTTCGGCATCTTCGGCCTCAAGGCGCAAGTCGCGTCGACCGTAACTCGTCTTACCAAAACTGTCCTCGAGTTGGTCGACCAGAACGCCCAAAGGCGCGTCCGTCTTTGCCATAAGCTCACACAGAATCAGACAGGCGAGGATTCCATCGCGCTCGGGCATATGCGCGGCGATGCCGATACCACCGGCTTCTTCGCCGCCCATGAGGACGCCGCCCTTCTTCATCTCCGCCGCTATATATTTGAAACCGACTGGTTTGACGGTCACGCGGCAGCCAAGCGCCTCGGCAATGCGACGCACGAGCGTCGAGCATGAAAGATTGACGACGACGCGCCCCTCCAAATTACGAAATTGAACCAAGTCGCCCAAAACGAGCGCCATGATCTGATGCGGATGTATATATCTGCCGCGCTCGTCAACCGCGCCGATACGGTCGGCGTCGCCGTCGGTCACCAGGCCAGCGCAAGCTCCGTCCTCGATAACCGTGCGCTCGCAAGTGTCCACCCAAGGCTCAACGGGGTCGGGGCAGATATCTTCTTGATCAGACACCTGCCCGGCGTGAATCTCGTGCACCTCAACGCCAAGCTCGCGCAGCAAGTCGGCTAGATAGCCCTGGGCTGCGCCTCCCATGGGATCGACAACCACGCGCAAGTGCGCGGCGCGGATGGCTTCGGCATCGACAAACGATGCCACCGCCTGCATATAGTCAGGAATGATATCCGCGGTGCGATATTGCCCCTCGATCCCCATTGGCTCGGGAGCCATAGTCTCTTCGAGCTCTTCGATGACATCCTGGTTGGCGGTCGAGCCGTCACCCATGCGAATCTTGAGGCACAGATAGCCCTGCGGATGATGGGACCCCGTCACCATGAGCGCGCCGCACGCTTCACCGTCATAAGCCGCCGCCCACGTAAGGGCAGGGGTCGGGACAGGTCGCGAAGCGAGCACGGCGTCTAGCCCGTGCGCTGCTAGCACGCCCGCCGCAAGCTCAGCGAACTCGCGCGCCAGGGGCCGGGTGTCGAACCCTATATATACCGTTTTGCCCGGATTGGTCTTTTGCCACAACTCGCCGACGGCATCGGCGATACGGGCAACGTTATCGGCAGTGAAGTCCTCATCGACGCGAGCGCGCCAACCGTCAGTTCCAAAATGAATTATCGCGCACACGCGCAGACACCTCACAGTGTTTGGATCATGGTACGCATGGGGTATACCCGCAACATGCACTCGGCAACCTGCCGGCACCAGCATTCACCATTTGGGCAAATGCTGCCGAGGACATGCAAGCAATAAAAAAAACCGCCCCGTATGGAGCGGTTTGCCCTTTATATATCGAGCGCCTCGGCCATCGCGGCCGTAGTGATTGCCGTGGTTCCACAGCAACTGCCCACCATTGCGGCACCGGCATGTCTCCATTCGATGCATGCGCGCGCGAAAGCTTCGGGGTTCTCGTGCCATACGGGGCCATCCTGAGTCTGGACCGGATCGCCTACGTTGGGACGCACCGTGACGGGAGTAGTCGCCGATGCAACCATCCTGGGCACCGCCGCGTTCGCGGCCGCAAGCGAACAGCAATTAACACCAACCGAATTTGCGCCGTGTTTTTCGGCGTACAAAACGGCTGCCTCGATGTTGAGGCCATCGCCCAACAGGTCGCCTTTATCGTCAACGACAAAACTCACCAGAACAGGCATGCCATCGGCGGCATCTCGGGCGCCGGCAAGCATGGGCTGCAAATTACGGATAGACGTCACCGTCTCGATCAGCAGACCGTCAACGCCGGCGTTGAGCAAGGCGTGCGCCTGTTCGCGCGCAATGCCCCGGATTTCACGATACTCGGCAGAGTCCTCGGCAAACCACTCAATACCGATCGGGCCCATCGAGCCTAGCAGCAGCTGAGGGTGCGCCTGGCGGGCATCGTCGACGGCCCCGCGATTGACCTCCGCCACGGACGGCGCAATCTGGTCGTGCTTGAGGGCATAGCTCGATGCCTGAAAGGTGTTGGTAATGAGCACCTGCGCGCCGGCGGCGACATACAAGCGATGGATACGAGAAACGGTCTGCGGCTCTGCCAGATTCCAAAACGCCGGTGGAATGTCGGCGGCATCGTACTCACTCAACAGAACACTGCCCATGGGGCCCTGCGCCAACAAGGTCTCGCTCGACAAGCGGCGCGTAAGTTCCTCGGCACCAAAGCGGTTGTAATAACTCGTATCCATATATATCCCGCTATTCCTCGACGCTGATTCCCTGCTTTTCAAGATAGGCGAGCCAGCGGCTCATCGTGTCCTCGGATAGCGCATGCTCCATCATGCAGGCCTCGGAATCGGCTCGCTCAAATTCGACACCGAGCTCCTGAACCAAAAACGTGCGGATGAGGCGATGACGGTACCAGATAGCCGTGCCAACCTCGCGACCGCGATCGGTCAGGATTACCTTGCCGTAGTGCGATTGCTCGACAAGCTCGGATGCCTTGAGCGCCGAAACCGCTTTATTGACCGATGCCTTGGAGACGCCAAGGCGCTGCGCGATGTCGACCGATCGCACGCCGTTGGTTTCCCCCTCTTCGCTTTCAATGCGAACCATGCACTCCAAGTAGTCTTCGTTCGCCACCGTCAGATGTAGTTCGCGCGAGCTATTTGTCGTATCCATGATCTTCCGTCCCTTCTGCATTCAATGGCTGATTCTACCCCATCCAAGCGTCGTGGTATGCCGTGGCATACCGTGCTAGAGTTCTTGTTGCACACGACGACCAAGATTGGAGCGGTCTTTATGGAAAACACCACCACGAGCCCCGATGTCCTCGAACGCTTTTTGCGCTACGTCCAGATCAACACGCAGTCCGAGGATGCAAACTGCGACCAGGTACCCTCGAGCGCCGTTCAGTTTGACCTTGCCAACGTGCTGGCTGAAGAGCTGCGCGAGCTTGGTGCGGAAGATGCCCACGTGACCGAGCACGCCTATGTCTGCGCGCATATCCCCGCAAGTGCGGGCGCTGAGGACAAGCCCGCCCTGGGCCTGATCGCCCATCTCGACACCACCGAAGTTGCACCGGGCGCCGGCGTGAAGCCGCACATCGTACACTACGAAGGCGGCGACCTGGTCTGCGGCACGGTTGACGGTAAGCCCGTTGCCATGAGTACCGCCAAGCTTCCCGCCCTGAATGACCTCGCGGGTGAGGACCTGGTCTGCAGCGATGGCACCACGCTGCTGGGCGCGGACGACAAGGCAGGCGTCGCCGAGATCATGTCGCTTGTCGCGCGTATCGCTCAGGACCCTTCTCTGCCCCATCCCGCACTCGGCATTTGCTTCTGCCCTGACGAGGAGATCGGCCACGGAGCCGAGCTGTTGGATATCGATACCTTTGGCTGCAAGTACGCCTACACGGTCGACGGCGGCCCCATCGGCGAGCTGGAGTGGGAGTGCTTTAACGCCGCCGAGGCGACCGTCCGCTTTGAGGGCCAGTCCATCCACCCGGGCGACGCTAAGGGCCGTATGGTCAACGCAGGCAATCTGTTCTGTGACTTCAACGCGTTGCTCCCCTACGTGCAGCGCCCGGAGTATACGGAAGGCTACGAGGGCTTTTATCACCTTGAGGGTGTATCTGCGACCGTCGATCACGCCACAGCGCGCTATATCGTCCGCGACCATGACGCCGCCAAGTTCCAGCAGAAACTCGACCTTGTTGATGCCGCCGCCTCGATGCTCAACCAGCGTCTGGGTGAGGAGCGCGTGACGGTCGAGATTAAGCAGCAGTATCGAAATATGGCCGAGATCGTTCGTGACTATCCCGAGCTTATTGATGTTGCCAAGGAAGCCTACCTTGCCTGCGGCGTTGAGCCCCAAGTGCTGCCGATTCGCGGCGGCACCGACGGCGCTCAGCTGTCGTTCCGCGGTCTGCCCTGCCCCAACCTTTCCACCGGCGGCTATTGCTACCACGGCGTCAACGAGTTCGTCCCGGTCAGTTCGCTCGTCAAGATGACCGACGTGCTCCAGGAGCTCGTCGCCCGCTTTGCATAGGGAACTCGAACAATCCAGGTAAGCAAAACCGCCCCGTCCTCAAAACCGAGAACGGAGCGGTTTTTGGTGCAAGGGGAGTAGTCAGCACCGCAGGTTGAGCCAACGTCAGCGAGCGACGTCCAAGGCGAACAAGTTGGCATGAAAAAGGCAGGGCATTGACCTTCTGGTCATGCCCTGCCTTTTGAATGACAAATTGTCGCCTTGGGCGGCGCGCAGCGTCGAGCCGTTACGGCGTTTGGTAAAACGCCGTAACTTAGTAGTTGGCTTCGTAGCCGTTGCCGTCGCCGGTGGGCTCTTCGTAGTAGTCCGAATCGCTCGAATCGCTTGAGTCATCGGAATCGTCAGAGCTGACCGATGAGGTTGCGGTACCGTTTGCGTAGTCGTCAGACGTGTTGTTGTTCAGGTCGCCGATCGTAGAGCTGGAACCGTCGGAAAGACCCATGGTGTTGGGACCCTTGGGATCCTTGCCGGCATCGACGCGCTCCATCATTTCCTTGAGCTCGTCCTCGTAGACAAAGACGTAGCTCACACCGTCGATCATGGTGCTGTCGTCGGCATACGAGGGCAGGTTGGCCGAGTAGATGCCGTCGACATCCATACCGCGCATGGCATTGACCGTAGCCACGATATCCTGAACGCTCATATCGGTCACGAGCATATCGGACAGCGAATTAACCAGGCCAAAGATCTTCGTGGCATCGAAGTTATTGAGAATCTGGTTGGCAAGGGCGCCAAGCACCTGACGCTGGTGGCGCATGCGCGTGTAGTCGCCGTCGGCATAGGTGTAGCGGCAGCGGGCATAGGTAAGGGCGGTGGCGCCGTCCATATGCTGCTGACCAGCGGTAATCTTAATATCCAGGTGCTCGGGGTCGTCAACATCATCGGTTGCGTTAATGTCGATACCGCCAACCGAATCAATCAGCGCCTGCATACCGTCGAAGCTGACCTCGGCATAGTGGGAAATCTGAACACCGCACAGCTCGTTGACCGCCTCGACCATGGCCTCGGCGCCGCCAACGGTATGGCAGGCGTTGATCTTCATGGTCTCGCCCTTGTACTCGACCTTGGTGTCGCGCGGAACGGAAATGAGCGTCGCCTGCTTTTGCGTGGGGTCGATTCGTGCCAGGATAATCGAGTCGGCACGATACGTATCCTCGCCCGGACGGCCGTCGGTGCCAAGAAGCAGCACGTAGAACGGATCCTTTGCCTCATCGGTGTCAACCAGAACCCGACGCAGATTGTCGGTAATGACATTAGAATCGCCGAGCTTGCCCATAATGGTGGCAAACCACAGGCCGGCAGCGGTAGTGGCACTCAGCAGCACGCCAAGCACGACAATGAGCGCGACGTGACGAATCGTGTGGCTACGACGACGTTGACGAGCGCGCTCGGAATAGCGAGCCACGTTATCGCGACTGTAGATCTTGGCCTGCGCACCAGTTGAGGGTCTTCGGGCGGTGGTATCCGCGAGGGGCTTTTTATTAAACATAGGCAACCTGTATTAGTAGATGACGGGATCGGGGACGGTAGCATGCTCGACATGCGCGCCGAGCGCCTGCAGCTTTTCGACAAACTGCTCGTAGCCGCGCTTGATGTGATGGATGGCCGAAACCTCGGTCGTCCCGTCGGCGATCAAGCCCGCTACGACGAGGGCCGCTCCGCCACGCAGATCGGGCGAGGTAACCTGTGCACCCGAGAAGCCCTTGACGCCATGAATCATGGCATGATGGCTCTCGATACGAATGTCGGCACCCATGCGCACCAGCTCAGAGGCAAACATAAAGCGATTCTCGAAGATGTTTTCGGTAATAACGGAACTGCCGTCGGCAAGGGCGGAGAGCACCATAATCTGCGCCTGCATGTCGGTCGGGAAACCGGGGAACGGAAGCGTCTGGATGTCGACCGGCTTGATACGCTCGGCACGGTTCACATGGACGCCATCCTCGACGCGCTCGCAGTCGATACCCATGAGCTCCATCTTCTTGAGCACCATGCCCAAGTGAATGGGGCAAAAGCCCGTGACATCGACACCGCGATCGTCGGCCATCAACGCACCGGCAACGATAAAGGTACCGGCCTCGATGCGGTCGCCCACTACGCGATGGGTAACAGGATGGAGCTCTTCCACGCCTTCGATAGTCACGACGGGCGTGCCGGCGCCAACAATCTTGGCGCCCATCTCGTTGAGCATGTTGGCGAGATCGACAATCTCGGGCTCGCGGGCGGCATTGTCGATAACCGTGGTGCCCTGTGCGCGCACAGAGGCCATGATGAGGTTCTCGGTCGCACCGACGCTGGCGAACTCGAGCGTGACGGTGGTACCGCGCAGACCTTGGGGCGCATTAGCGTTGATGTAACCGTGGGCGGTATCGAACTCAACGCCCAGGGCCTCGAGACCCAGAATGTGCATATCGATCTTGCGAGCACCCAGGTTGCAGCCGCCCGGCATGGCAATCTTGGCGCGATGGAAGCGGCCCAGCAGGGGTCCCATGACGGCGGTGGAAGCACGCATCTTGGCAACGAGCTCGTAGGGGGCCTCCCAAGAATCGACCTGAGAGGTATCAATCTCGAGCGTGTGCTCGTCGAGAACATCGATCGTAGCGCCCATGCCCTTGAGCACCTTGCCCATCACGTGAACATCGGAAATATCGGGCACGTTCTGCAGCGTCGTCTTGCCCGGCGCCAGAAGCGTTGCCGCCATGAGTTTGAGCGCGGAGTTCTTGGCACCCGAGACGGGCACGGAGCCTCCGATGGCGTGGCCACCCTCAACGCGGATAATATCCAAGGTCTACCCTTTCAAAAAGCATGCCCGGGGTGGCTGGGCCATCCCGGGCATGATGTGTTCGCAAATGGTCGAACGCTAAATCGTTTGACTATTGGGCAAGCTTGAGCTTACACCATGCGATTTCATTATAGAGGTAGGCGCGGCGTGCATCATCCTCCGACAAATTACCCAGCTTCTCTTCAAAACCTTGAATATCAGCTTTAAGCTTGTCGGCATCGACGGTCGCCAAATCGCAAGCGCGCTCGGCGAGAACGGTCACGACATCGTCCGCAACCTGGGCATAGCCGCCGGCCACGGCAAACGTGTGGTCGACAGTGCCCATGGCCTTATCGGAAACGCGAACGTAACCGCGGTCGATCGTGCAGATCTCGCTGGAGTGAGCAGGCAGAACGCCAAACTCGCCATCCGTGGACGGAATCGACACAAACGCAGCGTCGCCCTCATAGGCGCAGCTCACGGGGCACACGATGCGGATACGCATAA
Source organism: Collinsella sp. (assembly GCA_048425625.1). Taxonomy (GTDB): domain Bacteria; phylum Actinomycetota; class Coriobacteriia; order Coriobacteriales; family Coriobacteriaceae; genus Collinsella. The sequence goes on along the minus strand of DBFNYT010000155.1, from coordinate 16,471 downwards.
CCTACTTCTCCCCCATCTTGCGGGCGCGCTCGCGCACGTCCTCAATCGTGGAAGCATAGCGGAAAGCCTGCTCGGGCAGGTCATCGGCCTTGCCGTCGACAATCTCGGCGAAAGAGCGGACGGTATCCTCGACGCGGACGTAGACACCGGGGTTGCCGGTGAACTTCTCGGCGACGTGGAAGGACTGCGAGAGGAACTGCTGAATCTTACGGGCACGGTTGACCGTAAGGCGCTGCTCCTCGGACAGCTCGTCCATACCCAGAATGGCGATGATGTCCTGAAGGTCGGAGTACTCCTGCAGGAGCTCCTGGACCTTGACGGCGACACGGTAGTGCTCCTCGCCGACGATCGAGGGATCGAGAGCGTCGGAGGAAGACGCGAGCGGGTCGATAGCCGGGAACAGGCCGAGCGACGAAATGCTACGCGAAAGAACCGTGGTGGCGTCGAGGTGCGTAAACGTCGTGGCAGGCGCCGGGTCGGTCAGGTCGTCTGCGGGGACGTAGACAGCCTGGACGGAGGTAATGGAGCCCGTCTTGGTCGAGGTAATGCGCTCCTGGAGGTCGCCCATCTCGGTTGCCAGCGTGGGCTGGTAACCAACGGCGGACGGCATACGGCCCAGCAGTGCGGAAACCTCGGAACCTGCCTGGGAGAAGCGGAAGATGTTGTCGATGAACAGCAGAACGTCCTGGCCACGATCACGGAAATACTCAGCGGTGGTAAGGCCGGCCAGACCGATGCGCAGACGCGCTCCGGGCGGCTCGTTCATCTGACCATAGACCAAGCAGGTCTTGTCGATAACGCCAGACTCGCTCATCTCGAGGAACAGGTCGGTGCCCTCGCGGGTACGCTCGCCGACGCCGGTGAACACCGAAGTGCCGCCGTGCTCCTGGGCGAGGTTGTTGATGAGCTCCTGAATCAAAACGGTCTTGCCGACGCCGGCGCCGCCGAACAGGCCTGTCTTGCCGCCACGGATGTAGGGCTCGAGCAGGTCGACGGCCTTGATGCCGGTCTCGAAGATCTCGGTCTTGGTGGTGAGCTCGTCGAAACGGGGCGCTGCATGGTGGATGGGGTAGAACTCCTCCACCTCGGGCATGGGCTTGCCGTCGACGGGCTTGCCCATGACGTTCCAAATGCGGCCGAGCGTCTCGGGGCCGACCGGCATCTTCATGGGCTCACCGGTATCGGTGGCGATGAGGCCGCGCTGCAGGCCGTCGGTCGAGGACATGGCGACCGTGCGGACGACGCCGCCCGGAAGCTGGCTCTCGACCTCGAGGATCGTGCTCAGATGACCGATCGGGGTCTCGGCCTCGACCGTGAGCGCGTTGTAGATCGGGGGCACCGCGCCGTCAAACTTGACGTCGACGACAGGGCCGATGATTCGCACGATGCGACCATCACCGGCAGTCGTCTTCTTGGTGGCTTCCTCGACCGCAAGCTTTACGGTGTTATTAGCCATTACTGTTCCTCCAATGCTGAGGCTCCGCCGACGATCTCGTTAATCTCGGTCGTGATCGAAGCCTGGCGCACGCGACTATACGTGCGGGTAAGGGTCGAGATGATCGCGGTGGCGTTTTCCGTCGCGGAGTGCATGGCCTTGCGGCGTGCACCCTGCTCGGCAGCCGCCGAATCGATCAGGGCCTGGTAGATGACCGTCAGGATATAAGACGGCACAAGCTTGCCGAGAACATGCTCGGGAGAGGGCACGAACTCGAACGTGGACGAGATGCGCTTAGGGGCGTCGGTCTCGTTCTTACGCGGACCGTGGGGCATAGCGATCATCTCGGGGTCGAGCGGCAACAGATGCTCGACGCGAAGCTCCTGATCCACGCGATTCTTGGCGTGGTGGTAGACAAGCTCGACACGGTCAAGCTCACCGGCACGATACGCATCGCAGATATGAGAGGAGATCATGCGGGCCTGGTTGAAATCGGGCTCAGAGGAGTTGCCCTCAAAGTGCATGACGACGTTTGCGCGGTCACGGAAATACGTGGCCGGCTTACGCCCGCACGCGATGATCTCGCACTCGATGCCGTCGTTCGCCCAAGAAGCGGCGAGCTTTTCGGCCGTGCGCTCCACCGTCGTATTGAAACCGCCGGCAAGGCCGCGGTCCGAGGCAATAACGACAATCAGGCCATGCTTGACGCTCTCATGCTTCTGCAGCATGGGATCGGTGCCCGAACAGGAGGCGTCGCCGGCGACCGTCAACATGACGTCGGTCAGCGCCTCCTTATAGGGCTCGGCCTGCTTGGAGCGATCGAGAGCACGACGGATCTTGGCCGTAGAGACCATCTCCATCGTGCGCGTGATCTGCTTGGTCGTGGTAACCGAGGAGATTCGCTTCTTAATGTCGCGAAGGTTGGCCATGGGGCTTAGTTCTCCTCTGATCCAGAAACATCCGAATGGTGCTTGGCCATGAACTGCTGCTTGAAGTCGCCGATGACGCGCAAGAGCTCAGCCTTGGTGTCATCATCGATCTTCTTGGCGCGAACCTTGTCGAGCAGCGAGCCAAAGCCATTGTCCATGTACTCGATGAGCTCGGCACGGAAAGGCAGCACGTCGGCAATCTCCAGGTCATCCAGGAAGCCCTCGTTGCCAGCGAACAGCGTAACGATCTGCTCGCCAACCTCAAACGGCTTGTAGCGCGGCTGCTTAAGGAGCTCAGTCATGCGAGCGCCGTGGGTAAGCTGCTTTTGCGTGGCCTCGTCGAGGTCGGAGCCGAACTGTGTGAAGCCGGCGAGCTCCTGGTACGAAGCAAGGTCCAGACGGAGGTTGCCGGCGACCTGCTTCATGGCCTTGGTCTGTGCGTCGCCACCGACGCGGGACACGGAAATGCCCACGTCGACTGCCGGGCGCTGGCCCTGGAAGAAAAGCTCGGACTGCAGGTAGATCTGACCATCGGTAATGGAAATGACGTTGGTCGGAATGTAGGCCGAGACGTCGCCGTCCTGGGTCTCGATGATCGGAAGAGCCGTCATGGAGCCGTAACCGTTCTTCTTGGACATCTTGACTGCACGCTCGAGCAGACGGGAGTGCAGGTAGAAGATGTCGCCAGGATAGGCCTCGCGTCCGGGCGGACGATGCAGCGTCAGCGACATCTGACGGTAGGCCACGGCCTGCTTGGACAGGTCGTCGTAGATGACGAGCACGTGGCCACCGGGGTTGGTCTCGCTGGCGGGCTTGCCGTCCTCACCGTTGTACATGAAGAACTCGCCGATAGCGGCACCGGCCATAGGCGCGATGTACTGCATAGGGGCGGAATCGGCAGCGGTGGCCGAAACGATAATGGTGTAGTCGAGCGCACCGTGCTGAGCGAGGGTCTCGCGGATGTTGGCAACCGTGGAGGCCTTCTGGCCGATGGCGACATAGATGCAGACCATGCCCTTACCGCGCTGGTTGAGGATAGCGTCGATGGCGATGGCGGTCTTACCGGTCTTACGGTCGCCGATGATGAGCTCACGCTGACCGCGGCCAATAGGCACCATGGAGTCGATAGCGAGCAGACCGGTCTGAACCGGCTCACACACCGGGGTACGGTCGATGACGCCGGGGGCCTTGAACTCGATGGGGCGACGGTGCGTGGCGACGATGTCGCCCAGGCCGTCGATGGGCTGGCCGAGCGGATTGACGACGCGGCCGAGCATGGCGCGGCTCACAGGGATATCCATAATGCGGCCAGTGGTGCGGCACTCGTCGCCTTCCTTGATGGAGTCGACGGCACCAAACAGAACGGCGCCGACCTCGTCACGGTCAAGGTTCTGGGCAAGGCCGAAGACGGTCTCACCGGTATCGGAGCTCTTGAACTCCAGAAGCTCGCCTGCCATGGCGCTCTTGAGGCCGGAGACGCGCGCGATGCCGTCGCCTACCTCGTCGACCGTTGAAACCTCATGCGTATCGACCGTCGCGGAGAGGCTCGTGAGCTGCTCCTGCAGTTTCTTGGCGATATCCTGGGCATTGAGGGTTTCGGACATTAGGCTTCACCTCCGTACGAATTAGCAGAGTTTGCGAGGGTCTCCTGCGCGATGCGCAGCTGCGTCTTGACGGAAATGTCACGACGCTCGCCGCGAGCCTCGAGCACCAGGCCGCCCACGATAGACGGGTCGACCTGCTCGATAAGGAATACCTTGCGGCCGAAGTCCTGCTCGCATTTCTTAGTGATGGTTTGACGCAGCTCGTCGTCGAGCGGGATCGCCGTGGTGACGGTCACGCCCACTACATCCTCGTCTTCCTCGGCAACATACTTAAAGGCAGCTGCCACCTTGGGAAGAAGGTCGAGCTGGTCGCGCTTGGACATGGTGTCGAGCACAGCGATGATCTCGGGGCTGGCAGAAGCCAGGCGCTCGATCATCTCGAGGTCCTCGAACACATGGTTCTCGGCCTTAGCGGCTTCCAGAATGGAGCGCGCGTAGGTCTCGAGCACCTTGTCCTGATAGCGGCTAGTCGGCATTCAGGCTACCTGCTTCCTGGATGTAGCGCTCGATGAGCTTCTTCTGCTCGGCCTCGTCCTCGAGTGCCTCGCCCACGATCTTGGTGGCGACGGCAACGGACAGGTCGGCAATGGAGCTCGCGGCACCGGCGTAGATGGACTTGCGCTCGTCCTCGACGGTCGTATGGGCCTTGGCGATGATCTCCTCGGCCTCCTTGTGAGCAGCCTCGATAATGCGGGCGCGCTCGGACTCGGCGTCCTTACGGGCCTCGAGAACAATGTCGGCAGCCTGACGACGGGCGTCGGTGACGATCGAGTCGGACTCAGCGCGCTTGGCGATAGCCTCCTGCTTGGTCTTCTCGGCCTCGTCGAGGCTCTCCTCGATCTTCTTGCCGCGCTCCTCCATGGTTTTCATGATGCCCGGCAGGGCGACCTTGGCCAGCACGATCCAGATAATCAGGAAGGCGATAAGCGCCGGGATGAACTCCGCCATCTTAGGGATGAGGATGTCCGCACCGGCAGCGCCGTCCTCAGCGAACGCGGAAACCGGCATGAGCAGCGCGGCCGCGGACGCGGAGAGTGCGATCGCGCTCTTCTGGGATGAAAGATTCATACTTGACGCTCCGTGCTATTTAACGATCAGCGCGACAACGAAGCCGATCAGAGCCAGAGCCTCGCCGAAGGCGGAGCCCATGATGAAGACGGTGAACACGCGGCCCTGGACCTCAGGCTGACGGGCCATAGCACCCGTAGCACCCAGAGCAGACAGGCCGATAGCAAGACCAGCGCCGATAACACCGAGACCGTAACCGATAACTCCCACGATTCCTCCTTTGTCGTGCGTGTCTTATTTCACGCAGGATAACCTTTTTATAACTGCCGGGCTCCATGGGTACGGGCACCGGCGGTTTAACGAATTGCCTTACCTTTAAGGCGCGAACGGAAGACTACTCCTCCTCCGCGACCTCCTCTGCCTCGGAGACATACACGGCGGTAAGGACCGTGAAGACGTAAGCCTGGATGGCGCCGACCACAAGCTCGATCGCATAGATCAGGATGAGGATGGCAAGCCAGGCCAGCGAAGGCAGGGCGCCGATGGCGTGGGCCGCGGAAACCTGCTGAAGCAGCGGCTGCATGAACATGCTCGCCATGATGGCGAACGAGCCCATGACCACGTGTCCTGCAAACATGTTGCAGAACAGACGGACGGCGAGCGTGATGAGGCGCAGGAAGGTCGAGAAGAGCTCGACGACCCACACGAGCACGTTCATCGGGAAGCTCACGCCCTGCGGGGCGAGGCTCTTGATGTAGCCGATCACGCCGTGAGCCTTGCATCCGTAGTAGATGAAGTACACGAAGGCGAAGATGGCGAGCGCGGCGGTGGAGCCGATTGCGCCGGTGCCGGGCTTCATTCCCGGGATCAGGCCGATCATGTTGTTGATCAGAATGAACAGGAAAAGCGAGCACAGGAACGGGAAGTGCTTCTTCCAGTTCTCACCCACGACGCCCTTGCCGATATCGTTCTCGACGTACTCGATGATGTACTCGAAACCGTTGACGAAGAAGCCCTTGGGAACCAGGGTCTGCTTCTTCTTGAACACGGCCAGGACGATCAGGAGCACGATCGTGGAGACGATCAGCCAAAACGAGTACTGCGTGATGCCGCAGCTCAGATCGCCCACGACAGGGGTGGAGCTGAACTCGCTGACCAGATGATTAATCTCATCAGGCAGCTTTTCAAAAATTTCCACGACTTACCTTTCGACCTCATGAGGATCTCGCAGCGCCTTGGCGACGCGAACCGTGCAGGCGGCCATAAAGGCCACGAAGCCGATCGCCTCGCCCAGGAGGAACATGCGAAATGCCTCTCCGAACAACACAAACACAACCAAGGTAAAGACGAGCAGGGCGATTGCCGAGACCGCCAGGCTCACCATACCCTTGAGCATGTCCGCATTCTGTTTATCGTCAAGAACCGGCTTGAGCGTAAAGACAAAGGGAAGGAAGGCAATTGCGCCCGCGATGGCGCCTGCAACGATAGCGAGCAGATCGGCTATCTGAAACACTGGCGTCCTCACTTTCCTTTTTAACGCTTCACAGAACAGTTCCCGCCAAACATTGGTGACTATTGTACGAGCCAATCGCTAAAGTACAACCGAAAAAGCATCGGTTAATACGCACCTGTTCGTTTTCTTAAGACCTTCTTTATGCCGCAGGTACGGTAATACGTTTTTCTCGAACCCTGCAGGGCAAAACGTCCGTTAACAGGAGTGCGCGCGGTCGCCTTTTGTTCGTCCGCGCGCACCGTTTCTTCGTATTTGCAGCCGCGGCCGTCTTAGCCCAGCGACTAGAGCGTGCCGTAGATGCGGTCGCCGGCGTCGCCGAGGCCGGGAACGATGTAGGCAGCCTCGTTGAGATGGTCGTCGATGGCGCAGGTATAGATATGCACATCAGGGTCCTTCTCAGTCAGCGACTTGAGGCCCTCGGGGGCCGCGACGATGCACAGCATGCGGATGTCCTTGACACCGCGCTCGCGCAGGTAACTGATGGCCATCTCGGCCGAACCGCCCGTGGCGAGCATGGGGTCGACGACCAGGCAGATGCGCTGGTCGATATCCTTGGGCATCTTGCAGTAATACTCGTGCGGCTCGTGGGTGACCTCGTCGCGCTCCATGCCGATGTGGCCCACGCGAGCGGAGGGCACCAGGTCGAGGATACCGTCGACCATGCCAAGGCCCGCACGCAGGATGGGCACGATGGCGAGTTTCTTGCCGGCAAGCTGTTTGAACGTGGCGGTAGTGATGGGGGTCTCGACCTCGACGTCTTCCATAGGTAGGTCGCGCATGGCCTCGTAGCCGTCAAAAAGCGCGAGTTCGCGCACGAGCTGACGGAACTGGTTGGTGCCGGTGTTTTTGTCGCGCAGGATCGACAGCTTGTGCTGGACGAGCGGATGATCGACAAGCGTCACACGGGACGCATCGTAGGTGACGGTCATGGGTTGATTGCCCCTTTCGTTGCAGCCGCAAAACGGCCTTGCTGACAAGGCGCGCAGCAATGTTGCCGCCGCACGCCATGCATAAGTTTAGCGGTTTGTTGTATCGGGCCGCCCATCGCAGCCCTACTGTGCGGTACTGAGCGAGCGCTTGACGGCATCACGCCAGCCCGCAAGGTTTTGCTCGCGGCGCTCGGCGGACATGTGGGGAAGGAAGGTCCTAACGATCTGGGCATTTTGCTCCAGCTCCTCCAGGTCTTCCCAATAGCCGACGGCAAGACCCGCCAAGTACGCGGCACCGATTGCCGTGGTCTCCACCGTCTCGCATTGCAGCACGGGGATATCCAGCAGGTCGGCCTGGAATTGCATGATGAACTCGTTGCGCGAGGCACCGCCATCGACAGACAGGCGCTCGATCGAAAGCCCCACGTCCTGCTCCATGGCGCGCAGCACGTCGTAGCTCTGATATGCCATGGATTCGCAGGCGGCACGTACGATGGTCGCACGGCTCGAGGCGCCGGTCAGACCGCACACGATACCGCGAGCATGCGGGTCCCACCAGGGAGCACCCAAACCTGCAAAGGCGGGAACGAAGTAGCAGCCCTCGTTGTCGCTAATCGAAGCGGCGAGTTGTGCCGACTCGCTCACGCTCGAGATGATGCCCATGTTGTTGCGAAGCCAGTTCATCGTTGAGCCGGCGGCAAAAATAGAGCCCTCGAGCGCATAGCTGACTTTGTCGTCCGCAGCGATACCGATGGTGGAGACCAGGCCATTCTTGGATTCGACGATCTCGTCGCCGGTGTTCATGAGCATAAAGCAGCCCGTGCCATAGGTGTTTTTGGTCTGGCCGGGACGGAAACAACAGTGGCCGAACAGCGACGCCTGTTGGTCACCCGCCACGCCCATGATGGGCGGCATGTTGGTCATGATGTCGCTCGCGACGCGGCCGTAGTCGCCCGAGCTCCAGCGAACCTCGGGCATCATGGAACGTGGAACGTCAAAGAGCGCCAGCAGGTCGTCGTCCCAATCGAGCGTATGGATATTAAAGAGTGCCGTGCGGCTGGCATTGGTGTAGTCGGTGGCAAAGACCTGGCCGCCGGTGAGGTTGTAGATGAGCCAGGTGTCGATGGTGCCAAACATGAGGTCGCCCGCCGCCGCGCTCTCGCGTGCGCCGTCGACGTTGTCGAGAATCCACTGCACCTTGGAGGCCGAGAAATACGGATCGAGCGTGAGTCCCGTGCGGGAGCGCACCAGCTCCTCGCAACCCTGTTCAACCAACGCGTCGATCGCCGGCGCGGTACGACGGCACTGCCATACGATGGCGTTATAGATGGGCTGGCCGCTCACGCGGTCCCAGACCACCGTGGTCTCGCGCTGGTTGGAGATGCCGATGGCGGCGATGCGGTCGGAATGGATACCGCTCTTAAACTGAACCTCCATCATGACGGCAATCTGGCTGGCAAGGACCGTCATGGGGTCTTGCTCTACCCAACCGGGACGCGGAAAACTCGTTTTGACGCTACGACGCGCCTGCGCGACGATGCAGCCGTATTCGTCGACAATGGCCGCGAGTACCGAGGTAGTGCCGCAGTCGAGCGCCATGATGTAGGAACCGCCAAAGTTAAACGAGGCATCTTCCATGCCCAGGCTGCCCAGATTCAACGACATCGCTTATACCTTTCTATTGCATCGGGTCGGACAGGACCCGTTCGATCTCTGATGCGGGAAGTGCGCCTTGGCGCAGGATCTGGAGCCCGCCGTGCTGGAACGACACGATGGTCGAGGCGTCGCGACACGGGGTCTCACCGGCGTCGACGGCAACATCGACCCCCTCCAGGATGCGACCCTCGACGGCGGCAAAGCTTGCCGGCGAAGGCGCGCCGTGCGTGTTGGCGCTCGTGCAGGCAAGGGGACTGCCGCAGGCGCGGATGAGCGCTTGGACCACGGGAGAGGCCGAAGCGCGCAGGGCCACGGTGTCGTCGGCAGCGCGCATAAAGGTCGGCACGCAGGGGGCTGCCTTGACCACGATAGTCAGGGCTCCCGGCCAGCATCGTCGCGCGAGTACGCGGGCATCTTCCGGGATATCCACGCCATAGCGGTCGAGTGCTTCGACGCCATCGACCAGCCAAGCGACGGTTTGCGTGAGCTCACGTTGCTTGAGAGTGAAGATACGGCGATAGCCGGTGCCGAGCGCAGGAACTGCGGCGCCATTGACGGCAGCCTGCGGATCGCGCGGCCACGATGGGAATTCGCTTGTATCTTGGGGCACGGCGTCCGAGAAGGCGTTGACTGCCACGGCGACACCGTAGACGGTCTCGGTCGGAATCAAGGCCAGGCCGCCGCGGCCGAGCACCTCGGCCGTGCGCTCGACGGCAAGCCGATGCGGCTCGCGCGTTCCCTCGTATACCCGATAGACCGTCTGCATGTGTATGCCAGCCCCTTACGCTCCGGTGCAAGTTTGTTTACTGTGGGGCATTCTCGCACGAAACATTCAACCTATTTGCCCAGAGCGCATGTTGGTTTGGTGAGCGGCTCTAGTAGTCGGTGAAAGTGAGGGGGTTAATTGAAGATTTTTAGCGCGCAAGCGTAACGGTACGATCGGGAAACTCGATGCTTGCAACCAGTTTTCCGCCGAGGCTCTCTGCGTACCTGCTCAGCGTGTCGAGCCTCATTGATCCCAGCTCCCCGCGCTCGAGCTCCGATATGCGTTTTTGAGAAACACCCATCGACTGGGCCACCGAGGCCTGCGTCAGATCCTTTAGTTTGCGAATTTGAGCGAGCTTATAGGCTTCGATACGTTCACGAGTTTTCTCCTGCTCGGCGGCAATAGATTCACGCGCTATCCCGCGTGATTCCATATACTCATGCAGCTCCATCTTGATCGAGCCTCCTTACATGGCGACGGTATATTTGTTCCGCCCTGGGAATGCTGATCGCATACCAGCCGTTCCACTTTGCCTTCGACGACTCCGCCTGCGACTTATCTCCCGCCAACAGCAACACTGCCTGACGTTTGGGGTCAAAGGCAAAAAGGATACGAATCACCGACGGTCCGCACGACGTCACCCTTAGTTCCTTTAAATGATGCAATTTCGAGCCCTTCACGCGGTCAACCAGCGGACGACCAAGGCTAGGACCTTCTTTCTCAAGTACCAAAAGGTCTGCGTAAATCTGTCGCAACGTAGACTCATCCTGCTCATCGAGCCAAGGCTCGATGTAATCGAGCACAATGCGGTATCGATGCGGCTGATTTGACATACCTTTCTCCTTCTATAGTAGAAGTTTTACGGTATATTGCAAGAGCGGAAATAGGCTCGAAGGGTCTTTTTTGCAGAAGTGAAGCCCGAGATCAGTAGGCAACGAGGGGTTATTGGACTGCGACGAACTTCTTTGGCCTGCCGGCATGGCGTTCCTGAGCGGCGTAACGCTCGATGCTGTCGATCGTAATCATCCGACGGCCGTCGACAAGCTCAACATCGAGTTTGCCGGCTTTGACCAGCGCAGTGATTCGCGGTGCGGAAACCCTGAGGTCCGCCGCCGCGTCCTTAAACGTTCGACACGCCGCTTCCCGAGCGTCCTCGTGGTCGATTTCGACTGAAAGGGCCACGACCTCGGCCGAACGCTCGTACCCAGCCGGAGCCCGACCATTGTTAAGATCGTCGGCCAAAAACGCCATCAGCGCCTCGATGGCATGAGCTATTGCTTCTTCGCGTGTATCGCCATCGGCAAAGGCCCCGGGGACCTGCGGGAAGCTGGCACAGTAACCGTCGTCTTCTTTTATGAGAACGCAGTCATAGGTAAATCGTTGTTTCATTATGACCCCCTCGGCTACCAGCTACCAACCGAGATAATTATAAATTGCTTTATAATTAGAAATGAATCAGTTAATAAATATTACTGACGCTGTTTGGGCTCCGTGACGATGGCTCGGACGATTCGGGGGCGATCGGTAAGATCGCGGACGATGCGCACGTCCGAAAGGCCCGCCTGGCGACAGAGCTCGGCTGCGGCATCGAGGGCGCCCTCGTAGAGCTCGCAGGCAAAGAGGCCGCCGGCGCACAACATGTAGGGGGCCGCGTTGAGCAGGCGGCGGAAGATATCCAGGCCGTCGGCACCGCCCTCGAGCGCCAGGTCGGGCTCAAAGTCCTTGACCTCGTGCGGCAGCGAGCGCATGACATCGGTGGGGATGTAGGGCGGATTGGAGACGAGCACGTCAAAGGTACCCCACTCTTCGCGAGGAACAGAGCTCACCAGGTTGGTGAGGCTGAAGGCGACCTCGTCGGACGTGAGGCCAAGGGCGTCGCGGTTTTTGATAGCAAGGTCGATGGCGCGCGGCTCGATATCGGTAGCGGTGCAGGTGACGTGGCCGCGGCGCTCCCAGGCAAGCGAGAGCGAGATGCAGCCCGTGCCGCAACCGACCTCGAGGACGCGGGCGGTGCGGGGCTCGGTCGGAGCGGACTCGTTAGCCTCGGCGGCGTCTTGCGTGGGAGTCGCCTGCTGGTCGTTGCTCTCGATGGCGATGCCGTATTCGTCGAGCTCGGGCTCGGAGGCTTCCATGGCCTCGGCTTCAGCGGCCTGCGCAGCAGCTTCCTCCGCCTCGCGATCGGCCAGCTCCTCGGCATAGGCGCGGCTACCGAGCACATCGCCGCCCAACGCGGCCTCATCGGCAGCCGTTAAGTTGGCGGCACGGCGCTCGGCGGTCGCGCGTTCATCGGCCAGCGCGGCCTCGGCCTTGCGGGCCTGCTCGACCTCATCGTTCCAGGGCAACTCCACGCGCTGACGGGCAGCGGCCTCGGGGCTCAGCACCTCGGCGTCCAGATAGTTCAGCACTTCCTCGACGAGCATCTCGGTCTCGGGACGCGGGATGAGTACGCCGGGGGCGCAGGCAACGTCGATCATGCGGAACTGTGTGCTACCCGTGATGTACTGCAGCGGTTCGCCCTTGGCACGGCGGACGACGGCCGCGTGCATGGTTTCGAGCTGGGCCGCGTCGAGCGTTTCATCCATGCGCATATACAAGTCGATGCGCGCCAGACCCGTGGCCGCGCACAGCAGCCACTCGGCAGAAAGACGGGGATGCTCCTCGCCGCGCTCGGCCAGGTACTCCTTGGTCCACTCGAGACAACGCTTGATGGTCCAGATCTCGTTTGCCATGGGGTCCTCCCCTCTTGAGCGCCGGGCGGCGCGTGAATGTCGGAGCAGATTGTACGCGAGGGCACCGCATGACAAGGGACAATTGAGGGCGATTATCGAGAATCAGCCCAGAAATTTGTTTCGGGTGCGTCCAAAGTGCTCATTCGTCGACGTCTAGATTTGCATTCGTCCAGCTTTTGGCAAGGTTGCCCCAAAACTGACCAATATCTAACCGGATACTTGCCAAATCGCTTGACGGACAACGCGCCGAAAAATGCCCTGCGACTTCTTGAGCGATAATGTAAGCATTATTTTTGATAGTGAACGAATGTTTTTATTTCCTTTGAGCTGGCAAACGATCCGATGGCCCTCAAGTCCAATTAAATAAACTCATATAGCCATTTACCAAAAGCAGTCATTGGGACCCCTCCTTACGTGCTGCCGCTCGAAGGACTGTCCCTAAGTGCCGGCACATAAGGAACGTCCCCAAGTGCCGCACCCAATGACTACCTCGATGTTTTGGCAATGCCAGCGAGCGGGTCGCATTTGAGGCAAGGTGCCGTGAAATGAAAGGGCGCTGACCTTCTGGTCGCGCCCTTGAAATTGAACGGCAGATTGTCCAAATGCGGCCCGCGCAGCGTCGACGGGTTACGCGGTTTGGTAAAACCGCGTAACCTAAACGGCCTGTGCCAGCTTCTCGGCTCGCTCGGCGGCGGCGAGGGCCTCGATGACGGTGCCGAGCTGGTCGCCCAGAAGCACGCCGTTGTAGGTGGAGTTGAAGCCGATGCGGTGATCGGTCACACGGTCCTGGGGCTGGTTGTAGGTACGGATCTTCTCGGAACGGTTGCCGTGGCCGATCTGGCTCTGACGCTCGGCACCGAGCTCGGCCTGCTGCTTCTCGAGCTCCATCTCGTACAGACGGGCGCGCAGCATCTGCATGCAGACCTCGCGGTTCTGAATCTGGGAGCGCTGCTCCTGCGACTGCACCACGGTGTTGGTGGGCAGGTGGGTGATGCGCACGGCAGAGTAGGTGGTGTTAACGCACTGACCGCCAGGGCCGGAAGCGCAGTAGGTGTCGATGCGCAGATCGGACTGGTTAATCTGGACGTCGATCTCCTCGGCCTCGGGAAGCACGGCGACGGTGGCCGTGGAAGTCTGGATACGGCCCTGAGACTCGGTCTTGGGGACACGCTGGACGCGGTGCACGCCGGATTCGTACTTCATGACGGAGTAGACACGGTCGCCCTCGACCTTGAACTCGATGGACTTAAAGCCGCCAGCCTCGCTGGGGCTGGAATCGAGCACGGTGGTCTTCCAGCCGCGCGATTCGCAGAAGCGCTGATACATCTTGTACAGATCGCCGGCAAAGATGGCAGCCTCGTCGCCACCGGCGGCGGAGCGAATCTCGACGATGGTGTTCTTGTCGTCGTTGGGATCGCTCGGGATGAGCATGTACTTGATATCTTCCTCGAGCTGCGGGAGCTTTTCCTCGTTCTCGGAGATGTCCATCTGGAGCATCTCCTTCTCGTCCGCATCGCTGGTGTCGCGGAGCATCTCCTTGGCGGCCTCGATGTCATCGAGCGCGCCGATGTACTCACGCGAGGCAGCGATGAGGTCGGACTGGTGTGCGTACTCCTTGTTGAGACGCGTGAACTCCTTGATGTCGGAGGCGACGGCCGGGTCGGAAAGCTTCTTCTCGAGCTCCTCGTAGGCCTTGATGATCTTTTCGAGCTTGTCGCGCATGGCGGGACTCCTTTATGTGCGTGAAGGTGAAAATCGGCAGAGTTGATGGGGCGCGCGGCGCCACTGCGGGGGTAAGCCCAGCTAGAACATGTCGATCTTCAGATACATGCGTATCCCTTCGCGTATGGGGTACATAGTTGCGGTCTAACCCATACATGATAGCGTGCGCAGGCATACCTGTATATAACCCGCACGGAATGTGACACAGGGTCAGTCCGCCAACGTAAGGCTCTACTTTAAGAACATGGCCATATATAACGGAAGCGTCACCTTTTTGCCGTCTCGGCCGACGTTACCGTCTATCAGCTTGTACCCAAGGTTCACGTCCTGCCGCTCGAGCATGTCGTTGAGCGATACCGTAGATCCGCGCGAGGCCTTCACCTCAATGGGCACAACGCTCGCGTCGGGCGAGTCGACGAGAAACTCTATTTCCCTATCGCCCTTCTGCGACCGCCAATAACGCAGAGCCACACCCCGCGCCGAAAGCATGCAGGCGACCAGGTTCTCGTAGAGGCCGCCCTTCATGGGACCCGCGAGCTTGTTGTTCACCACCGCCTCCAGCATTTCGAAGCCGTACATGGCCATGAGCACGCCCGTATCGGCAGCATAGAGGCGAAACTTCGTCCCGTCTTCATAGGCGGCAAGAGGGAATTGGGCGGCGCTCACCGACTGGCACCGTCGCACCATACCTGCTCCCACGAGCCAATCCACGGACGAGCCAAATTTGCGCGCCGTTCCCCTGTTCTCGACCACGGAATACTGGAACTTCGTATTCTCCTTTGCGAGCTGGCGCGGCAACGATTCAAAGCACGCCCGCGCACGCACGCGCTCGGAGGCTTGCGCGTACACACTACGCACCATCCTTCACCTGCGGTTTGCAGCTTTTCCGGGTGTAGTTGGCCTAGATTTGCAGCTTTTCCGGGTCCAGATGGCCGCTTCGTGCAGCTTTTCCGGATTTCTAGAGCGTGTGGAGCAGGGCGTTGAGGAAGCGGATGCCTTGGAGGTAGGCGCGACGGGAACAGGACGCCGCTCACGCGCGGGCAGCCCGAGGACGGGCGCTACAGGAAGACCTGGAAGAAGATGATGGAGCCGGAGTACGAGTTCCATCCGGAGCCGGACGTGCAAATGCGGTTTAACATGGCCTTTCACCAAAAAGGGCGGGCGGCCGCGCCCTGCGACCACCCGCCCTCAATCAAAGCCCTTCTCGGCCGCCGCAGCTACCGGTTCCGGCGCCGCAGGATCACACCTGTGGCGATCAGCACCACTGCGCCGCCCGCGATGCCACCCAGGGCCATCGGCGACAAGCTGGTATCGCCCATGTTCGGCAGACCCGGCTTCTCCTCCTTCGACACCGGTGGGTTGGTGGGCGGCTCCGTCGGCGGGTTGACCGGCGGGGTGGTCGGCGGCGTGTACGTGTTCTTGAACACCGGAGCCACGTCACCGTCATAGGTTACCGTCGCCACCAGATGGCCCGCGCCGTCGTCCGTCACCATCACCGTTACCTGGTGCTCGGCCGCGTCGTACGTCACGTTCTTCTGACCGTCGTCCACCTCGGAGATGCTGTAGGTGTATGTCCCGGGCTTGTCGTACGAGATCGCCTCGAAGCCCACCGTGCCGCCTGCCGCGTTCTTGGCGGTCTGCAGCACTTTGCCATCGGCATCCTTCAGCTGGAAGGAGAACTGCCCTTCCTTTAGGTCCTTGCCGCTCAGCACCTTGGAGGCCCCCAGCTTCACCTCAGTCGCGGCCGGCGCGTAGCTGTTGCTGAATGCCACCGCATCCGCAGCCTTGCCGCCCTTGCTGTAGGCAACCTGCGCCTCCAGCGCGTGCGTCTCCGCATTCTCCGTCACCGTCACCGTCGCGGTAAAGACCGTCGTGTCGTAGGTGACGCCGTTCGCCGTCGCCCCTGCCCGCTCGGACACGGTGTAGACGTACGTCCCCACCTTGTCCAGCTGCAGCGGCGCGAAGCCAAACGTGCCGTCGGCGCCGTTCTGCACCGTCTGCACCACGTTACCGTCGGCGTCCTTCAGGTCGAAGGAGAACTCACCCTCGGCCAGGATGCGGCCGGTCAGGGCCTTCGTGCCGGTAATCGTCGCCGTCGTCGCCGTCGGCGTGTAGGTGTTGGTGAAGGTCAGATCCTCAGCTGCCTTGTTCGCCGTCGCGGTCAGCTGGCCGCTGCCGTC